>CABVAO010000008.1 GCA_902496335.1 uncultured Collinsella sp.
AAGCGGTCGGCGGGGCCATTGTGGCTCTTGACAGCGGATTGGGTCATATGAGCGAAAACCCGCCAGAGCGAGCAAGGTGCCTTGAAACGAGGCGGCATTGACCTTCTGGTCATGCCGCCGCAGTTGAAAGGCAGATTGCCGCTCTGGCGGGTTTGCAGCGTCGGTTGGTTACGGCGTTTAGTAAAACGCCGTAACTTTAAAGCTCCGTAACTTCAACGTTGTTGAAGATCTCGTCCCAGCGGTCCATGACCAGATGGCCGGTCTTGGGATCCATGGCGTTGAGCTTGCCGCAGGTATTGGCGGTCTTGAGCACCGTGACGTCGTCGGCACCAGCAGCAATGGCATGCGCAAAACCGGCGATGGTCGAGTCACCGGAACCCGTCGCGTTCACAGCCGCAATCGCGGGCGTCTTGGCGCGGAACGCGCGGCCCTCATGGAAGCCCACCGAACCGGCAGCGCCCATCGAAACGACAACCCAGGGGATACCGGCAAAACGGTCATCGGCGGCAAGCGCCTCGCGCAGGGCATCGACATCATCGGTCGTAAAGGACGTACCCAGCAGGCCGTTAATCTCGGTCAGGTTGGGCTTTACGAGCTCAGGCTTAGCGTCGGACTCCAGCGCGGCCTCCAGCGATGCGCCCGAGGTGTCGAGCAGCACCTTGGCGCCCGCCTCCTCGGCGATCTTGACGAGCTCGGCATAGTAGCCGGCATCGACGCCACGCGGCAGCGAGCCCGAAAGCGTCACAACGTCCGCCTTCGCTGCAAGCTCGGCGAACTTGGCCGTAAAGGCCTCGAGCTCGGCCGGGGCGATCTGCGGGCCGCTCTCCAGCAGCTCGGTCTGATTGCCCTCGTGCAGAATATTCAGGCAAATGCGCGTCTCACCGGCGATGGGCACAAAGTCGTTCTTGACGCCGTCGGCATCCATAAGCTCGGCCATATAGGCACCCATGTGGCCGCCGAGCAGACCGGTCGCGAGCA
Source organism: uncultured Collinsella sp. (assembly GCA_902496335.1). Taxonomy (GTDB): domain Bacteria; phylum Actinomycetota; class Coriobacteriia; order Coriobacteriales; family Coriobacteriaceae; genus Collinsella. The sequence continues at coordinate 979 of CABVAO010000008.1, forward strand.
CATCGTCGCCCAACTGCAGCAGCACACGGCTCACGTTGAGGCCCTTGCCGCCAGCGGTCTTTTCGGGCGTCACACGGTTAACATCGTCGATGATCAGCTTGTCGAGCTGATAGCGCGTATCAATCGACGGGTTCATGGTAACGGTCAGAATCATGTTGAACTCCTGTTCCAGGGCGGCATAACCCGCCCCAAACATACGATAACTCGTTAAAGGATCTCGATCTCAAAGCCGCGAGTGACGGTCTCTCCCGGCTTGGCCACCAGGCAGCCACGCTTGTGCTCCAGAATTTCGTCCTCGTCGGAGCAGGTGGACAGGCCGCCCCACGGTTCAACAGCCACAAAGTCGCCCTCGGGCTTGCTCCACACAATCAGGTACGGCATATCGGGGAACGTCAGGCGCACGCCCTTGTCCTCGGTTTTCTTGGTCAACGTAACCACGCGGCTCTCGAGCACGTCAAAGATGGTCTCCGCGAAGTCGAAGAGTTCGTGGGTAAGCGGCAGGTTCTGGCCGATCATGGGGTTCTTGCTGCGATGCTCAACATCAATCAGGCCCGTCGAGGGAACGGCAGTACAGAGCTCGGTGGCCTCGCGCTGCTCAAAACGGAGCTCGTAGTCGTCATAGGACTCGCCCTCGTCGAGCGGGCACTTAAAGCCGGGGTGGCCGCCCACAAAGAACGGCATGTCCTCGGTGCCCTCATTGGTCACCTCGTACGACACGGCCACCTTTTCCGAATCGATCGTGTAACGAGCAACGATCTTAAACGGATACGGGTACTGCTCGAGCAACTCGGCATGGTCGGCAGAGCTTAAGCTCAGCGCAACCATGTTGTCGCTCTGCTCCTCGAGCTTCCACTCCTGCTTGCGCGCAAAGCCGTGGCGGGCGAGCTTTACCTCGCGGCCGTCCATGGTCATTGCGTGACCATCACGAAGGCCACCGCAGATCGGGAAGCAAATGGGCGCCTGGCCCGACCAGACCGCCGGATCACCCTGCCACAGGTACTCACGGCCGTTGGCCGCAATAGAAGTGAACGACCCGCCCGCCGTGCTCAGTGCCACGCGGATAGAACCGTTATCAAGAACAAACTCCATGGGAATCTTCTCCTTCACATATCATCTTGCACGATCCATTGCGAACGCCGTGCCTTTAGCACAAAGGTAATGAGGCGGCGCCGCACGCAAAAGAACAATGCACGCCAAGCCCGCCAAGCCAATTGGGCTGATAGAAAACTGGCCCGCGCCCCATTACAGAAACGCGAGCCGTCAATTGAAAAGCTGCAGAATGCCGAGTACCGCCAAGAGCGAAGCACACAAGCTCAGCAAGCAAACGTGTTATCGGAGCAACTTGCCGTACCAGAACGCTTCGCAACAACAGCGGTAACCCCACAGGCACCCTCAACGTCAGCGAGCGTCGCGCAGCGTCGACCCGTTACGCGGTTTGGTAAAACCGCGTAACCTCCTTAGTCGTGGTATTCGCCGCGGTCCCACTTCTCGAGGAACTCGTCAAAGAAGTGCGGGTCAGCCTGAGCCTCGGCGTCGGCCTTATTGCAGGCATCGATCTTGGCGATCAGGGCATCGTGCTCGGGGGTCTTCTCGTAGGGCTCCTCCAGGAAGGCAAGCATGATATCGGCCATCAGGAACTCGCCGGTGATCTTGCCGCCAAAGCCCACGATGTTGGCGTTGAGCTCGCGACGGGCATACAGGGCAGAGGTCATGTCGCGAACCAGGGCACAGCGGGCGCCGGGAACCTTGTTGACGGCGTTGGTGATGCCAATGCCGGTGCCGCACAGGGCCACGCCAAAGTCGGCCTTGCCGCTGGCAACAGCCTCGCCCACGGCCTTACCGTAGATGGGATAGTGCGTACGGGTGTGGCTGTAGGTGCCGCAGTCGAGCACCTTGTAGCCAGCCTGCTCCAGGCGGTCGGCCAGATAGATCTTCTCGTCCGTAACGATATGGTCGCAACCGATTGCGATGGTCTTCTTCATCAGAACGTCCTTTCGTCTGAATTCACAAGTTGAGGTAGAAGTTCGAGTTCTCGGTGGCTCTCGTTAGGCCATCTTGTTGAGCATGTCGACACGGATCTGGTGACGGCCGCCGGCGTACTGTGCACGCAGGAACTCGCGGGCGATCTTCTTGGCGACCTCGGTGCCCACAACGCCCGGGCCCATGGTGACCATGCGCGAGCCGTTGTGCTCGCGGGTCATGTAAGCGGAACGCTCGTCGGAAATGTTGGCGACGACCATGCCCTTGATCTTGACGGCGGCCATATAGGAGCCGACGCCGTACTTATCGAATGCAAAGCCCTGGGAATCCTTGTGCTCCAGCAGGTCCTTGGCAACGGCGGTCGCGGAATCGACAAAGTCCGCGGCAGGGGTCTCGGAATAGTCGACGACCTCGTGACCGTCGGCGATGAGCATCTCCTTGATGGACTCCTTCATCGACATACCGTCGGCATCGGAAGCGATTACAACCCTCATGACATCCTCCTTGAGAGATACGCAGGTGCGTAGTTTCTGTTTGGAAGTGTTGAATCGCGTTCAGGTCCGGGCATCTGAATGTGCGGTTCTTCACTGTTCATGTTTATTTGAACACAGTCGAACAGTAACTGCAAGAATTATTTGTTTATCTTTGTTCTTTTTTGAACAAATACCGTTCACAGATGATTGCTGACCGTTTGGACTGGGCGCGAACGTAGCGACCATGTGTTCAACAAACAAAAGGGCGACCGAGAACGTGTCTCGGCCGGCCTTCTTACGGTTGATCTTCCAAAGATCGCTTTGCCGCCTACTCAGACTGCCTGCCCTTCTTGGCGTGCTTGGACGGAGCACTCAGAAAGCGGCCCGTCAAATAGTTCGCGGGACCGGAGATATCAATCCCCAGCAGGGTGTGCCCCAGCCACAAAAACGCCGCGAGCACCAGCAATGGAATCACGCACGAGGTCACGATCATCACGATGGCGCCTTCGATAAGGTCGGTCACCTGCTGCACAATTTCATCGGTCATCTGCTTGGCGCCGCTGGTCACCGACGTGACGAGGCCCGAGGCACCGTCGGCAAGCTGCTCGAGCACGCTCTTGGACTCTGCGGACTCGGTCTTTTTCTTGCTTGTTTTGGAGCTATCGCTATCTGCCGCACTCGCAGCGTCGGCCGCCTTTTGCTCGGCCGCCTCGATGCTAACGCGATACGTTTCATCGACCTTCTGCGACACCCATACGCTCGCAGGCACAAGCGCCATACCGATCACGGCAACCACCAGCACGCGCGTCGCCACACGGCGCAGGACAGTGCTCGTGCTCCAGCGCCCGTGAATGCCGAGCGACACCGCAAAGAGCACCAACGCAAACGGGATTAAGATGCCCAGGCCAACCGACCACAAAATCGTGAGCAAATATTTCTCTAGGTATAGCACGGCAAGCACGATACCAAGGTTGCCCGAAAGCTGTGCGAGCTGCTCGGCAACCGGCGTTCCCGTATCACCCGGCAGCGCGGTAATACCCGCAGACAGAGCAACGCATGAAGCCGTGAGCGCCAAAACGTTGCCCTTCTTTTGGTCGATGACCTCGATGGTAGAGTCCCAAGTTTTGGTATCGGCGAAATGCGGACGAGCAACAAAGCCCGACAGCAGTGCCAGGACCACGAGCGCAACGATAAAGCCAATCTGCAGCTTTTTGTTTGTGCACACGACATCGGACAGACTGGGCTGCAGCTCGGTTACCGTCGTGTGCTCGGTTATCTGGACAGGACGTCCATGAGCCATCTCGTGCGCGTCTCTTTTTTGTATTGACCCGTTATCCGGCATTTGGATACCTCCTCAGTCCGGTCTGTATTGCGGATGGAAGTATACCCACCCAGTAAAAACCGAACGGGAGGACAACGGAGCGCACCAAGACTGTCCCCAATGACTATCTCCGGATGAGTTGCGGTGGAATAGGGATTGTTTTGCGCCCGTCGGCCCCTATTCAGTCCCTATTTCACCGCAACTTGGAGGAGGACAGAAAAAGCCCTGTCGCGGGTAGCGGCAGAGCTTTTGGAAGGGAACTTGGTTGTGAGGGCTCGTTAGGCGAGCTTGGCCTCGAGCTCGGCGATGCGCTTGTAGGCATCGATGGTAAAGCGGGCCTGCTTCTCCAGGATCATAGTGGTCATGAGAGTGTCCTGAGCGTGAGCCATGATGAAGGTCATCTCCATCTCGCCGCCGCCGGCCTCCTGCGAAAGCAGCTTGGTCTGCGTGTCGTGGGCACCGATGAGCGCATCGCTGGCATCCTTGTGCAGCTGCTCGGCCTTCTCAAAGTCACCCTCGCGAGCAGCATCGAGCGCTGCAAGCAGATCGGTCTGGGCGTCACCTGCGTATGCGACAATCTCGAATCCAACCATCGAGATTTCTTCTTTGGTTGCCATATTGCGTTCCTTTCACATATGAACCAATGGAGAGCATCGCGTCCGGGCATACGCGCTGCGTTGTGTATGACAGAAACAATAACATTCAAACAAAAAAGAACAGCGCAAAACGTGATTTCGAGCTATGAACGGTCACTTTTCGCCCGTGAACGGTTTTTGAACCAATCTGAACAATATCGAACACAATTAGCGGCAACCCAAACAGACCCGCGCCCTAGCGTACATCGCGCACCGTATCGCCCTCGACGAGCACGCCCGGAAACAGCATGTGCTCCACACCGAGTGCAACGCCCTCGGCGCCGGCAATCTTGTCGACCGCCCACATGCCGACGCGCTTGTTGTCAAAGCGCACCGTGGTCAGGCGACGATCGGGCACGATATCGCCCAGACTATCGTCAACACCCACCACGCTCACGTCCTCGGGCACGCGCTTTCCGCGCGACTCGAGTCCGCGAATGCAGCCATATGCCATGGCATCGTTGGAGGCATAGATGGCAGTACAGGTCGGATCATCCGCCAGAGCCTGGCCTGCGGCATATCCGCTCTGTGCCGTCCAGTCGCCGCGCACGAGCTGCGGGGGCTCAATGCCATGCGCGCGCAATGTCTCACGCCAGCCTTCCTCGCGCCGCATGCCCGAAAGCGAACGCTCGGGGCATGAGATAAAGTGCACGGTCTTGTGCCCCCGCCCCAGCAAGTACTCGACCACCTGGCGCGAGCAATCGAACTGGTCGTTATCGACCGTTGAACAGAGCGGGTGCTCCAGCATGGTAACGAGCACCGTCTGCATACCGGGCAGCGGCTCAAAAGTGCCAAAGTCTGCCGGCATGCGGTTCATGATCACGACCATACCGTCTACCGGCAGCGCGCTCATGCGTGACGATGCGCTCTCGAGGGTATACGGATGCCCGTCTACTTTAGTGAGGGTGATGGCATAGCCATGTTTGTCGGCCGCGGCGGCAAAGCCCTCCATACGGTCGAGGTTGCCGGTACCGGTAATGTTGAACATGGCGACGCCGACGGTCTTAAACTTACCGCGGCGCAGCGATCGGCCGGCAAAGTTTGGGCGATACCCCAGCTCGCGCATGGCGGCACGCACGCGTTCCTTGGTCTTGGGGCGCACGCTGGGCGAATCGTGCACGGTGCGCGAGACCGTCTGCTCCGAGACGCCCGCGAGACGCGCCACATCCTTAACGGATACCGATTTTTTAACAGCGGCCATAGGTCGATCTTTCTATGTCAACGATGCTATTGGTGGCACCTTGCGCAGTCATTTTTACCGCCTTCAAGTATATCCAACGCCTCCCCCACCATGCGCTCACCACCCAAAACCTACCGTTCACCGACATTTTTGCTTCCTCGAACGGCTTTTGTCGCCCAAATGTTAACGTTGCCATTGTGAAAACACAGAGCCACCGGGCGGCTCAAACGTTTACGCGCAAGGAATCGACGGTTCACAGGCACAGGAACCACCGGTTCGCTTCTTTTTTTGTGTCACAAAATGGCAACGTCAACATTTTGGTAACCGAAAGTCAAAAGCTACCATCGTTGCTAACCCACCGACTCTTAGGAGCATTGCATGGAGCAACTCATCGCCATCATCGAAAAGGGCCAGCCCTTTTTCAACGCGATCGCCCGCAACAAGTACCTCAAGGCGATCCGCGACGGCTTTATCTCCGTCATCCCCATCATCATCTTCTCGTCCATCTTCTGCCTGGTAGCCTCGGTTCCCAACATCTGGGGTTTCTACTGGCCCGATGACATCAACAACGCCCTGTGGAAGTGCTACAACTACTCCATGGGCATCCTGGCCATCGCCTGCGCCGCCACCACGGCCAAGCACTTCGCCGACGCTCAGAACCGCGATCTGCCCAAGAACAACCAGATCAACTTCATCTCGTGCATGTGCGCGGCCATCATCGGCTTCTTGCTCCTTTCGAGCGACACCATCGCCACGGACGCCGCCAGCGGCTTCAACACCACCTACCTTGGTTCCAAAGGCCTGCTGACCGCCTTTATCGCTGCGTTTGTGACCGGCATCATCTACAAGTTCTTCATTAAGCGCAACATCACCGTCAAGATGCCCGAGCAGGTTCCGCCCAACATCTCGCAGACCTTTAAGGACATCATCCCCTTCTCCGTCTGCATCACCGTCTTTTGGGTCTTTGACATAGCCTTCCGCGCTGCTTTTGGCTTCTGCTTTGCCCAGGGCGTCATCCAGGTGTTCCAGCCCCTGTTCACCGCTGCCGACGGCTACATCGGCCTTGCTGTGATCTACGGCGCCATGAGCCTGTTCTGGTTCGTCGGCGTCCACGGTCCCTCGATCGTCGAGCCCGCCATCGCCGCCGCCCTCGTTGCCAACATGACCGACAACCTGGCCGCGTTCCAGGCTGGCCAGCACGCTTCCGCCGTCCTGACCCAGGGTGCCCAGTACTTCGTCGTCTGCATGGGCGGCACCGGCGCCACGCTCGTCCTGGTCTTTATGTTCTGCTTCCTGGCCAAGTCTCAGGAGATGCGCGCCGTCGGTAAGGCCGCTATCGTCCCCGTGTGCTTTGCCGTCAACGAGCCGCTGCTGTTCGCCGCACCCATCGTGCTCAACCCCGTCTTCTTTGTCCCGTTTGTCTTTGCCCCGATCGCCAACATCTGGATCCTCAAGATCTTTATCGACTTCTTGGGCATGAACGGCTTTATGTACACCCTGCCTTGGACCGTCCCCGGCCCCATCGGCACCATCATGGGCCTGGGCTTCCAGCCGCTCGCCTTTGTGATGCTCGCCCTTATCCTGGTCGTCGACTTCGTTCTGTACTACCCGTTCTTCCGCGCCTATGACGCCCAGAAGTGCGCCGAGGAGGCCGAGATCTCCCAGGAGGAGCTCGCCGCCAAGAACGCCGAGAAGGCCGCCAAGCTCAACGATGCCTTCCAGGGCAAGGCTGACGCCAAGAGCGTTGCTGCCGGCGCTGCCGCCGAGGCCGTGAAGGCTGACGCCCCCGCCGCTTCTGCAGCACCCGCTGCCGGGGCAACGACCGCCAGCGACCTCAACGGCAAGCGCGTGCTCGTGCTCTGCCAGGGTGGCGGTACCTCGGGCCTGCTCGCTAACGCGCTGGCCAAGGCCGCCAAGGAGCGCGGCATCAATCTTGAGACCGCTGCCGAGGCCTATGGCAACCACGTCGACATGCTCCCCGACTTTGATCTGGTCGTCCTGGCCCCGCAGGCTGCCAGCTACCTGGCCGACCTGCAGAAAGACTGCGAGCGCGTGGGCAACAAGTGCGTCGCCTGCCGCGGTAAGCAGTACATCGAGCTCTCCCAGAACGGCGACAAGTCTCTCGCCTTCGTCTCCGAACAACTTTCGAAGTAAGTAACGCCCAGGGCCAGCCGACCATCCAAGACCGGCTGGCCCTTCGATTTAGACGATTGGATCATCATGTCCGTTAACCCTGCTAGCGTCACCAACCCGCCTGCGCAGTTTCCCGAGGACTTTGTCTTTGGCGGCGCCACTGCTGCCTACCAAGTAGAGGGCGAGACCCGCACTCACGGTAAGGGCAAGGTTGCCTGGGACGACTTCTTGGAGGCCCAGGGCCGTTTCTCCCCCGATCCCGCTTCGGACTTCTACAACCAGTACCCCGTCGATCTGGAACTGTGCGAGGAGTTTGGCATCAACGGCATTCGCCTCTCTATCGCCTGGAGCCGCATCTTCCCCAACGGTATCGGTGAGATTAACCCCGAGGGTGTCCAGTTCTATCACGATCTCTTCGCCGAATGCCACAAGCACCACGTTGAGCCGTTTGTCACGCTGCATCACTTTGACACACCGCTGCCCCTCTTTGAGAAGGGCGACTTCCTCAACCGCGAGACCATCGACGCCTTTGTGGACTTTGCCACCTTCTGCTTTAAGGAGTACGCCGACCAGGTGACCTACTGGTTCACCTTTAACGAGATCTGGGCCGACGCCTCCAACACCTACATCGAGGGCACCTTCCCCGGTGGCGTCAAGGCGCATCTTGCCGAGGCCTTCCAGTGCGAGCACAACATGATGCTCGCCCACGCCAAGGCCGTGCTGGCCTTCCACAACGGCGGTTTTAAGGGCAAGATCGGCATCATTCAGTCGCTGGAGTTTAAGTATCCGCTCAACGAGAACGACCCCGCCGACATCAAGGCCGCCAACAACGAGCACGTGCTGCAAAACCAGTTTCTGCTCGACGCCACCTTCCGCGGTGACTATGCCCCCGACACCCTCGAGTGCGCCAACCGCCTGGCTGCCGTCTCGGGCGGCACCATCGAGATCCTGGACGAGGACCTCGAGATTATGCGCGAAGCCGCGCTCTACAACGACTACCTGGGCGTTAACAACTACCAGTGCCGCTTCTTGAAGGCCTACGATGGCGAAAACGACCTGCACCACAACGGTACGGGCGAGAAGGGCACCGGCCGCTGGCGCGTTAAGGGTATTGGCGAGCATGTGAACAAGCCTGGCATCCCCACCACCGACTGGGACTGGATCATCTATCCCGAGGGCCTGTTCGATCTGCTCGTCTACATAAAGCAGCGCTACCCCAACTACAAGCAGATCTTCATCACTGAGAACGGCATGGGCTACAAGGACCCCTACAAGGACGGTTTTGTGGACGACCAGCCGCGCATCGACTATATCGAGCAGCACCTGCGCTGGTTGCTCAAGGCCATGGAGGTGGGCGTCAACGTGGGCGGCTACTTCCTGTGGAGCCTGCAGGATCAGTTCTCCTGGACCAATGGCTACAACAAGCGTTACGGCTTCTTCTACGTTGACTTTGAAACCCAGAAGCGAACGCCCAAGGCAAGCGCATACTGGTATAAGCACGTGGCGCAGACCCGTCGTCTGGACTAGTGACTGGCGGGGTTGCCCGCTCACATAACCTGTCCCCATTTCTCAGCCGGGGGCGGCACGTCACACGGCGCGCCGCCCCCGGCCTTTTTGGGCGGTTCGGGGTCCGTTTGTCTCAATCTGTAACATCTAGCCGAGTTTTTGGGTCCTAGCTGTTACAGATTGAGACGAACAGGATTGCTCTTTCCGAAGAATCTAAATCTGTAACACGTAGCCCGCTTTTGACCGTCTACCTGTTACAAATCGAGACAAACGGAGTAGGACCTAACCCCGTATGTCCCTAACAGTCGAGCGTTCGACCAGCGTGCTCGGCACATGAATCGCCTCGATAGACGAGCTCTCTCCAATCGCCGCCTCAAACGCAAGCTTACCGACACCGCGCAAATCAAATCGCAGCGTCGTCAGCCGATTGTGAGGAACAAGTCCCTCGAGTGCGTCGTCGATACCAACCACGCTCACGTCGTCGGGCACGGACAGGCCCGCGTTCTCGAGCGCGGCGATAACGCCCAGCGCCATCTGGTCATTTGACGCAAGCACGGCAGTCGGCGCCTGCGACCCGCCGGCAAGCACCTCGGCCGCAATCCGCTCGCCCATGGCGTACCCACTGTCCGCACTCCAATCGCCACGCAGCATCGGAGCGGCATCGACATGAGCACGACCCAGCGTATCGCGCCAACCGGCCTCACGAAAACGCGAGGAAATCGAGTTTTCCGGACCCGCCACAAACCGCATATTCGAGTGACCATGTTCCAGCAGATAATTGGTCAACAGCTCGCACGAACCATACTGGTCGGAGTCGATCGTCGTGCAGCGCGGATGCGCATACATGGACAGGATGACCGTTCGCACTCCCGGCTGGGGAACAAACTCCTCAAAATCGGGAGCCATGCGGTTCATGTTGAGAATCATGCCGTCGACGGGTCGCTCGACCATGCGGCGCGAGGCATCGGCAAGTGCATAGGGCTTGTCGCCGCCCATCTCGATCATAGTGACGGCAAAATCGTGCTCGCGCGCCGCTTGCATGATACCCTCGAGCGTCGCCAGGTTACCGACACGTGTGATGTTGTACATGCACAGGCCAATAGAACGATACGACCCGCCGCGCAACGCCGCTCCAGCAAAATTGGGACGAAAGCCCAGCTCTTCCATGGCGGCCAGCACACGCTTGCGCGTCTTTTCCGTCACGTTGGGCATACCGTTGACCACGCGAGACACAGTCTGGCGGCTCACGCCAGCGAGCGCCGCAACCTCTGCCGCGCTCGCCGAACGACCATTCCTTGTCTGCTGATCCATGCCTTCCACGCTAACCTGCTTCCCAACTATTCCCCGCGCCCATGGCGCATCGTACATACATTGATAACGTGCTCATGATACCCGAGCCATATACCACAACATGAAAACTTCTGTCAATCAAAACCGCTTACCGAACAAATACAACCGTTCGCGGCTGTTTGAAGTTGTTTTGTTTCTATACATCCCAGCCGGATGTTAACGTGCTCATTGTCAAATGTTCACGTGCTCATTTTGGTTCTAATCATTTTAAGATAGTGTTTATCGGGCTTTTTCACCGCTGAACGCTAACCAGGGAGCCTTCTGAGCGCAAACGCACAATATCGAACAGCGAGACGAGAGGGTGTATGCATATGTCTTTGCTAAACCGCGTACAGCAGCTGCCGAAGGGCTTTGTTTGGGGCGCCGCAACCGCCGCGTACCAAACGGAAGGTTCCACGAAGGTGGCAGGCAAGGGTAAGACCATGTGGGACGATTACCTTGTCGCCCAGGGTCGCTTTTTGCCCGACCCGGCCAGTGATTTCTACAACCGCTACGAGGAGGATATCCGCCTTTCTGCCGAGCATGGACTCAACGCCATTCGTGTGTCCATCGCCTGGACCCGCATCTTCCCCAACGGCGACGATGCCGAACCCCTCGCCGAGGGCGTTAAGCACTACCACGAGCTGTTCGCCTGCTGCAAAAAGTATGGCGTCGAGCCCTATGTGTCCCTGCATCACTTTGACTCCCCCGCCGCCCTGTTCAACCAGGGCGACTGGCTCAACCGCAAGACCGTCGACGCCTATGTGCGCTATGCCGAGTTCTGCTTCCGCGAGTTCCGCGAGGTCAAAAATTGGTTCACCATCAACGAGCTCATCAGCCTCTCGCACTCCCAATACATCCAAGGCAACTTCCCGCCCAACCATCACTTTGATGTGACGAGCGGCATCCAGAGCCAGCACAACGAGCTCGTTGCCCACGCCCGCGCCGTCAACCTGTATAAGGATCTTGACGAGACCGAGCACCTGGGCGGACGCATTGGCATGGTCAACGTCCTGACGCCGGCATATCCTGCCACCGACTCGCCCGCCGACCAGCACGCCGCCGACCTGTACAACGCCTTCTACACCGACTTCATCATGGACGGCGCCTTCCTGGGTCACTACTCCGCGCGCACCCTCTCACTCATCAACGAGATTCTGCGTGCCAACAACGCCACACTTACGGTTGAGGACAGCGACATGGAGGAGCTCGCCAAGGCGGCGCCCCGCAACGATATGTTCGGCCTCAACTACTATCAGTCGGCGTTTATCGCCGCCTACGATGGCGAGTCAACCAACAGCTTTAACGGCACCGGAGACAAGGGCACCTCGTGCTTTAAGTTTAAGGGCGTCGGGCAGCAGGTCGATATGCCGGGTATCCCCACCACCGACTGGGATTGGCTCATCTACCCGCAAGGCCTCTACGACACGCTCAAGCACATCAGCGCCACCTATCCCAACCTCCCCGTCATCTATATCACCGAAAACGGCCTGGGCCACAAGGACCCCGAGCCCGATGCAAACGGCATCGTCGCCGATCCCGAGCGCATCGACTTTGTCGACCAGCACATGGAGAAGGTGCTCCAGGCGCGCGCCGAGGGCGTCGACGTCCAGGGCTACTTTATCTGGAGCCTGCAGGACCAGTTCTCGTGGGCCAATGGCTATAACAAGCGCTACGGCCTGTTCTACATCGACTTCGACACGCAAAAACGCTACATCAAGCAGTCGGCACTCTGGTACAAGGAGCTCGCCGACACTATGGCGGACGCGCAGTAGTGCATCGCCTCGCTTTCCCCCGAGAAGGGAGCGGCCCTATGCGATACAAACCCAGCCGCTCCCCTCTCTCCCCCTGGGACCGACCCCGCCTGCACCCGGGCTTTTAGCAAGCGGGAGACCATATAGGTTTTCAACGTCCATGCCATTAAGATTTCATGCAAAGAGGAGCGTGAACTATGGAATCGATCGTTAAGTTCTTGGAGAAAGGTCAGCCGTACTTCGACAAGGTCTCTAAGAACATCTACCTTCAGGCCATTAAAGACGGCTTTTTGGCAGCAATGCCCATCATCCTGTCTTCTTCTGTCTTCCTGCTTATTTCGACCCTGCCGGGCGTTGTCGCCACGGTCGGCGGCTTTACGCTGCCCGACTGGTGGAACGTCGACGTCGTGAACTTCTGCAACAAGGTTTACAACTTCACGATGGGCGTCGTGGGCATCATGGTCGCCGGCACCACCGCAAGCGCGCTGACCGGCTCCAAGAACCGCCGCATGCCTGCCGGCAAGGCCATCAACGCCACGAGCACCATGGTCGCCGCCATGTGCGCTATGCTCATCTTGGCCGTTACCCAGACGAGTGCCAAGATCGACGGCGCCGATGTCTCGGTGTTCTTTACCGACAACATGGGCACCAAGGGCCTGCTGAGCTCCTTTGTCGCCGCATTTGCCACGGTCAACATCTATGCCTTCTGCATTAAGCGAGACATCACCATCAAGCTGCCCAAAGAAGTCCCCGGCGCCATCGCCCAGAACTTCCGCGACATCTTCGCCTTCAGCTTCTCCATCCTGTTTGTCGCCGTCATCGACGTTATCTGCCGCACCTGCTTGGCCGTCCCGTTTGCCAACGTCATCTCCACGCTGGTGAGCCCGCTGTTCGCCGCTGCCGATTCCTACGCCGGCCTCGCCCTCATCTGGTTCATGATCCCGCTGTTCTGGTTCATGGGCATCCACGGCCCCTCGGTCGTTAAGCCTGCCCTCAACGCCGCGCTGTTTGGCAACATCACCACCAACCTCGCCACGCTGCAGGCCGGCGGTCACCCCGCCCTCGCCCTGACCGAAAACTTCGGTAACTACATCGGCGAACTCGGCGGCACCGGCGCCACGTTCATTGTCCCGATCATCTTCCTGCTCTTTATGCGCTCCAAGCAGCTCAAGGCCGTCGGCAAAGCCTCTGTCGTGCCCGTGATGTTCGCCGTCAACGAGCCGCTGCTGTTCGCCGCGCCCATCATCCTCAACCCGTACTTCCTGATCCCGTTCCTGTTTGCCCCCGTGGCCAACGTCCTCATTGGTAAGTTCTTCATCGACTTTTTGGGCATGAACGGCTTTATCTATGCCATGCCGTGGGCACTCCCCGGACCGATCGGCACCTTCATCGACACCAACTTCCAGCCGATCTCTCTGGTCCTGGTTGTCGTCCTGCTGGTCGTTGACTTCTTGATCTACTACCCGTTCTGCAAGGCCTACGACAACGTCCTGTGCAAGCAGGAGGCCGAGACCCTGGCCGAAGAAGAGGCCGAGGAGACCAAGGCCGTCAAGACCGCTGCCGCCCCCGCCGTTGAGGCTCCTGTTGTCGAGACCGCTTCTGCCACTGAGGCCTCCGCAGCTCCGTCCGCCCTTAAGGGCAAGGATCTGAGGGTTCTGGTTCTGTGCGCTGGCGCCGGCACCTCTGCACTGCTCGCCAACGCGCTTAAGGAAGGCGCCGACGAGCTGGGCATCGACATTACCGCCAACGCCGGTGCCTACGGCAGCCACTACGCCATCATGGACCAGTACAACGTCATCGTCCTGGCTCCGCAGGTTCGCACCTATTACAACGAGATGAAGGCCGACACCGACCGCCTGGGCATCACGCTGCTGTCGCCCAAGGGCAAACAGTACATCGACCTCACTAAGGATCCCAAGGGTGCCGTCGCCTGGATCGAGGAAAACCTCGAGGCATAAGACGCTGACACCACCTGCCGCTTGCAGACAATAAATGGCCCGTGCATCGATGTGTGATGCGCGGGCCATTTTGTTTAGACCGCACCCGTCCTCCTGTTCATCTCAATCTGTAACATCTAGCCGAGTTTTTCGGTCCTAGCTGTTACAGATCGAGATGAACGCACAGGCCAAGCCGAAAATCTCAATCTGTAACATGTAGACCACTTTTGACCGTCTAGTTGTTACAGATCGAGACAAACGGAATAGGCCGAGCACGTCTACGCCCGCAAGTCCTTTACGCTGGAACGCTCGACCAACACGCCCGAGACGAGCGTACGGCTTCTGGAGCTCGGAGCTTCCAGACCCGCGACGACCTCGTTGAGCGCACGGACGCCCAGCTCGCGGTGGCGAAACTTCACCGACGTCAGAATCGAGTTGGGAATCGTCTTATAGAGCTCATCGTCGAAGCCGATCACGGACACATCATTGGGCACACTGAGCCCTTTGTCACGTAGAGCCATCATCACGCCGTTTGCCATGCAGTCGTTAGCAGCGAGGACCGCCGTGCAATCGGGCTTATCGGCAAGCACAAGGCCCGCGGCATAGCCACTATCCGCATTCCAATCGCCTTGCAGAGGCTCGGGCGGCTCAATGCCACGCGCCTCGAGTGCCGCACGCCAACCTTTCATACGGCACTGGCTCGACAACGACTCTTTCTTACCAGAGACGAAGTACACGTTTTTATGCCCGTGGTTCAAGAAGTACTCGCACGCCATGCGCGCGCCGCCCTCTTGGTCGTCACTGACGGTGGAGCAGGTAGGATGTTCCATCGGTGTGATAATCACCGTCTTGAGGTCCTTCGGTGCCTCAAAGGTATCAAAGTCATCGACCATCTGACGCAGGTTGAAGATCATGCCATCAACAGGCAGCTGCGACATCCTACGCGCCGCTTCGGCAAGGGTCATCTTCTCCCCCGCTCGCTTCTTAATCATCGTGAGCGCAAAGCCGCGTTCTTCGGCGGCATCGGCGATACCGTCAATCATGTCCACGGCACCGCCCGACAAGTGGAACAGCACCACGCCAATGCACCCGTAACGGCCCAACTTGAGCGAACGCGCGGCAAAGTTGGTTCGAAACCCGAGCGCCTCCATTGCGGAATGAACCTTATCGCGTGTCGACTCTCGCACGCTATCGGGCTCGTTGATCACACGCGAAACCGTCTTGAGAGAAACACCCGCAGCAATCGCCACATCATTCATTGAGACATTTTTCTTGTCCATCGTTGCCACTGCTTCTCCAGTCGGTTTTACATCGCTTGTTTTTGCGTTCTAGCATACACTACCTGCCTGACTGATAAATCAACCGTTTACCGAACAATATCGACCGCTCACCCGTATATCCTTGTTGCTCTTCCAAAAATGTCTTACGTTGTCATTAACGAAATGACAACGTTGTCATTTCGCAATGCCTTCCTTAAGCAGGAAGGTTTCCGGGCAGTCCTGACCATCCATCGACGACCAGTTCCATCCACATGCATCGCGCATCAAGTAGCAAAGGAGCTCTATGGACGCCATCGTAAAGATGCTCGAAAAGCATCAACCGTTCTTTGAGAAGATCTCGAGGAACATATACCTCCAGGCCATCAAGGACGGATTCCTTGGGTGCATGCCCATTGTCCTCACCTCTTCGATCTTTCTGCTCATTGCCACCCTTCCCGGCGTAGTCGGCGTCACGCTGCCCCAGCCGCTCATCGACTGGTGCAACAAGCTCTACAACTTCACCATGGGCGTCATGGGCATCATGGTTGCCGGCACCACTGCCAAGAACTTCACGGCTTCCATGAACCGTCGCATGCCCGCCGGCAAAGTGCTCAACGACGGTTCCACCATGGTGGCCGCCCAGTGCAGCATGCTGCTGCTCGCAGTCACGCAGTTCACCACCAAGTTCAACGGCTCCGAGCTTTCGGTCTTCGATTGCACCAGCATGGGCACGCGCGGTCTGTTCTCGGCCTATATCGCCGCGTTCATTACCGTGTGGGTCTATAAGTTCTGCGTCTCGCGCGATCTGACCATTAAGCTGCCTAAGGAGGTCCCGGGCGCCATCGCTCAGAACTTCCGCGACATCATCCCCTTTGGCGGTGCTGTCATCATCTGCGGCATCATCGATGTCGTCGTGCGCAACCTCATGGGCGTTCCGTTCTCCGAGCTGCTTATCAAACTGCTCTCCCCGCTCTTCACCGCTGCAGAAACCTATCCTGGCCTTATCCTTATCCAGGCAGCCACCGCGTTCTTCTGGTTTATCGGCGTCCACGGCCCCTCGATCGTCCAGCCGGGCATCGACCCCATCCGTCTTGCCAACCAGGCCGAGAACCTGCAGGTTCTGCTGGCCGGTGGCCACCCCGCCCACTCCCTCACCTTTAACATGTCGCTCGTGGGTGAGTTCGGCGGCACCGGCGCCACGTTCATCGTGCCGCTTCTGCTGATTCTCTTTATGAAGTCCAAGCAGCTCAAGGCCGTCGGTAAGGCCTCGATTGTTCCTGTTGCCTTCGCCGTCAACGAACCGCTGCTCTTTGGCGCGCCGATGATCCTTAACCCCTACATGCTCATCCCCTTTGTTGCCGCCGGCTGCGTCAACGTGAGTGTTGCCAAGTTCTTTATCGATAACGTGGGCATGAACGGCTTCTCCTTCGTGGTGCCTTGGGCTACCCCTGCCCCCATCGGCATTTTCATCACCACGAACTTCCAGCTTATCGCCCTGGTATTTGTCGCGATCATCATCTTGCTGGACACCATCATCTACCTGCCGTTCTTGAAGGCATACGATAAGCTGCTCTGCGACCAGGAGGCCGAGCGCGCCGCCGAGCTGGGTCTCGAGTCCGATGGTGCTGCCGCCATCGCCGCCAGCACCTCTGCGCCCGCTGTCGAGCAGACCGCCGCTTCCGTCGAGCCGACCGCCGCTGCCGCCGACAGCAAGCCTGTCGCCGATCAGCCCGAGCCCGCCGCCGACGCATCCGCTAAGAAGGATGTCGATGGTCTGAAGGTCCTCGTCCTGTGCGCCGGCGCCGGCACCTCTGCCATGCTTGCCAACGCCATCAAGGAAGGTGCTGCGCAGACCGGAGAGAACATCGCTTCCTCCGCAGGCGCTTATGGTCAGCACACTGCCATCATGGATCAGTACGACGTCATCGTGCTCGCCCCGCAGGTTCGTAGCTACTACAACGACATGAAGGCCGACACCGATCGTCTGGGCATTAAGCTGCTCGCCCCGCGCGGTAAGGAATATATCGACCTTACTCGTGACCCCGCTGGCGCCATCAAGTGGCTCCGCGAGAACCTCGACTAGGTTCCTCCCTCTGTTGGTGCCCGAATCCCCAGTTCGGGCACCCTCCCTATTCGTATCCCACAGAAAGGATGACTCATGACCAACCCCATGCAGTTCCCCGACGGCTTTGTGTTTGGCGGCGCCACCGCTGCTTACCAGGTTGAGGGCGAGACCCGTACGCACGGCAAGGGCAAAGTGCCCTGGGACGATTTCCTGGCAGCCCAGGGTCGCTTCTCCCCCGATCCCGCAAGCGATTTCTACAACAAGTACCCGGTCGATATCGACCTGTGCCAGCGTTTCGGCATCAACGGCATTCGTGTCTCCATCGCTTGGAGCCGTATCTTCCCCAGTGGCACTGGCGAGATCAACCCCGAGGGTGTTGCCTTCTATCACGAGCTCTTTGCCACCTGCAATAAAGCCGGCGTTATCCCCTATGTCACGCTCGATCACTTCGATACGCCCGAGGCCTTTTACCAGAACGGCGGCGAGGGCTTCCTGACGCGCACGACGATCGACGCCTTTGTCGAGTACGCCAAGTTCTGCTTTGCCGAGTTCACCGAGGTCAAGCACTGGTTTACCTTTAACGAGATTCCCGCGACCGCCGAGGGCAGCTTTATCGTCGGCAACTGGCCGCACGGCGAGAAGTATCGCCTGGACAAGGCCTTCCAGCTCATGCACAACATGATGGTGGCCCACGCCAAGGCTGTCGTCGCCTTCCATGAGGGCGGCTTTGAGGGCGAGATCGGCATTGTCCAGAACCTGGAGCCCAAGTATCCCCTCGATCCCAACAGCGCTGCCGACTGCGAGGCAGCTCGCATGGCCGACGTCATCAACAACCGCTGGGTACTCGACGCCACCTTCCGCGGCCACTATGCAGCCGACACCATGGAGGCTGCGACCAAGCTGGCCCATATCGCCGGCGGCGAGCTCGACGTCCGCGACGAGGACATCGCCGCGTTGACCGCCGCGCTCCCCTACAACGATTGCCTGGGCGTCAACACCTACAAGTGCCAGTTCCTGCGTGCCGCCGAGGGCGAAAACGACATCAACCACAATGGCACTGGCGACAAGGGTTCCTCGCGCTGGTTCCTCAAGGGCGTTGGTGAGTCATGCGTGCGCGAAGGCGTACCCACCACCGATTGGGACTGGATCATCTATCCCGAAGGCCTCTACGACCTGCTGCTGCGCATTAAGAACGATTACCCCAACTACAAGAAGATCTACATCACCGAGAACGGCATGGGCTATAAGGACGACTTTGAGGACGGCTTTATCGACGACGCCCCTCGCATCGACTACATGCGTCAGCATCTCGCATGGATCCTCAAGGCAATCGACGGCGGCGTAAACGTCGACGGCTACTTTGTGTGGTCGCTGCAGGACCAGTTCTCCTGGACCAACGGCTATAACAAACGCTATGGCCTGTTCTACATCGACTTTGAGACCCAGAAGCGCTATCCCAAGGCGAGCGCGTACTGGTACAAGAACGTCTCGGAGACCGGCCTGCTTATGGCCTAACTTTTGCCGCATACCCCCTGTCGGCCGCATACGAATCCCTCCATGGGTTCGCATGCGGCTTTTTTGTTTTGGTGGGCCCGAGCGGATCATTCGTCTCGATCTGTAACATCTAGTCGAGTATTTCGGCCCTAGCTGTTACAGATTTAGACGAACGGGTGGCCCGGGCCGAACAATCTCGATCTGTAACATGTAGACCACTTTTGACCGTCTAGATGTTACAGATCAAGACAATAAGATAGTCAAATCCAAACTTTCCAAGCAGTTATGAACCATGGTTTCCAGTTTTCGGTATCACGAACATACTTTCGGTATCATTTAATGGTATTATGATATCGAAAGTATGTTCGTGATACCGAAAGGAGCCGCATGCGCCAGTTCGATTACACCACAGTCCCAGCGGAACTCGAAGCAACTCCAATCACCAACCTCCTCCTCTCGATACGCGAGCATAAAGGCCGTCAGCTTGCTCTGAGTCAAGTCAAACCCGAGCTTCTATCGTCCCTAATGGAGGAGGCTAAGATCCAAAGCACCCGATCCTCCAACGGACTTGAAGGAATTGTTACCACCCAAAAAAGACTCAAAGCGATCATGGCGTATTCCGCCAAGCCAAGCTCCCGCGCAGAGGAAGAAATCGCTGGATACCGAGATGTGCTGTCGCTTATTCACGAGCAACACGATTCCATTCCCGTAACGCCATCGGTCATTCTGCAGTTGCATCGTGACCTCATGGCGCACACGGCAATCTCGTATGGAGGCCATTGGAAAGATGGCGATAACGAAATCGTCTCCATTGACGATCAAGGTAATCGATTTGTGCGCTTTAGGCCCCCTTCGGCTCTAGCAACCCCGGGACTTATTAAAGAAGCCTGCCAGTCCCTCAACGATGCTTTATCTCGCCAAGTTTGCGATCCCCTCCTTATATCGCTCCGCTTTATCTTCGATTTTGTCAGCATTCATCCCTTCAACGATGGCAATGGCAGGATGAGCCGGCTCCTTACAACGCTGCTACTCGAAAAGACTGGATACGACGTTGCGCGTTACATCAGCATCGAACGACTTATTGAAGACAACAAGGCGCTCTACTACAACGCCCTCGCTGCAAGCTCCGCTGGATGGAATGAAAATCAAAACACCGAAGCACCCTTTATCCGTTTCATGCTCGGAACAACCCTGGCCGCCTACCGACAGCTCGAGCAGCGTACCTTAATTGAATCAAGCACTCGTCCCATGTCGAAGCAAGCGCGCATCGCCGTTCTATTTCAACAGAGACCCGGTGTCATTAAGAAATCCGACATCCGATCCAACTGCCCCGATATCAGCGAGGTTACCGTTAAACGAACCCTCGGTCAGCTTGTTAGTTGCAGCGCAATCGAAAAAACAGGAGCGGGTCGTTCGACGGGCTACATACTCAAAGACGTCCATGCTCTAGAACTATTCTTGCAATCCACATTACCCGATAGCGAGGCCGCAATAACAAAAGAGGCTCCAAAGGATAAGCTCCTTGAACGTGTAAACCACGCCGAGGATGAAAGCAGAGAGGGGCTCTATGAAGACTACGATTCATTCTCAAGGGACATAAAGACGAAATACGGAGTCTAGTCATATCCCAGAATAGCCTCATCCTTGTTGCCCAAAGTTATTTACGCGTCATTGTAAAGCGGTACCCCCGCGCCGGCAGGGGGCAGATGTATCGCTTGCAGCGCTAGCTAGCAAATGACCTGCGTGAGTTCCTCGATGGCGGCGCGATCCTCGGCGGCGATGCCCGGCTCGCACACCACGGCGTCCAGGCTGTCCAGACGGCAGAAGGTGTAGAAGTCGCGCTTGCCGATCTTACTGGAGTCGGCGATCAGATAGCGCGAGTCGGCCTTGCTAAAGGCGAGCTGCTGGATACGACCCTCATCCATATTAGACGTAGACACGTCGCCATCCAGAATGCCGTTGGCGCCGATAAACGCCGCGTCGATACCCAGCGCACGCAGGGTATCCTCGGCCGTTGGTCCCACAAAAGCGGCGGTACGGCGACGGTACATGCCGCCCACTAGGCACAGGTCGCAGTCCTCGCGCGCCTCGAGCAGGTTAAACACCGAAAGCGAATTGGTCACGATGCGCAGACGAAATGCCGGCAGCATCGAGGCCATCTGCTCAACCGTGGTGCCCGTACCCAAAAAGATGGTCGAGCCCTCCTCGATGAGCTCCACGGCGCGGCGCGCGATCTGCAACTTTTCCTCGGCATGCTTGGTGCGCTTTTCGCTGTGCGAATACTCATGGCGCAACATAGCATGTGGACGGCCCTGCGCACTGCGGGCTCCACCGTGCACGCGCTCGATCTCGCCCAGGCTCGCAAGCTCCTCGAGATCGCGGCGGATCGTCATATCCGAGACACCCAGTGCATCCGAAATCTCCTTGACCGAGACCGTGCCCTGCTCCTCGAGCAGCTGACGAACCCTATCCTGTCGCTCTGCCTTAATCACGATGAATCCTCGCCGTTCTATGCGTGCATATCATTCAAACAGTAACGAACAAATTGTATCAGACCCGTGCGTGTCAAAAATGAACGCCCGTACAGCTCAATCATCACTTTTTTGAGAAAAATACCCCCTGCTTTAGTGGGGTGTAGTGATAATCTCGCCTGTTCGCGCTACAGTTTGTCGGAAATACCTCGATGTTAGGAACCAAATGATCACTTCCGAGCTTTTCGGCACCGCGCCGTGCGGTACCCCCGTTCATCGTTACACCCTCAACGGGCCCGAGATCTGCGTTCGCATTATGGACTTTGGCGCCACCGTGCTGGGCATCGACGTGCCCGACATCCCCGGCAACGTGCGCGATGTGGTGCTGGGCTTCGATAAGCTCGAGGATTACTTTGACAACCCCGCCTGCTTTGGCGCGACCATCGGCCCCGTGGCCAACCGCACTGCGGGTGCCACGATCACCATCGCCGGCACGGACTGGCATATGCCGGCCAACGAGGGCGTCAACAACCTGCACAGCGACCTTGA
The DNA here is from genome assembly GCA_902496335.1 of uncultured Collinsella sp. GTDB lineage: Bacteria > Actinomycetota > Coriobacteriia > Coriobacteriales > Coriobacteriaceae > Collinsella. The sequence goes on from CABVAO010000008.1 coordinate 23,065, forward strand.
GCACGGCCTGCACAAGCGCGTGTGGGACGTTGAGCTCGACGAGGTCCACAATGCCGTGCGCATGACCACCTCGCTTGAGGACGGTGAGCTGGGTCTTCCCGGCAACCGCACCTTTACGGCCGTGTTTACCGTGACGCGCACCGGCTGCTTCCGTATCGAATACGGCTGCGAGAGCGACCGCGCCACCTACGTGGCCATGACCAACCACACGTACTTTAACCTTGCCGGCCATAACGCCGGAATGGACTGTGAGCACTTCTTTGTTGCTAACGCTGCCCACTACCTGCCCATCAACGAGCAGAACATCCCCACCGGCGAGATTGCTCCGGTCGAGGGCACGCCGTTTGACTTCCGTGAGCTGCGCCCCATCGCGCCTGGCATGGAGGCCGACGATCCGCAGATTAAGCAGGCACGCGGCTACGACCACTGCCTGTGCATCGATGACTATCAATACGGTCGCAACCTGCGCCGCGCCCTGCATGTCGAGGAGATGTGGACCGGCCGCGAGCTGGACTACTACACCACCGCCCCGGGCGTGCAGCTCTACACTGGCAATTGGCTGGGCGACGAGCACGCCAAGGACGATGCCAACTATAGCTGGGGCGCCGGCTTTGCCCTCGAGGCAGAGATGTACCCCGACACGCCGCACCAGCCGCTGTTCCCGCAGGGCATTGTGGGCCCGGGTCACCCATACAGCAATGTGATCGAATACCACTTTATGAGACACTAGGCCCACAACGCGACATATTGCACAGCAACGCCCGCCGGCACCACCGCCGACGGGCGTTTTTTCATCTTTTGGGCTCAATTTCGCTGTGACTGTATGAGTGACATATCAAAACTATGCCCATTTACTACGTTTAGCCCGGGATGCTCGACCATGCACCGGTTTTTGCTAAATTCGCGAGCCGCCTACCTGCGGTTTTGTTTTTCTCAAATTCGACATGCTCGGCGATAGCCGATCAAACGTAGTAAATGGGCATTGTTTTTGACAGGCAGCATCGCACGCGTCCCTCGCAAGGGCAAAATGATTCGTTTTTCTCCGTCCCCAAGGGATCAGTTGAACAGATTGCCGATGGGGTCGGGATTGGAGCTGGGGAGATAGCGGATTTCTAGTTCTATGCCGAGCTTTTGCAGCTCTCTGAGAGCAGCGACGTCCGCATCGTCTGTGGCGACTGCGGGCGCTGCGGGATGCTTGCCCTCCCCTGCCTGCATATGGCCAATGCTGATCTTGGTGATCGGCACGCCACCCTTAACCAGCGCGAGTGCATCGGCGGGTGAGGCCACCATGATCAGAATCAATTGGCGCGGCGTTGCGGTATGAATGATGTCGATGGCCCTTTGCACCGAGAAAAACCTTGTCCAAACGCCTTCTGGCGCCGCCACCCTCATGGGTGCCCATTGGCGCGAATCCGCCGCAATCTCGTCGTTGACGATTAGGACAAGGTTGGAGCCCACGGCTTCGTTCCACAGCTCAACGTCTTGCCCGTAAATGAAACGGTCATCGATACGTGTAAGAAGGATCTTGGGTTGTGCCATCGCTGCCCCATTCTGCTTGAGACCCGTAAGAGCAAGACATCACGCCTCTAATATTAGTGCATTTAAAGTGAGAAAAGCCGTCAGAACACTTGCGCGGATTTGTGATGTCCCGTATCATAGACAGCCGTTGACGCCTCAGTTGCGTCACCATATGGCCGCCAGCGTAGCTCAGTTGGTAGAGCACCGCTCTCGTAAAGCGGGGGTCACCGGTTCGAGCCCGGTCGCTGGCTCCATTGCACAAGATAGCCGCCTTCGGGCGGCTTTTTTGTTGCCAATTTCGGGCGCATATCCGCCAATCCAAGCACAACGCCGCCGGAAACTCCCCTACTCAACAAAAAGCCCCGCCAACCGCAATCCCCAAAGGAACCGCGATCAGCGGGGCCCAAACGCCCCCCCTGAGAGAACCACAACAGCTTTTATACTATGAGCAGGGATTAAAGGGTGCTCAAATCAATTGTTTGCGGATTGGTCAGACCATAGATAGCATTCTCATCACCAGAGGATGAAGTTTGGCCACCAGCTTCGCATTCAACCGGCGTCGTTTCGTCAATCAGCTCGTAAGCAAACCAACCCTCAAGCACGGCACCTGGTTGTATTTGGCGCGATTCAGGAAGATCAAGGCCTTCCACAAGCACGCCCGAATTAAGCCCCTTTCCATCTTGGAATGCTAGAATTTCATTACCTGCAAAATGTGCATCCTGCAAATCGTCCGACACATTTTTAGCAGTTACATTCAAAATCAAAAGCGACTTACTGTGATCAAGCTGCTCTACTCCGCGTTGCGCCCCCGTGATGGTGTACTCGATACCCGAGACTGGGATATCGCCGCTCCCGCCGCTGCCATCTTTTTCTTTTCCGGCAGCGTCTGCCTGAGCAGCAGCATAGCCCGCAGCGTAACCATCATCATAGCTCCCCTTCCCGGAGCAAGCGGTAAGGCAAGCAGAACCAGCTGCGAGCCCCAACGCCAAGAAAGCGCGCCTAGGAATTAAGGCGGTTGTGCTGAGTCCCATAAAGAGCTCCCATCAATTAGCTATTTCTCGTATCCACAGCTATTTTAATTATTCTTCAATCCATTTAGCATCAATCGTGTCTCAATAACTGCGTCGTTCAGCCTAATTTGGCCGCTCCAATGAATCCAGCTCAAACAACAAAAAGCCCCGCCAACCGCAATCCCCAAAGGAACCGCGATCAGCGGGGCTCAAGCGCGCTCCTCCAAGGGATAACGCTCGCAACACGAACAGCTCAGCCGAGCAGTTCGCTACTCCTCCCAGTAGGCGTCTGCAAGCAGCTTAAAGCAAATCTTTTTGACCGGCTGTGCGCCATCGCCCGGGAACTCGAGCGTGGGCATGTGAGGCTCGCCGGCAACGAACAGCGCGAACTTGTCGTCGGCAAGATCGCCGGCGATCGAAGCGTCGGAATCGACCAGATCGTAGTCGTCCTTCTCGTCAAACTCCTGAACCAGCGTCAGGCTGCCCGTGGCGACCTTAAAGGCCTCACGACCCTCAACGTCGATCTGCAGATCGTGATAGCGCTGATGCGTCTCATAGTGAGCCTCGGCCTCGGGTCGCGTCGTGGGAGCCATGACGTTCGCAAAGACCTTGTCGCCCAGAATCTGATGGCTGCCGACCTCGAGCTGCGCCGGGTCGTTCTCCTCGAGCCAATCAATCAGCACGTCGAGGCCCTTGAGCATTCCGCGGTATTCCTCGATATCGCCCAGTGCACCGTAAATCATCTAAATCCCCTCTCGGATCGTTTCTTTGGCAGCTACTCGGCAAACGCGTTACCGACGCTGTTGCCACCCACATACGTCTCGACCAGGGTAAGGTCGGGATTGAACACGACGTCATCGGCGTCGCGCCCCGGCATAATGCTACCGCACTTGTCGTCGGCTCTAACCATAAGCAAACAAGCAATGCCGGGGCCGACGCCCAGGCTTTTACAGCTCGGTCACGACAACGCCGTTGTAGACCTCGTCCCAACGATCCATGACCAAGTGGCCAGTCATAGGATCCATGGCATTGAGCTTGCCGCAGGTGTTGGCGGTACGCAGCACCGTCTCGTCGTCCGCGCCAGCAGCAATGGCATGCGCGAAGCCAGCGATAGTGGAGTCACCAGAGCCCGTGGCGTTAACGGCAGGGATATCGGGCGTCTTTGCGCGGAACGCACGGCCATTGTGGAAGCCAACGGAGCCGGCAGCGCCCATGGACACGACGACCCAGGGGATATCGGAGAAGCGGGCATCAGAGGCGAGCGCGGCGCGGAGCTCGTCCACATCGTCGGTGGTAAAGCTCGTACCCAAAAGGCCGTTGATCTCGGTCAGGTTAGGCTTGACCAGCTCGGGCTTAATTTCGGACTTAAGGGCGGCCTCGAGCGAAGCACCCGAGGTATCGAGCAGCACCTTGGCGCCGGCGTTCTCGGCAATGCCCGTGATCTTGGCATAGTAGTCTGCCTCGACACCGCGGGGCAACGAACCCGAGATGGTGACGACGTCGGCCTTGCTCGCAAGCTCGGCGAACTTTGCGGTAAAGGCATCGAGCTCCTCGGGGGCAATTGTCGGGCCGCTCTCGAGCAGCTCGGTCTGGTTGCCGGCGTGGAGAATGTTGAGGCAAATTCGAGTCTCGCCCTTGATGGGCACAAAGTCGTTGTTAATACCGTTGGCGTCCATGAGCTCAGCCATGTAGGCGCCCATGTGGCCGCCGAGTAGACCGGTTGCCACAACGTCGTCGCCCAGCTGACCCAGCACACGGGCCACGTTGAGGCCCTTGCCGCCGGCGGTCTTTTCGGGCGTCACGCGGTTGACGTCGTCGATAATGAGCTCATCGAGCTGATAGCGCGTATCGACAGACGGGTTCATCGTAACGGTGAGGATCATTTTTAGCTCCTTATCTCGCAGGCTCCTTGTGCCTCGCGATACGAGTCGACAAAACGGAATTACAGAATCTCAATCGTGAACGAGCGTACGATGGTCTCCTTGGGCTTGGCGACAAGGCAGCCGCGCTTATGCTCAAGTACGTCGTCCTCATCGGAGCAGGTCGAGAGGCCGCCCCAGGGTTCAACTGCAACAAAATCGCCCTCGGGCTTACTCCACACAATGAGATACGGGAAGCCCTCAAAGCTCAGGCGGACGCCCTTGTCCTCCCCCTTTTTGGAAAGCGTGACCTGACGGCTCTCGAGCACGTCAAAGATGGTCTCCGCAAAATCGAAGAGCTCATGTGACAGAGGTAGCGTCTTTCCCACCATGGGGTTCTTGGAGCGATTGGTCACGTCAATCAAGCCAGTCGAGGGGACGGCGGTGCAGAGCTCCGCAGCCTCGTCCTTCTCAAAGCGCAACTCGTAGTCCGTATAGGCCTCGCCCTCATCGAGCGGACACCTAAAGCCGGGATGACCGCCAATAAAGAACGGCATGTCCTCGGTGCCCTCGTTGGTGACCTCATAGGAAACGCGCACGGCAGCGTCCTCGAGCGTATAGCGGGCGACAAGCTTAAACGGATACGGATAATCGCTCAGCAGCGCGGCGTTATCCTCCGAAGCCAGGCACATCGCCAGCTCGTTCTCGCTCTGGCTCAGCAGCTTCCACTCCTGTTTGCGCGCAAACCCATGGCGAGCGAGCTTTACATGATGCCCGGCAAACGTCATGGCGTTGTTATCGCGCAAGCCTCCGCAAATCGGGAAGCAAATCGGTGCCTGGCCGGACCACACGGCGGGATCGCCCTGCCACAGATACTCGCGACCTCCGGCCTCGATCGAGGTAAACGAACCACCAGCCGTGGACACCTTAATAGAAATCGAATCGTTGGAGAGAGCGTATTCCATTGCCCATCCTTTCGAACAACTGCTTTTTGCTCGCAAGAACCCGTCTCGGCCCTGACCAAAGGACAAACCCGCACGTTCATCGATGCGTCCGGTATCCCAGCCATGTAACGGGGTACCATACAGACATTGATGCAATTACAGCTGAAAGGCCTTCTTATGCGAACCATCATCCTCTACGCCTCGCGCCATCACGGCAATACGAAAAAGCTCGTGGACGCCATCGTCGAGGCGCACCCCGAGATCGATACCCTCGACGTGAAGTCACTCGGCAAAAACGAGTACCCCAACCTGCACGAATATCATCTAATCGGCGTCGCCACGGGCATCTATTACTCCGAGATCGACAAGGATATGGCACGTGTACTGACCAACGTGCTGCAGCCGCAGGACAAGGTGTTTGGCCTTATGACCTACGGTGGCAAAAACAAGTGGTACGGCAAGGATATCGATGGCATCTGCCGCATGAGGCAGGCCATCTTTATGGGTGTCTACGGCTGCCCCGGCTTTGATACGTGGGGGCCGTTCAAACTCGCCGGCGGTGTCCAAAAGGGACACCCGACCGCTGAGGAAATTAAGGGCGCCGTCGACTTCTTCGACAAGATCGAAGATGAGTACGGCGATATCATCGTCGAAGAGTACGCCAAACGTGAGAAGCGTCTAGCATACGAGAAGGAGCATCCTGCAGGAGGCCTGGTGGCCGGCGTTAAGCGCACGGCAAAGAAGATCGCTAACAAGCTGTAACTGTGAAGGTGCTTTTGAGCGTTTAACCCATACGGCGGGTCCGAGCAGATTCGGGCCCGCCGTCTTTTTCTATCGTTACTCGGTAAAGGCGTTGCCGACGCTCTGGCCGCCAACATACGTCTCGACGAGGGTAAGCTCATGGTCGAACACGACAAAGTCGGCGTCGCGACCCGGCATGATGCTGCCGCACTTATCCTCGATGTGCGCGGAGCGTGCCGGCACCTCGGTTGCCATGCGAATGGCGATATCGGCGCTGGCGATGCCCCAGTCAACGATGTTCTTGACGCCCTGGGCAAGCGTGAGCACCGAGCCGGCAATGCTCTTGCCGTCGGCGAGCCAGCACAGGTTGTCCTTCATGATGACGTCCATGCCACCACTGGTGTAGCTGCCCTCGGGCATGCCGCCGCAGCCCAGGCAGTCAGTGATGAGCACCGTGTGTTGCCAGCCCTTTGCCTGCAGCAGCGCCTTGATGGCGGCAGGGTTAACGTGCTTGCCGTCACAGATGATCTCGGCGTAGGTCTCGGGCGTGGACATGGCAGCGCCCACGACACCGGGCTCACGGTGATGCAGCCCGCGCTGACCGTTATAGGTATGCGTAAAGCAGCTGGCACCGGCGTTGATGGCGGCGATGCACTCATCGTAGGTGGCGTCGGAGTGACCGATGCTGGTCACCACACCCTTGGCATTCAGAGCAGCCGCATAAGCAGCGGCACCGTCGCGCTCGGCCGCCATGGCGCTCTTGACGATGCGACCGCCCGCAGCCTCCTGCCACTGATCGAAGACCTCCTCGGAGGGATCGATAAGATAAGCGGGGTTCTGCGCGCCCACGTGCTTCATGGTAAAGAAGGGGCCCTCCAGATAGATGCCCTGAATGCGAGCACCGCAGAAGTCAGGGCCGCGACCCTCGTCCGCCTGGGCGATGGCGGCGCAGGCATCCTTGATCTGCTCGACGCCATCGGTGAACGTCGTGGGCAGCCAGCTGGTGGTACCGCGACGGGCGAGCTCGGTCGAGCTGATATCAATGCCCTCGGGATCGTTATCGGTAGTCGAGTGGTTATAGAAGCCATGGATGTGAGTATCGACCATACCCGGTGCGATCCACGATCCCGTGTAGTCCTTGATCTCGCAAGAGGGCTCGTCGGCCTGCCAGGCGCCAAAAACGCCATCCTCGACCATAAGATAGCCGCCCAGTTGCGGGCCTGCCGGCAAGAAGAACTTGTCAGCCTTAATTGCGTACGTGCTCATATGCACTCCTTGCTTCTAAAGCAGTTGACTGTGGTAATGCTTATACCCGGTCCATGTAAAAACAAAAAGCGCCCGCCCGCCGTTATGAGCGGACGGGCGCCCTTACAGGGGGACGCGATTAAGCGGTGAAGGGGTGAATCGTCACACCCTTGACCACGCGGTTGACCGTGCCGGTGGGGCTCGGCGTATCGGGCGTGTTGCCCACGCGCACGGAGTTGAGCAGGCTGATAGCCTGGGCAAACATCACGAACGGCAGGGCAAGGTAGCCCTCGGGAAGTGCCTCGTAGCCCTTAAAGGTGAAGGACTCACCCTCATAGACGGTGGCACCTTCCTGCTGAACGGCGATGGTGTGCTGAGCGATCTCGTCGCCACCGATCTCGTTGAGGATGTCGATGTCGTACTGACGGGTGTAGGCGTCGTTGTTGACGAACACGAAGACGAGCGTCTTATCGTCGACGAAGGACTTAGGTCCGTGACGATAGCCCATGGAGGTGTCGTAGGAAGTAGCGACCAGACCGTGAGCGAGCTCGAGGATCTTGAGCTGGCTCTCCTGAGCAAGGCCACCGAAGGAGCCAGAACCCAAGTAGGTCACGCGGTTGAAATCGCCAGCCAGGTAATCGGCGATCTCGGGCTCACGGGAGATGACCTCCTCGCCCATCTTGGCGATGGTCTCGACCCACTCGGCCTTCCGCTCGTCAGAGGCAGTGTCGAAAATAAGGGTGGAGAGCAGGGTCATGCAGGAATAAGAACCGGTCATGGCGAAGCCCTTGTCGTTGGCGCGCGGAATGAGCAGCGTCAGCGCATTGGGATCATCGGCAGACTCGACGGCAAGCTTGCCCTCGGGAGCGCAGGTGATGTTGAGGAACTTGACGTTGTGGACGAGCTCCTTGGCAACGGCAACGGCGGCAAGGCTCTCGGGGCTGTTGCCAGAGCGGGCAAAGGAAACCACGAGCGTGGGATCCTCGGCGCGCAGGAAGTCGCGCGGGGCGCTCACGATGTCGGTCGTGGCGATGGGCTTAAAGTCGTAGAGATCAGTGTTGCCAGCGTGACGCAGGTACGGGGCGCAGGTATCGCCAACGTAGTCGGACGTACCGGCACCGGTGAAGACAACGGACAGACGACCCTCGCCCATAGCGCGAGCCTCGGCCAGGAAGGCCTCGATGGCCTCCTTGTTCTCGCGATAGATGTTGAGCGTATCACGCCAAAGCTCGGGCTGCTGAGCAATCTCGGCCGTGGTGATCTGGGCGCCGAGCTCGGTGAGCTCCTCGACACTCTTCTCGAACATTTCTAATACCTCTCTCTAGAAGTAATCCTCTGACGTGCAATTATATACTTCGGTTGGTTATCTGGTAGTAACCAGTTAAATGCAAAGAATCACCATATGGAAACGATGCGAGCACTAGTTACTGCGCTGGTGGTAAACCTTGTATTTAAACTGATCGGCACGAGCAACCGAGAGTGTGTACTCCACAACCTCGTTTGACTCGTTATACGTAGTCCTGACCAAATCGAGCACAGGCGAGCCCTCGACAATTCCCAAAAGGTGGGCATCGGTGGGACGGGCTATGCTCGCATAGAACTCCTCTTCGGCCACGCGAATCTTTTGCTGAAAGTCCTGCTCAATCACATCGTAAAGCGGCTTACGCTCCAGCAGCGGTCGCTTTAGGGACAGAAATTGACGAACCGGTAGATAGCTGCGTTCGACCATCATGGGCATGTTGTCGGCAGAGCGAAGGCGCTTGAGCTTAAAAATGCGATCACCGATGCGCAATCCCATATGCTCGGCCAGATTCTTATCGGCCTCCATCTCGCAAAACTCGAGAATCGTGGTCTCGGGTTCTCGACCCATCGCGCGCATCTGCTCGGTAAAGCTGTAGGACTGCATAAGATTGGTTGCTTTTGCCGAACGGTCGGTCACAAAGGTACCGCGACCGTGCTGCCGAACCACCAGTCCTAAACGCTCCAGTTCCTGCAGAGCCAGGCGTACCGTAGTGCGCGAGAGACCATAGCGCTCCGAAAGTTCGCGCTCGGAAGGAATCATGTCACCGGCGCGATATTCATGGTCAATCTTTTCGGTCAGAATATCGACCAGCTGATCGTACAGCGGTTGCTTACGCGCTCCGATCGCCATCCTATCCTCCCTTTTGCTCGAATTCGGCTAACTACCTAGGGTGTTATGCATTATCTGTCTGCCACACCCGAATCATTAAGAAAACAAAAGCCGCGCGCTCTTTCGAGCACGCGGCTTTTAACATACACATGGCTTAAGGGGTCGGGGTGTGAGCCGCGTAGGGACACACCCCTCAAGCTAGAGCCTTACCAGATGCTCGGCCAGAGACCAAGCGGGCCAGCGCCCAGGATGCCAAGGACGAAGAGCAGGAGAATGCCCTTGGTCGGGGTCCAGCTGTGCTTAGCGAACATGTAGTAAAGCAGCAGCGTAAGCATAAGCGGGACGAGCTTCGGGACGATGGTGTTGAGGGTGTCGGCAACAGAGAAGTTGACCGGATCCTCGGTAACGGTGCCGTAGGTCACGGACTCCATGCCGTTACCCAGATCGGTGACGCCGCACTCGACAGCGTTGCCGTCGGCATCGGAAGCGGTAAGGGCGTTGCCGTCCTTATCGGTCATGGCGATGGTACCGGCCTCAGCGGTCTCGGTATCGATGCCCTCCATACCGGTGAAGTTCTCGGCCTCCTTCTCGGAGACGATCACGGTAGTAGCGGAGAGACCACGGGTGGTGCCGTTGGGGATCTGGAGGTTGATCTGGGTGCCACCCATGGTGACGACCAGGCAACCGACGACGAAGACGCCCATGATGGAAGCGGCACGCGTGAAGGCCTGCATGTTGGCGGTCAGAGCGTCAATAGCGCTGGTGCCAAGCTTGTAGGACCAGTTCATGAGCCAGAAGCGCAGAGCGAACTGGACGACGTTGAAGATCACCAGGAAGATGATCGGTGCAGCGGCGTTGCCGTTGATGGCCATGTTGGAGGTGATGCCGGCCGTGATAGGCACGAGCGTCAGCCAGAACAGGGCGTCACCGATACCACCGAGCGGGCCCATTGCGGCGACGCGGACGGCGCGGATCGTGGGGATGTCAACCTTGTTCTGCTCGAGCGAAAGCACGATGCCCATAACAAAGGTGACAAGGAACGGGTGGGTGTTGAAGAACTCCAGGTTGTGGCTCATGGAAGCCGCGAGGTCGTTCTTGTTGGTGTGGATCTTCTCCAGACCGGGGATGATGGAGTAGAGCCAGCCAGCGGCCTGCATGCGCTCGTAGTTGAACGATGCCTGCAGGAAGCAGGAGCGCCAAGCCATCTTGTTGAGGGTCTTCTGGTCGAGCTGCGGAGCAGGAGTGAGATCCTCGTAGTGCTCCGGGATCACATACTCATTAGATGCCATCTTCGAAGTCACCTCCGTCAGAAACAGCTGCACCCTTCAGCTCGGTCTGCTGCTGGAAGTCCCAGAAAGCGATGCCGAAGCCGATGAGAGCGAGGATGAGCAGAGCAGGGGTTGCCAGCGAATCGTTGGCAACGGTGATGAGCGCGAGGCCAAAGCCCATGAGGAAGAAGCCCCACATATCGCGGTTCATCATAACCTTGAGCAGGACGGCGAAGCCGACGAAGCGCATCATGCCGCCTGCAGCGGACAGACCGGTCTGCAGCCAAGTCGGGATGGCAGAAGCGATGGTCTGACCGATGGTAGCGCCAGCGATGAAGAACAGGGTGACGACGACAGCGAAGATCAGGCCGAGCAGAGCCATGGCGAAGTAGTTCAGGCGCTCGATGCCCTTGGTGTCCGCGTTGTGAGCCATGTTATCGGCCGTGGACATAAGCGGGGACATAAGCGTGAAGACCAGGGTAACGCCAAGCTGGCCAAGCAGAGCGAACGGAATGGCGAGGCCGACTGCCGCGTTGGGCTCGAGGCCCGTGGCGATAGCGAGAATGGCTGCCATGATGCCGCCGATGACGGCGTTAGGCGGCTGAGCGCCTCCGATCGGCATGTTGCCGATCGTCATGAGCTGATAGGTACCACCCACGAGAAGACCGGTGTTGAGGTCGCCAAGGATAAGACCGATGACGGCGCCGGTGACGATGGGCTGATAGAGAGACTCGAGGAAGTCAAACTGGTCGATTGCCGCGATGAACGTGACGACGAAGACCAGAGCGATCTGGATGATCGAGTATTCCATCTTGCTCCTCCTTTCAAAATGTATGTACGCACTTTGGATTTCACGTACAGAACGTCAGGGTTTCACTCCTGACAACGTGGATCACGAGGATTACGAGAAGAGCTTGCTCGTGTCCTCAACAGGCGTGCTCGGAACGCGCCTGATCTCCAACTCCACCCCCAATTCCTGCAGCTCTTTAAACGCAGCGACATCCTCGTCGTTAACTGCGACGGAGGTGGCGACTTGGCGCTTTCCTTCCGACATGTGCATGTTGCCGATGTTTACCTTCTTTATAGGCACACCGCCCTTGACGAGCGTAAGCACGTCTTCCGGTGTTTCGGCCACGATGAAGATCTTCTGGCGCGGGCTCGCCTTGCCAATGACGTCGATGGTCTTCTGCAGAGAGAAGAAACGCGTAGCGACGCCGGCGGGAGCGGCCATCTTCATGAGGTTCTGGCGCATGGTGTTGGACGCCACGTCGTCGTTGGCGACGAGGATGAGGTTGGAGCCCAGGGTGGAGTTCCACTGGGTGGCAACCTGACCATGAACCAGTCGGTTATCGATGCGGGTAAGAAGAATGTTGGGTTCTGCCATGTTGATCAGCTTCCTTTCGTTATTTGCTGACGACAGTTACTTGATCTCCTGAATCGCGTAACGCGAAACATCTACGACGGCTCCGGATCGGACTTTGATCTGGACCTTCTCGCCTTCGATGCCTTTGACGGTTCCGTAGATACCGCCGGCGAAAAGAACCTCTTGACCCGGCTTGAGCTCGGTGTGCAGCTCCTTGAAGTACTTCTGCTTCTTCTTCATGTTGATTTGCGACCAGATGGTGTAAATCAAGCCCATGATGACAAGCAGGCCTAAAAGGGCGACCGAGGAGCTCAGGACGTTGGCTCCGAAATCGGCCATTAGATGCCGTCCTCGTCGCCGAAGATATCCTCTTCGTCGGAGCCGGCAACGGATGCGACCGTCTGGGCGGTGATGCCCGTCTGGCCAACGGTCACGGCCTGCTCGCCAAGCTCGGCGAGCGTGGCGTTGCCGCGGAGGAACAGAAGCTCAATAACCATGGGAAGGTTGGTGCCGGTCAGAACCTCGACGTTGTCGACATCCTGCGCAATCATCATCGCCTGGTTGAACGGGGTGCCACCAAGCAGGTCGGTAAAGACGAGCACGCCATCGCACTCCTCGCGCATGGCGGTAATAGCGGCGCGGAGATCCTCACCGTAGGAAGCAGCCTGGTCGCCCTCAAAAGGAACGACGGTAAAAGCGGGCTGGTCGCCAGCAACCATAGCGATAGCGCTTGCGAGGCCGGGTGCGAACTGTCCATGACCGGTAAGAATAAAGCCAACCATTCAAATTTCCCTTCCGAAGGTGTGTACGATCTGAGTCCGATGATTTTCGGAAGCCAGCGGGCGCTCGCCCTTAAAGCTTCTTAGAAAGCGTACTTTGAAGACCAGTGGTTTCTAAACTGGTAGTAACCACGTGACGTGTTGTTGTCACTATATCACCCCAGAAGAGGTCGCTTTCGTTGATTCATACGGTAAAACGTTTTTGCACCGCTCACGGTGATAAATCGACCGTTTACCGGTCGTTAACACTTCTACCTGCGGTTTTGAAACCGTTCCGAAATGCTTTGGCAAAAGATCGGATCTTTTCCTGTGTCTAAACAACGCAGGGCGGCTAAAAATAGCGTGTAGAAAAATTGCAGGTCATTGTGAAGATATGTGAATTGGTCTTTTTGACTTAATACCAGTTAGAACCAGTTTTGAGATTATCGGTGAACGGTAGTTTTCGACCGTTCACCGGTCACTTGCAATCGTTTGCAGTTGTTTTCCCAGATGAATTTGGGGAACCCGATGGAGCGCTTGCGCGATCACGGGAAGTTTTGGCATTTGTCCTCATCCCCCGCGCGCCAAACTCCGGCATCCAAAATGAGCTAATAGCTCACGTTAATCGTATTCAATTATTAGTTATTCAGTCTCCGTAATTATTTATCGTTTATCGTTAATTTTGATATGATACAAGTATCATCCAAAACGCCGATTGGAGGGGTTATGCTCCATCGAAACGCATCTATATCGAATGAAACCATCAGCCGTGAACAGACGATAGCCAAACTGAGGAAGCTCGCTCGCATCTGCAAATGGGCCACAATCTGCATTACCACCGCGCTCGCTCTGGGACTCCTCGCAGTCATTGCGATTGACCTTCTACTCATATTGCCCGGCCTCTCCCAAGGGTCGTGTCTCCAATCCGTAGAACTTCAAGCCGGCGAAGGGCCGTGCCTTGCTATCGTCGGTACCGATGCGCAGGCCCCACTTATGCTCGTCGCACACGATGGTCACACTGCCATAGGGAGCCTCTTGATGACATGCCTCGCGCTTACCATCGCAATAAGCGTGCGCAGGCTTTTCTTCAACATTGAAAAGGAAGGCAGGCCCTTTGACCTTGAATGTAACCAGACACTTCGTCGAGTAGGACATTTATTCCTTATCGGCGGCGTTGCCGTGAGGCTTCTTGGTGCCGTAATCACGGGAATGATACTCTCAGGATTTGGTGGCAGCTTTACGGATGCGTTCGTCGGCCAGTTATTCGAGCCCTCCATGCTCTTTGCAGGCCTGATTATTTGCCTGATTGCCAGCATCTTCCGCTACGGGTATATCCTGCAAAAACAAGATGACGAGTTGCTCTAGGGGGAATCCATGATTATTCTGCGGCTTGACCGCATGCTCGCCGAACGCAAGATCTCATCCAAAGAGCTTGCGGAACGTGTGGGCATCTCCCAGGTCAATATGTCACGCATTAAGACGGGCAAGGTTTCTGCCATACGTTTTTCAACTCTTGACGCGATATGCCGGGCACTCGACTGCCAACCAGGCGATGTGCTGGAATATATATCCGACGATGAAGCCGATAGCCTTTTTGGACTTAAAGATTCATAGGCATAATTTAGCCACCAGCGCCTAAACGCAAATAGCCCGCCAGAACGACTTCCGTACTGGCGGGCTATTTGCTGTCTATCGGCTAGATGCTCGATGAGCCGTGCAACTCTTTACGCAAACAGGCCGTAGATGCTGATGTTGGCCTTGGCGTAGAGGCCGTTAGCATACTCGGTCCACTTGGAGCTGGCGCTCGAAGCCTGCGAGGAATACTGCTGGTAGGCGGTGTAATAGGCGGTCATGGCCTGCTTATAGGTGGCGCTGTCGGCCGTAAAGGCATCATCGGCAAAGGCCTTGGCATAGGTGCTGTCGGCATCCTTCCAGGCGCCCTTCTCGCTATCCCACTCGTCGCCGGCAAGGTTGATGATGTAGTCGGCGTAGTCCTTGCTCGCGGTCTCCTCGTTGCCGTCAGCAGGCTCGGTCGGGGCGGTCGGCATGCTTGCGGAGCTGTCGCCGACCTTCTTCTTGTAGAGCTTCTGCAACGTCGCGGACTGGCGGACGATCTGCTTGGCCTGGTCCTTGGACACGCCATACTGCGTGGCCATGGTCTTGTAGTCCGAAGTGCCGATGGAATCCTCGGCGTACTTCTTCATTTCCTTAGAAGAAACGGTAATGCCCTCGTCCTCGGCAGCATCGAGCAGGATCTTGTTGCGCACGTAGGACAGGATAACGTCGGCAGACGGAGCGGTATAGTTGCCATCGCTATCCTTGACGGTGTCGAGGCTGTACTGGCTCTCGATGGCCTCGCGCGCGGTGATGTCGCTCTTCTTGCCATTGTAGCTATAGCTTGCCACGGTCGAATCGAGCTGGTCCTCGGTGAGGGTCGCCGAGCCGACGCCCTTGCCGCCAAAACCGCCGTTGCCGATAAAGAAGCCGACCACGGCAGCGATCACGACTGCAACCACGAAGGCGGCAATCATCGTCTTCTTGTGCTTGGATGCATGGTCGCCCGCGTCGGAGTCGTCGTCCTCGTCCTGCTCCTCGGGCATGAGGTTCTCGTCGGCGGCGTCCGCGGCGATCTGAGCCTCCAGACGGGCGTCCTCCTCCTCGGCCGTCGTACCGGCGGCAATATGCTCGGCAGACGTACCGGCGACCAGGTCGATCTTCTCGTCCTCGTCACCGTCGGGGCCTTCGCCGCGCTCGATGATCTGGATGCCGTCGATCTCGTCCTTCTCGTCCTTCTTTTGAATCAGACCCATATCAGTTACTCCTTGTTAGGAAACATAGTCCGCAATAGAATACGCCCGACAGAGCGCCGGGCGTATTGATTCTCAGGTTATACGCAAACACTTAAGTACTATTTAGGCGTTTGCAGTGTGCATGCCTTAGGCCAGGTGCGCGATAACGGCATCGGCAAAGGCCTGCGTGCCCACAGCACCCTCAACGGAGCCGGTCTGGGCACGACGCACGTCACCGGTAACCTGCTCGCCCTCGTCGAGCGTGGCAGATACGGCGGCGCGAATGCGATTGGCAGCGTCGTTCTCGCCCAGGTGATCGAGCATCATAGCCGCAGACAGAATCTCGGCCGTGGGGTTAGCGATATCCTGGCCAGCGATATCGGGCGCGGAGCCGTGCGTAGCCTCAAAGATGGCGCAATCGGCACCGATGTTGGAGCCGGGGGCCATCCCTAAGCCGCCCACCAGGCCGGCGCACAGGTCGCTCACGATGTCGCCGTACAGGTTGGGCAGCACCAGGACATCGAAGTCGTTGGGGTTCTGGACCAGGCCCATGCAGGTGGCGTCGACAATCTTGTCGTTGAACTCGATATCGGGATAGTTGGCGGCCACCTCGCGCGCCACGCGCAGGAACAGGCCATCGGTCGCCTTCATGATGTTGGCCTTATGCACGGCCGTCACCTTTTTGCGGCCGCAGCGGCGGGCATACTCAAAGGCATACTCCACAATGCGGTGGCTCTTGACGATAGAGATCGGCTTGATCGAGATCGCGGAATCGGTGGCAAAGGTCTTCTGACCCGAACGCTCGACGAGCTGCGAGAGCTCCTCGACCTCGGCAGCGCCCTCATCGAACTCGATCCCGGCGTAGAGGTCCTCGGTGTTCTCGCGCACGATGACCAGGTCGACGTCGCGGAAGCGCGAGCCGTCGCCCGGCTGCGACAGGCAGGGGCGCACACAGGCATACAGGTCGAAGTGCTTGCGCAGGGCGACGTTAACGCTGCGGAAACCCGTGCCGACCGGCGTGGTGATGGGACCCTTGATGGCAACCTTGGTCTCGGCGACCGCATCGAGCACGTGCTGGGGCAGCGGCGTGCCAAACTCGTCCATGACGCCGGCACCGGCCTCCTGGACATTCCAATTGATCTGGACACCGGTGGCCTCGACCACGCGGCGCATGGCCTGCGTAATCTCGGGACCGATACCGTCACCGGGAATCAGGACTACATCGTGCGCCATAATCTGTTACTCCTCGTCTTCGGCGTCGTCAGATTTTTTAACGCTAGCACGCTTCTTCTTTTTGGAGAGATCAAGGTCAAAGCGTTTAACAAGCATTTCGCAAATCTCGCTCGAACGGGCCTTGAGATAGCTGCCCTTGCCGTTCTCGGCATCGAACTTAAGGCGCAGCGCAAGCTTCTCGGCGACCTCGGCGTCGATCTCGCCCTGGCCAAACTCGTACAGGCAACCGAGCATGTCGCGATACTCGAGGTCGCCGTGGTAGCACTGAATGGCCTCGTCCAGGATGGGCCAAGCCTCGCGCGAACGCTCGACGCTCGTGGCGCCCCACACGCACAGCAGGCGGAAGGCGGCATAGCGCAGCGTGGAGGAAATCTCGTCGAACAGTGCGGTCTCGGCGCCCTCAAAGGCATCGCCCAGCTGCTCGGGACAGGTGGTGGCAAGCGCCGTCAGGGCATCGAGGGCCTCCCAGCGGGTCTGAGCCTCGGGGCGGTCGAGCGCCTCGATCAGCGCGGGGACGCAGGGCACGACGCGCTGCGGATCGCGCTCGGCAAGCAGGTGCAGCACGCGGGCGGCAAACTGGCGGATGCGGCGCGTGGGGCAGCCGAGCTCCTGGACCAGACGGTCGACGGCATTCTCGTTCTCCTCTGCCAGCTGAAGCTGTGCCAGCTCCTCGTCGGTGAGCTGTTCGTCTTTGTTTTCTGCCATAGTTACCTCTTTTTACTATTTCTTAGCGTGCTTGCCAGCACCCTTGCTGTCATCGGTGACCGAGATGAGCTGTCGGTCGGCAGCGCCATTACGACGCGCACGGCGGCGTTCCTCGGCATCGCCCGCGTCGGCGGCGGCGCGGTGTGCCTTGTTGACGTTAAAGACCTCGTCGTGCTTGCGCCACGGACCGACGGACTCGCCAAAGCTCATCTTAAGGCCGGCGATAAAGCCGCCGAGCCAGCCGATCGGCGCAAACTGCATCAGCGGGAACAGCGAGAACACCCAGGTCAGCAGGACGACTGCCGCAGCTCCCGCAAAGTTGGCAATCCAGTAGTCGCGCTTGGTGATGACGCGCTTTTCGCACGCCCACTGGCCGCACAAAAAGCCGATGTAGATCGCAAAGAGAAAGAGCACCAGCGCAAGCACCACGAACGTCAAGCTCATAGGCGCTACTCCCCGTGATGGTGGCCGCAGCAGCACTCGTGGCCGTCGTCATGACCGTGACCGCCGCAGCACTCGTGGTCCTCGCCATGGTGGTGTCCACAACCGCACTCGTGGTCGTCGCCACGCTCGCCGCAACCGCAGCCTTCCTCGTGAGCACCGTGCTCCTCGGGACGATACTGCGACCAGTCCAGACCGGCGGCGATGGCATCGGCCTCCTCCTTATAGAGGACCGTGACGGCCTGGGTGCCCAGCTTGGCGCCACCGATGGCATCGAGCATGTCGTAAAGCGTAAAGGCCACGTCGGCGCCGGGCAGCGCAAGCTCACGGTCGTCGGCATAGGCGAGCGCCAAGCGCAGATCCTTAATGAAGTGCTCGACCATAAAGCCGGGCTTGTAGTCGCCGTCGAGCGCCTTGGGCGCCAGGCTCTCCATGGCGCCGGACTTGCCGGTGCCACCCAGGATCATCTGACGGGTCTTCTCAAGATCAAGGCCGCTCAGCTCGGCAAACGCCAGCGCGTCTGCCATGCCGACCATGCAGGCGCCCAGCGACACCTGGTTGGCGAGCTTGGCAGCCTGGCCCTTGCCGGCGCCATCGAAGCAGCAGATGGTTGCCGCAAAGGTGGAAAGGATGTCGCGGACCGGCGCGATGTCGTTCTCGGTGGCGCCCACGATAGCCGTGAGCGTGCCGGCGATGGCACCCGACTCGCCGCCGGTGACGGGGCAGTCAAACGCCATGCGACCGGAGACCTGGGCGGCCTCGGCAATGTCACGGGCGAGCTCGGGCGAGCTCGTGGTGAGGTCGATCAAGACCGCGCCGGGCTTAGTGCACGCGAGCAGGCCGTCGCCCGCCAGGTAGAGCTCCTCGACCTCGGAGGGATAGCCCACCATGGTAAAGACGACATCGGCGTTAGCCACGGCCTCGGCCGGCGTATCGGCCCAAACGGCGCCGCGCTCGATAAGCGCGGCGGCCTTGGACTTGGTGCGGTTGTTGACCGTGACGGGGTAACCGGCGTCCAGGATGTGGCCGGCGATGGGGGCACCCATGATTCCGGTGCCGATGAATGCGACGGAGAGCTTGTTTGCCATGAAACCTTTCCTTTAGGGTTGGGTGTTGTTACCAGGTTAAAATACTCGGTGCCAGCGTTTCGGCCGTGACTTGAGGGCACTTGCAGCCGCAGCGCCTACCTACTCGCCTCGCACGCGGCGCGCGATGCGGTCGGAAAGCGAGGCTTTCTCGGCGCGATTCTTGCCCCAAAACGCGCAGGCCACCATGCCGGGGCCCACGTGCGAGCCAATGGTGGGACCCACGGAGCCGCGAATGATCGTGACGTCGGCGCAGCCCTCCTCCTTGCGGATGGCAGCTTCGAGCCAGTCGCCGTCCTTCTCGGCATCGGCCGTCATGATTGCGATGGGCATGGTGCGGTCGGGCACGTAGTTCTCGCGGAACGACTTGAGGATGGACTTGAGCGCCTTCTTGCGGCCGCGGTTGACGCCGATCAGCGACAGCGAGCCGGCCAGGTCGTAGGAGAGCTCGGGCTTGACATCGAGCTTTGCCGTGAGCTGCGCCGCCGCGGGCGGAATGCGGCCGCCGGCAGCCAGTGCGTCGAAGCTCTCGAGCGTAAAGTAGCCGTGGACGTAGGTCTTTGCCTCGTTTGCCCAATCGACCAGTTGCTTGGCGGTCAGTCCCGCCGAACGCTGGCGCACGGCCTCGAGCGCCAAGAGCGCGCCGGTCGCGCAGGGCAGAGCGTTGTCGACCACGTAGAGCTCAAAGTTGGGATACTCGGCGCGCACGGCGTCCGCCGCCTGGCACGCGGAGTTGTAGCTCGACGACAGCGCCGAGGTAAAGCACAGGTAGACCGTGGGCGTGCCCTCTTTGGCGCACTCGGTAAAGAACTCGATATAGCGACCGAGCGACACGGCGGAGGTAGACACGCGGGCGCCGGCGCGCATGCGGTCGTAGAACTCCTTGGGTGTGATGCTCGACCAGATGTCATCCGTGCGCTCCTCGCCATCGATAATGAAGGGGAAGCCCAAGATATCGACATCGAGGTTCGCGGCGACCTCGGGGCTAAAGTCGCAGCAGGTATCGACGACGATGCGGCAACGGTCCGAATGGCCGGTAGATGCAGCCTTGTCCATCAAAGCGACTCCTTACGTAAAAAAGGCGGCCATCCGCATGGGATGGCCGCCAGCCGTTAACTCATGCAAGTTAACGTATTTTACTCGTCAAGTGTTTCGATGCGGGGCTTGATGATGCCATATCCACCATTCTTACGGTGATACACCACATTGATGAGGCCAGTCGTCGCGTTCTCGAACACGTAGAAGTCGTGGCCGAGCAGATCGGTCTGCACCAGCGCCTGCTCCTCGGTCATCGGGGTGACATCGATGACCTTCTCGCGGACGAGCAGGTCGTCCTCCTCCTCGGGCAGCAGCAGGTCGGCCAGATCCTCGACGCGCTCGACCGGTGCGACATCCGCTGCACTGGCACCGCCCTGGCGGTTGTCCACGACCTTGGTCTTGAACTTGCGCAGCTGGCGGGTGACCTTATCGGCGGAGAGGTCGATGGCGGCGTACATATCTGCACCGTGCTCGGCAACGCGAATCACCGAACCGCGGGCACGAACCGTAACCTCGACGATTGCCGGGTTGGGGTTCGAGGGGTTCTTCTCATAGCGAAGTACAACGTCGACCGTCATGGGCTCGATATCGAAAACCTTGAGCGCCTCGCCGATCTTCTCATCCACATGCGCACGCAGAGCATCGGTTACCGTCGTCTTGCGTCCAGAAACCTTGATATCCATACGTGGCTCCAATCTGCCTCGGGGACTTACTGTACTGGCTATGTACCCATTGCCGTGCATTTAATCACGCGGATTCCTAAAGACCCGAATAACGATTGCTTGATACCGCATACCGAAGTCTCGCACTTTTCTGTGGCAAAGTGCGCTATAGGAGGGGGCCGGCCGCTTTGTATTTGGTCCCGAAAATTGGCTTTGACCTGCTGGTTTTATTGGGATGAAAAAGCCGGGCTCCCCCATCGGGGAAGCCCGGCAGTGCGTGTTGAAACCGTGAAGAGGTGTCCTTTCCAACGTATAGGAGACACCACCCCTAGCAATAACTAGCTATTGAGTTTGTTAATGTCGTCGTCGGTGATGGCGCCTTCCTGGCTGGACGATTTGTCCTCGGAGGATGCGGTCTCATTGTCGGAATCGGAGGACTCGCTGCCGGAGGACGTGGTCTCACTGGACTCAGAGTCGCCCGGCTGCACGTTAGCGCCCGAAACCGTCTTAGTGGTGAGGTCGTAGGGCATCCTGCCATACCAGACGCAGTGGACTGCCTCGAGTGTACCGTCGACCGTGATGTCGTCGAGGGCATCGCTCACGGCACGGCACAGTTCGTCATTGGACGAGAGGCCCGCAACACCAAGCGTCGAGGGCGCCTCGAGCGCACCGACATAGGAGACCTCGCTCATCAGGCGTGCAAGGTAGCCGCCGGCCGTGGAGTCGCAGATCACATAGTCGACCTCGCCGGACTCGAGCGCCTCAAAGCACTCGTTGATGTTGGAGTAGGTCTTTTGGTTGGCGGTGATGCTCTGCTTAGCAAGCGCCTCCTGCGAGGCCGAGGACATCTGAACGCCCAGGGTGGACGTGTTAAGGGTATCGGTGGAAACGCTTAGCGACCCACCATCGCTAGTTTTACCGAACACGGAAGTGGCATCGTACAGGCAGGTGCCGAGCGAGCTAATGTCCCCGTCCGTGGAGTTAATCTCGCCGATAAAGATATCGGCCTTTTTGTCGCCGAGCGCGGAACCTGCCGAGGACGCATCGACAAAGGCGACCTTAAGGCCCATGCGGCTTGCGAGGGCGCGGGCGGCGTCAACCGCATACCCCGTGAGCTCGCCGTCGGCGTCCTGCATGGCCTGCGGCGCATCGGAAGTATCGAGGGCGACCGTCAGGGTTCCGGGAGTGACCAGGGCGTCGTCCGACACCGCCGGCGTGACGGTCTCGTACTCGATCTGGTCGATCGTGGGAGTCGTGAACGTAGACAGCGGGTTGAACGCGCATCCGCTCAGGCCCAAAACGGCGATGACCGCTGCGGTCCCAGCACCTAACCGAGCCGCGTGCATCAAGCTGCCCCTCACCATGTCCACTACCCTGCCTTCTGTGTCGTATACGATCCGTGCGTTGCGCGGAATATCAGGTTGTTCCCACCAGCTGACCTGGTATTTGACCCCACACTTGCGCACCGGGGTGTTTGCTCGGGAGGCCGCAGCCACCTTCACGACTGACCCGCTCGCCCGCGAGGCGGTATTGCCCCAAAGAAAGTAGAACGGACGGTGCGGCTTACATCTAGGACGCGCCATGATCGCGCCGCGCGCACGCGGTCGCTTACGTGGATCCCTTTGACCGCGTCTGTCTTGGACTAGGACGGGCATTTCGTCCGTCCGCAACCACAGCCTGGTAGGAACGTAGCGCATTATAGCTAAGTTCAAGCTAAAGTTTAAGGTTAGGGGCGTCATTCGCATCGCGAGTACAGATTTCGCAGGTCGAAGCGGGCCGTTCGTGGCCCCGTGAAGCCCGGAGCTCCCCTGCGGGGAGCTCCGGGGCACCCGTCTCAGGGTGCCGTGTGCAAAAAACGGCAAATATGAGTACTGTTACCAATTTAGTAGCAGCGTATTACCGCCTCACGAGCCCTTTTTGAGTTCCGCACAGCCTGCTTGGCGCCAAGATATTCCACATTCGTTTATTATCTCTTCGCTGAATCCAGATTATCGGCCCAAGTTTCTTTGTTTTTGCTGTCACTAATCTAGTAACAGTACTCATATTTGCCGTTTTTTGCACAGAGCATATAAACAGACCCCCTATAAAGCCATAGTTTTACGCTGGTTTGAGCCCAAAGCACGCTCGGAGCGTATTCAGCAGAGCATCTTGCCTCTTTCGACGAGCCTCTACGCGATTCTGATATCGCCTACCCATACGCTGGTGGATGCGCCATGCGAGTGCTTCCATCGCTTCCATGTCACAGAGCATTTCGTTGTTGACCGTCGCGACCTCGATTCCCATAGTAATCAAGCCCGTGTTGCGCTTTTCATCATGGATACGTCCCCTCCGGGAGGAATGACCCAGCTCACCGTTGTATTCCAGGTCAAACCGGGCTGCTTCCTGATACGCATCGCAAACTGCATGCGGCATCCCCGAGATTGCCTGCGCGCGGTCATCGAACTCAATCTTGTAGTCGGTCTTAAAGGGACCGCAGGCAAATCCGCCATAGGAAAACGGAAGCGAAAACAGAGCGAGCATGATGCACTCCATGGGCGAGCGCAAGTTTTCTGACAAGTAGGGACACAGACGCTGCAGTTTTTTGGCCGCATTCCCCTTGCATACCGCGAGGTAATCTGCCAGACGATCGGGCGTCAGCACCGGCTCAACCTCAAAGTAGCCCACGTCTGCTGGCTGGTCCTTGTCCTTTGCAAGCTTATTCGTAACGGGCGAGGTGTAGGGAGGCAGATACTTCCCGCGGTCACTCAGCGAAATCTTAGAGCACAGCTCCTGAGCCAGGGCAAATGCCTGGATGCAGCCGACCTCGCGCGCAACGGCAACACAAAGGGCCTCGGGAGATAGACTGTACACCCCCGGTTCCACCTCTAGAATCGAGCCGGCAGGCAACCCGGAACACACGGACCAGCCCACGCCAGGCATGCGGCGGCGCTGCGCCGCAGATCCCACCAGCAAGCAAAGATCTTCTTGCACCTCGCCGCTTGCGGCCCCAATCCGCACCAAGTCGGGAAGATAGATGTCCTCGGTCGAAGGCGACGACGTGCGCAGCACACGGCGCTCTTCATCGGGATCGAGGTCCCTCCAGCTGATGTAACCCATTTGTCGGCGCTCGGCGCGCATCATGCGTAGCGCCGAGGCGCCGGTCAGAATTATGGAGGCCGCTAGCTGTTCGCCTGTCGGGTCGTCGCACCGCTCAATCTTCACTGCCACAAAACCACCCCTACCAAACGCGTGCGATAGCGAGGCCATCAACGGCCGCAGCGCCGGCGCGCTTGAGTTCCGCCGAAGCCGCGGCCATCGTCGCACCCGTAGTGATAACGTCGTCGATAAGCAGCAGGCGCTTGCCCTGCACGTCCTCAACGGTCTCATACATGCCTCGGGCGCGTTCACGGCGTTCTTCACGACCGAGTTCACGCTGGTCGCCATGCCCGTACTTGACGAGAGCATCGAGCAGGGGAACACCCGACAGCTCGCAAAATGGACGCGCAATAGCCTCCATATGATCAAAACCACGCCGCCGAAACGCTGCCGCCGTCGCAGGCACAAACACCACCACATCCGCACCGGACAGCACACCTCCATAGCGATCGGGCGCTACGACCTGGGCATGCAGGGCGGTGTCGTAGAGCAGCTCCGCCAGATACGGAGCCAGACGTCGCTCGCCCGCATCCTTGTACGCTTTAATGATGCGCGGCAGCGGATGCGCATAGACGGCGCACGCCAGGCAGCGGTCGAGCGCCTCCGTCATTGCCGAGGACGTGCCCTCGACCGAACACTCAGTGCACAGCAAATCCCCAAACGGGGCGCCGCATCGGGTACAGCTATGACGTGGGTCGATGAGCGTGAGCGCGGCCAGGCAGTCTTGGCAAATAAGCGCATCGGCGCGTTCGCAGCCGGCGCATCGTGTTGGCGACAATGCCTCGAGCGCCTCGTACGTCGCGCGCTCGGCAAACGGTAGCAATTCGTCCGCAAACGGTAGGGCACCGGCACTCTGCAGACGGCTAAATATGTTCAGATGGCTCTTCAAGACACAACCCTCCCTACGCTCGATCGCAGGGAGGGTTGTTGATTCGGCGCTATGATACCCCGATGCGCTCGGGGCAAGGCGGGTTAAATCCGCTCGCGGGCGTTATTCGCCGGCGGGCGGTTGTGGTGCGGACGAAGACGGGGTCGAGCCCTCGCCACCATCCTGGCGCGGCTTGCGGGAACGGCGACGGCGACGGCGCTTTTGACCCTGGTCGGCCGAGCCCTCGCCACCGCGATCCTCGCGCGGCTCGCGCTCGTCGCGAGCGGCGCCACGCGAAGCCTTGGCAGCCGCTCCCCCGCCATCTCCGGGACGACGGCGCGTGACCTTGACCTCGCCATCCGAGACCTGATCGGCCACGGAGGGCACTGAGGGCTTCTGTTGCGCGCCCGAGGAATGGCGACGGCGCGGACGCGGCGCGCGCTCCTCCTCGCCACGTGACTTGCCGCCCTTGTCGGCAGGCGCGTCGGAACCCGAGCCACCCTTGGGAGCGGCACCGGCCTCGCGAGCGGCTGCGGCGCGGAAGGCGTCCTCGCGCTCCTCGCTCGACAGGTGACGGCGGCGACGACGCGTGGGGTTCATGCCACCGCCGCGGTTTTGCTGCTGGGGCTGCTGAGCCTCGCGCTCGCGGGAAGCGTTCTTACCCGCGGCCTCGCCATTGTCGACGGACGCCGCGCGCTTGCGGCGGCGACGGCCACCAGCTGCCTCCTCGGCCTCGGGTGCCTCGGCCTTGCCGCGGCCCTTTCCACGGCCACGGCCCTCGCCCTGGCCCTGAGCGGTGCGAGCATCGGATTCGGCATCGCGACGACGGCGCTTGGGCATCGATGTGCCGGCCAGACGATCGGCACTCGACAGGCCATCGCCCACGTCAACGCCGTTCTCGCGATCGAGTTCCATGAGCGCCAGGCGCATCTCGGGCGACTCGATGCGCTCGAGCACATCGCGCGTCACACAGTCGGGGCGGCAGTTGCAGCCCTGTTCGGCGGCCTTCTTTTTGCAGCCCTCCGAGCACGTCATATCGGCCAGGTTGACCTTAAAGACCTTGCCGTTCTCCAGGCGCAGCACCAGCTGCTCACGCGGCGTGTCATATTCCTGGATACGCGCCTTGCCAAGCGGCGTATCGATGAGCGTCTTCTTTTTGGGCGCACGGCTCTTAAAGTCCTTGTACGCCTCGAACTCGTAGCGCAGGCAGCACATCAGGCGGCCGCAAACGCCACTGATCTTGGACGAGTTGAGCGGCAGGTCCTGCTCTTTTGCCATGCGAATCGAGACGGGCTCAAACTGTCCGCCAAAGCGCGTGCAGCAGAGCTCCTGTCCGCATTGGGCATAGCCGCCCACAAGGCGGGTCTCATCGCGCACGCCGATCTGACGCATGTCGACGCGAATGTGCAGCGTCGAGGACAGGTCCTTGACGAGCTGACGAAAATCGACGCGCTCCTCGGCCGCAAAGTAGAACACGGCCTTCTCGCCGCCAAACAGGTACTCGACGCCGACCGGCTTCATCTCGAGGTCGAGCTCTTTGACGAGACGGCGGAAATCGACCATCGCCTCGTCGCCCTGGATGGCCAGGTCGTCGGCAAGCTGCAGGTCGATGTCGCTCGCCACGCGCAGCACGGGCTTGAGCGGCTGGCCGATCTCATCTTGCGGCACCTCGAAGGGATCGGCCGTGACCAGGCCGATCTCGGTCCCGCGCTCGGTGGAGCAAATGGCATAATCGGCCTCGAGGATATCCAGATCCTGCG
>CABVAO010000009.1 GCA_902496335.1 uncultured Collinsella sp.
TGTGCGCGGCGACCGTATCTGCGAAATCCAGAACTGGCTACGGGAACATGAGGTACTTACTGTTTCAGAACTGCGCTACCGTCGTTCCGGCAGTTGCCGCCACCCGCGCCCGCACCCGACCTGTATTTATAACTGGCCGGATAAGACACTGTATGATATTCTTGGACGCAAAGAATATTTGGGGCATACCATTACGGGCAAGAGCTATAAGGTATCTTACAAATCGAAAAAGACGAAAAAGAACCCGGAGGAAAAGCAATACTTTTTCCCCAACACGCACGAACCTTTGATTGACGAAGAAACCTTTGACCTTGCACAGAAACGGATTGCTACCAAACACCGCCCTACAAAGGTTGATGAAATTGACATTTTTTCGGGACTTCTCTTTTGTGGAGATTGCGGCTATAAAATGTATCTGCAACAGGGAGCCGGGACACTGGAACGCAAACACGCCTACACTTGCGGCAAGTATCGAAACAGGATAAGGACTGGCGAGCTTTGCACTACCCATTATATCCGAAAGAGCGTCCTTAAAGAACTTGTCCTTGCCGATTTACAAAGGGTATTGTCCTATGTGAAAGAGCATGAACAGGAGTTTATCGAAACCGCCAACGAGTGCAGCGCAAAGGCAGTACAAAAGACGCTGACACAGCAGCGGAAAGAACTTGACAAGGCGCAGAACCGTATTAACGAGCTGAACATCTTATTCCGCAAGCTCTACGAGGACAACGCTTTAGGGAAACTTTCAGATGAACAATTTGCTTTTCTGACTTCCGGCTATGATGAAGAAAAAAAGACGCTGACCCGGAGGATTGCGGAGCTGTCACAGGAAATCGACAACGCCACCGAGCGCAGCGCGGACGTAAAAAGGTTTGTCGCACTGGTACGCAGATACACAGCGATTGAAGAACTGACCTACGAAAACGTCCATGAATTTATTGACCGTATTCTTATTCACGAACTGGATAAGGAAACGAACACCCGCAAAATCGAAATCTTTTATAGCTTTGTCGGCAGAGTTGATACAGGCGACAAGCCTACTGAAAGTATCTCCTATTTCAGACAGATAGGAGCCGACGTAAAGAGTTATGCTATCTAACATACATCAAAAAGAGGTAAGATAACGCCCTCTGCAAAAAAGGTTACGTTATCTTACCTCAACAAAGGCCGAGCGCATTAAGCAGGCGATTGAGCTGACCGGATACGTGCGATCTAGTCAGGCGCGCGCGCTGCGCACCGGTTCCACCAAGCTCATCGGCGTCATCGTACCTAAGATCAACTCGGAATCCGTGAGCCGCATTACCGCCGGCATTGGTCAGGTGCTCGGTCGCCGTGGCTACCAGATGCTGCTTGCCAACACCGACAACGCGGCCGATCGTGAGCTCGAATACCTCGATTTATTCCAAAACCACCCGGTTGACGGCATTGTTCTGGTGGCAACTATGATCACCGACGAGCACCGTCGCGCGATTGAGTCGTGCCGTGTGCCCATTGTGTTGATCGGCCAACATGTCGAGGGCGCGGCGTGCGTCTATCACGACGATTACGAGGCTGCCTTTGAGCTCGGCCGTGCGCTTGCGGGTCGGGTGGATGGCAAGATCGCCTACATCGGAGTTACCGAAGAGGACCGCGCGGCCGGTTATGACCGCCGTCGCGGTTTTGAGGCCGGCTTGCGCGCCGCGGGTAACCCGCTCGATGCCGCCTTGATTCGCCTGGGCTCGTTTACGCTCGACTCGGGCTATCGCGCTGCGCGCGAGCTGCTTGCCGATGCCCCCGATGTTTCGTTTATCGCGTGCGCGACCGACACTATGGCTGCCGGCGCCCTGCGCGCTCTTGACGAGGTGCGTGGCATGGGCGAGGGCGTGCGTCGCGTGAGCGGCTTCGGCGACAACGCATTTTTGCGCGCGCTGACGGGCGGCATTCCCACCGTGCATTACGGCTACCTGACCAGCGGCGTTGAGGCGACCAATATGTTGCTCAACGCGCTCGATGGCGAGGAGGGGGAGAGCGGTCTCAAGACGCTCAAGCTCGGCCATCAGCTTATGAATGTCTAGGCCTTGGGCACGTCTGCCTGCCTCTGAGACCCCTGTTTTTACTTCAAAACTACCTTTCGCCGGCTTTTTCCTATCGTTCACCCTACTATGAAAACGATTACAGTCATATCAAACTGAAAACGATTACAGTGTAAGTGTCAAAGATGGCCGGGTGCTGATGCGCCCGTTGGAGGAAAGGGAAGTCAAGGACTACCGCAAATCAGCCCAAGAGGTGCTCGACAATGTTGGCGGCGCCGACAACGTTGTTTCGGCCGCACACTGCGCCACGCGTCTGCGCCTGGTGATTGCCGATAATTCCAAGGTTAACAAGGAGGCCATCGAGAATGTCGATGGCGCCAAGGGCGTCTTTGAGGCCCAGGGCCAGCTGCAGATTATTTTTGGCACCGGCACCGTCAACAAGGTCTACGAGGAGTTTATCGCGCTCAGTGGCGTCGAGGCTGCCACCAAGGCCGAGGTCAAGGAGGCCGCGGCGCAGCAGCAGAACATCTTTATGCGTGCCATTAAGGTGCTCGGTGACGTCTTTGTCCCCATCATCCCCGCCATCGTGGCTTCGGGCCTGCTGCTGGGCATTATGAGCGCCCTCAACTTTATGGCCTCCAACGGCTTTATCGCGCTCGACACCAATAACTTTATTTATAAGATCGCCGACCTGGTCTCGGGCACGTCCTTTGGCATTCTGCAGATCCTAATCGGTTACTCCGCGGCTAAGGCCTTTGGCGCCAACCCGTACCTGGGTGCCGTCGTCGGCGGTGCGTTCATCAACTCCTCGCTGCAGAGCGCCTACACGGTTGCTTCCGAGGGCGTTCAGACCATGGTTACCGTCATCCCCGGTGTGTATAGCTTTGAGTGGGTCGGCTATCAGGGCCATGTGATCCCCATCGTTATCGCCTGCGCCATTCTGGCCTTCCTCGAGAAGCGCCTGCACAAGATCGTTCCCGAGATGTTCGACCTCTTTGTGACTCCGCTCGTCTCGGTGTTCGTGACCGTGCTCGTGACGCTCGTTGCCGTCGGCCCCATCTTTGTCTGGGCCGAGAACGCCATCCTCGGTCTGATCCAGACCCTGCTGACCCTGCCCTTCGGCATCGGTTCCTTTATCGTCGGCCTGTTCTATGCCCCCACGGTCGTTACCGGTATCCACCAGATGTACACCGCCATCGACCTGGGCCAGCTCGCCCAGTACGGCGTGACTTACTGGCTGCCCATCGCTAGCGCTGCCAATATCGCCCAGGGTGGCGCCGCGCTCGCCGTTGCCTTTAAGACCCGCGATGCCAAGATCAAGGGCCTGGCGCTTCCTTCGGCTCTGTCCGCCTTCATGGGCATTACCGAGCCTGCCATCTTTGGTGTGAACCTGCGCTTCTTTAAGCCCTTCATCGCCGGTTGCATCGGCGGCGGTTGCGGTGCCTTGGTCTGCGCGCTCACCTCGTTGGCTGCCTCCGGCACGGGTGTTACCGGTATTTTCGGTATCCTGCTGTGCCTGGCCCAGCCCGTGCAGTACGCGATCATGTTTGCGGTCGCCGCGCTGGTTTCCTTTGCCGTCTCGTTTCTCCTGTACAAGGACGAGCCCAAGGCTTCCGAGCAGGCCTAAGAGCTTTTGATTGAGGGGATGCCCGCGGGTTGTATGCTCACGGGCGTTTCCTGTATCTTGTGCCGTTCTCTGGCGCCTTGTTACTTTCGATCCGTTAGGACTTTGATATGTCTAATACACTTGGTCGCGACCTTGCAAAGCTGGTTGCCGCTGTTGACGCTGCCGCCTCTGAGTGCGGTCATGGCGCGTATGGCCAGCATTTCCACATTATGCCGCCGGCGGGTTGGCTCAATGACCCCAACGGTCTTTGCCAGGCAGATGGCGTGTTCCATGCCTATTTTCAGTATGCGCCGTTTGATGTCGAGGGCGGCGTTAAGGCCTGGGGTCATGCGACGAGCCGCGACCTTATGACGTGGGACTACGTTGGCGCCCCGCTGTTGCCCGACGAGCCGTTCGATTGCCATGGCGTGTATTCGGGCTCCGCGCTTGTCGAGGACGGTCGCATTCGCGTGCTGTACACAGGCAACGTTAAGCTTTCCGATGCAGATGGCACATACGACTACATCAATACCGGCCGCCGCGCCGATACTGTTTATGTCGAGAGCGTTGATGGCCTTGCCGGTCGGGAGTTCAGCCAAAAGCGCGTGGTGCTGGCGTCCGAGGATTATCCCGACGATCTGACCTGCCACGTGCGTGATCCCAAGGTGTGGCGCGATGATGATGGGCGTTACCACATGGTGCTGGGCGCGCGTCGTCGCGTGGATGGGCCGCATGTCGAGAGTCGTTTTTGCGCGATGCACGGCGAGGGCGCCGGGCGCGATGCAGGCGAGATCCTGGTGTATGGCTCGCCCGATATGCTGAGCTGGGAGCTCGAGAGCCGCGTGTCTACGCCCGAGCGTTTTGGCTTTATGTGGGAGTGCCCGGGATACCTTGAGCTTGAGGCCGATGACGGCGTACCGGCGAAGTGGCTGTCCTTCTCGCCCCAGGGGCTCGAGGGCGGTCGTTGGGACCGCGGCAACGTATACGCTGCCGGCTACATGCCTGTAACGGGCGACATTACAGATGGCGATGGCGAGTATGAGCTGGGCGAGTTCCGCCTGTGGGACGCCGGTTTTGACTTCTATGCCCCGCAGGAGTTCACGGCCGAGGACGGTCGCCACATTCTGATCGGCTGGATGGGCATGCCCGATGAGCCGACCTATGGCAACGCACCCACCGTGGCGTGCGGCTGGCAGCACTGCATGACGGTGCCGCGTGAGCTCACAGCCGGTGCCGGCGGCGTGGTGCTGCAGCAGCCGGCACGAGAGATCGAGCGCCATTATGCCTCGGTGCGTGTGGGGGAGGGCTCGTTGGAGGTTGCCGGCGATACCTGCTTTGACGTTGTTGTCGACGGTGTCGACGGCGCATTTACCGCGACCGTTGATGGCGAGCTGAAGCTGGCGTTTGTGCTCGCTGAGGGCGAACTGCCCTCGCGCTTTGAGATGCGATTTACTGATGAGGGTCGCGCTTCTGCCGGCTGCGGTCGCACCGTGCGTTGGGAGCCCGTCGACGAGGTTCGCAACGTGCGTATTGTCGGCGATGCCTCGTCGGTCGAGGTGTTTGTGAACGATGGCGCGCTCGTGTTATCGACGCGCATCTATCCCGAGGCCTATGGCGTGACCGTTGACGCTCCGGGTGCGAGCGTGACCTATCACACGCTCAACATCTAAGCGATTCGTCGCATATCGGCGCTATACTGCAGCCGTTGCCCACGATGCGGGAAACACCCGCATCGTGGGTTTTTGTTTATGAAGGGGCGGTGCCTTGTGGATGTACAGCAGCTAGAAGAGGCCTGGGCTTTAAGGGCCGGCGCGCGTGAGGCGCGTCTTGTTGCGGCCTCGCATGTGCCGGCGGCGCTGTCTCTGTTGGGGATTGTGCGCCCCGGTGACCGCCTGGTTGCGTTTGCCGATGACTTTGCCGATGCGTTTGCGTGCGGCTTTGATGCCTGCGACGTTGTGCTCGTGGACCCGCCGTCGGTTGCGGCGTTTGCCGCCACGTCCGAGGGCTTTGATGCTTCGTTTAATGCCGAGGGTCCGCACCTGTGGTGGTTCGTCAACTCCATCGGCGGGTTTGGTCTGCGTGTGTCTGACCTTCGCGCTCTGGGCCGCGCGGCTCGTGAGGCCCGCGCGCTGCTGGTTGTGGACAACACAGTGGCGTCGGCTTTTGGCTGCGATCCGCTGCGGCTGGGTGCTGCGCTGTCGCTCGAGGCGCT
This sequence comes from uncultured Collinsella sp., assembly GCA_902496335.1. Lineage (GTDB taxonomy): Bacteria > Actinomycetota > Coriobacteriia > Coriobacteriales > Coriobacteriaceae > Collinsella. The sequence continues at coordinate 5,831 of CABVAO010000009.1, forward strand.
CGACCGCGTGTGTGCCGGTAAGGCTCCGCGTAAGCTCGTTGCCGCTTCGGTGGCGCGCTCGCAGCTCAAGCGCCATCGTGTGGATGCTGCTGCCGAGTGCGCGCATGAGCTGCTCGAGGGGTGCGGAATGGCCGCGCTCGACTTGTCCTCCGTTGAGGCTGAGGTTCTAGAGTACGGGCTCGACACGCTCGACACCCGCATGCAGGCGCACTTCGATCGCGCCCGTGCGCTGGCTGAATATTTGGCTGCGAACGAGATGGTGCGCGACGTGCGCTACCCCGGAGTGAGCTCGCATCCCGACCATGCGGTTGCAACGGGAATCCTCGAGCACGGCTTTGGCCCGGCAGTTGAATTTGACCTTATCGAATGCAGCGCGGGCGAGCTGTTCGATGCTTTGCCGGGGGAGTTCCGCACATCGCCCGCCGGCGGCGCAGCGACGCGCCTTTCGGCTCCACGCGGCAAGCAGAGGAGCACCGTCCGCCTCTTCGCCGGCACCGACGACCCCTTGATCGTGGCCGCCGCCCTAGACAACGCCCTCCGCAACTAGCTAAATCATCCTCGACTCCATAAGTTGCGGTGAAATATGGATTGATTTACGGCTTTAACCGCATAAACAGTCCCTATTTCACCGCAACTTATGAGAAGGGGTTGGGTAGCTAAAAAGCCCCGTCCCAAATTGGCTACTCTTTGATGCTGGCGATGAGGGCGTTGGCCTTTGCGGCAATTACTTGGTTGATGTCGGTCTGCAGCTCCTCGTAGACCGCTATGGCTCGTTCGCCGGCGGGGGTGAGGGTGGATCCGCGGGCGCCGTCGCGCTCGATGAGCTTGCAGCCCAGCTGGCCTTCGGCCTCGTTTACAATGCGCCAGGCCTTGGAATACGCCATGCCCATGCTCTTGGCGGCGCGGTTGAGCGAGTGCTCGCGGGCGATACCCTGCAGCAGCAAGACACAGCCGTGTCCAAACACGCCCGGCAGATCTTTGTCGAACGCTTGAATGACCAACTTTGCCGTCGTCTTGTACTCCATGTGCTCCACGTCTTCCCGCTAAAGTGTTTGCTGGGCAAACGCAAAGCCTGCGTCAAACCCTCGTGTGCTCTTCTTAAATCATGCATTGTAGCAGTCAAAGTGCGTTAAGATACTTCCCCAGTATTGGGCGCCCAAGGTTGGGCTGGGTCCTACGAGGCCTGCAGCCGACCGGTCGCATGGAAAAAGGAGAAACATGGCTACGTTCTTTCCCGGTGAGTCCCACACGTTTTCGGAGTATCTGCTGGTCCCTGGTTACTCGTCCTCGCAGTGCATCCCCAATAACGTCTCTCTTAAGACGCCGCTAACCCGCTTTAAGCGCGGTGAGAAGCCGGCAATCACCTTGAACATCCCCATGGTTTCCGCCATCATGCAGTCCGTCTCGGGCGTCGACATGGGTGTCGCGCTCGCTACCGAGGGCGGCCTGTCCTTCATTTACGGTTCCCAGAGCGCCGAGTCCGAGGCTGCCATGGTCAAGGCCGTCAAGGATCACAAGGCTGGTTTCGTTCAGTCCGATTCCACGCTGACCCCTGACATGACCATGGAGCAGGTCATCGAGCTCAAGGAGAAGACCGGCCACTCCACCATGCCGGTCACCGACGACGGCACTCCCAAGGGTAAGCTCCTGGGCATCGTCACCAGCCGTGACTATCGCCCCAGCCGCGATGACCACCAGACGAAGGTCTCCGAGTTCATGACCCCGCGTGAGCAGCTCATCGTGGGCGACAAGAACATCAGCCTTAAGGTTGCCAACGACGTCATCTGGGACAATAAGCTCAACGCCCTGCCCATCGTCGACGACTACGATCACCTCATGGGCATCGTCTTTCGCAAGGACTACGACAGCCACAAGACCAACCCCAACGAGCTGCTCGACGGCGACAAGCGCTACATGGTCGGTGCCGGTATCAACACCCGCGACTATGCCGAGCGCGTGCCGCTGCTCATCGAGGCCGGTGCCGATGTCCTGTGCATCGACTCTTCCGAGGGCTTCAGCGAGTGGCAGAAGCGCACCATCGAGTGGATCCGCGCCAACTACGGCGAGGACGTCAAGGTCGGTGCCGGCAACGTCGTCGACGCCGAGGGCTTCCGCTTCCTGGCTGACTGTGGTGCCGATTTCATCAAGGTCGGTATCGGCGGCGGTTCCATCTGCATCACCCGTGAGACCAAGGGTATCGGCCGTGGCCAGGCCACTGCGTTGATCGACGTCTGCCGCGCTCGCGACGAGTACTACGAGGAGACCGGCGTCTACGTGCCCGTGTGCTCCGACGGCGGTATCGTCTACGATTACCACATGACGCTCGCCCTGGCCATGGGTGCTGACTTTATGATGCTGGGTCGCTACTTCGCCCGCTTCGACGAGAGCCCGACCGAGCGCGTCAACGTCAACGGCCAGTACATGAAGGAGTACTGGGGCGAGGGTTCCGCGCGTGCCCGCAACTGGCAGCGCTACGATCTGGGTGGCGCCGCGAAGCTCAGCTTCGTCGAGGGCGTCGACTCCTACGTTCCCTACGCCGGTTCCCTCAAGGACGGTGTGGGCGGAACGCTCTACAAGGTCAAGTCCACGATGTGCAACTGCGGTGCCCTCTCGATCCCCGAGCTCCAGGAAAAGGCACGCCTGACCCTGGTGAGCTCGACCTCAATCGTCGAAGGCGGCGCCCACGACGTTGTGGTCAAGGATTCGCAGCAGTCTGTGTCTTATCGATAGGATAAGAGCTTCACATAAAGGTTGAGTATCAACCACGTTATTTAGATAAAGCGAGATGCCTGCAAGTCGCAGGCATCTCGCTTGTCGTATTTGCTATTATCAGTCGAGTCAACCTTAGGGTCGGGCAGCTTAGCTTTGTTCGCTACAAGTTCCGCACGCAAAGAAGAGCACATTAAGTGCTCTTCGTCTTGCGCAGGACTGTCCGCAGTAGCGAATAAAGCCAAGCCGACTGACCCCAGCTAAGATTAAAGGAGCTGATATGTGCGATTGCACAGATCATAAGGACGAGATCCCTGCCTACGACGCGCAGGCCATTGAGTCCCGATGGATGAAGGCCTGGGAGGACTCCAACCTCTTTGCCGTCGACACCGACGACAGCAAGCCCAAGAAGTACGTGCTCGAGATGTTCCCGTATCCGTCGGGCGACCTGCACATGGGCCACGCGCGCAACTACACCATCGGCGATGCCATGGCCCGTCAGGCCCGCATGCGCGGTTACGACGTGCTGCACCCCATCGGCTTTGACGCCTTTGGCCTGCCTGCCGAGAACGCCGCTATCAAGCACAACACGCAGGCTGCTGCCTGGACGTATAAGAACATGGACCAGGCGCTCGCTACGATGAAGCGCATGGGCTTCTCCTACGATCTGGATCGCATGGTCAAGACCTGCAGCCCCGGCTACTACCGCTGGGGCCAGTGGATCTTTGAGAAGATGTGGGAAAAGGGCCTGGTCTACCGTAAGAAGAACCCGGTCAACTGGTGCCCCACCTGCAAGACCGTTCTGGCCAACGAGCAGGTTACCGAGGGCAAGTGCTGGCGCTGCGGCACCGAGCCCGAGAAGCGCGACCTTGAGCAGTGGTACTTCAAGATCACCGAGTACTCCCAGGAGCTGCTCGACGACCTGGAGAAGCTCCCCGGCTGGCCCGAGCGCGTCAAGCAGATGCAGGCCAACTGGATCGGTCGCTCCGAGGGCGCCGAGGTCGACTTTACCCTGTGCGACCAGGATGGCGAGCCCATCGAGGGCGATGAGGGCAAGATCACCGTCTTCACCACGCGTGCCGATACCCTTTTTGGCGTCTCCTTCTTTGTCCTGGCTCCCGAGTACGCCGGCCTGCACGAGCTCGTCGAGGGTACGGAGTACGAGGAGGCCGTCACCAAGATCGTCGAGGACTCCAAGCATATCTCTGCCGTCGAGCGTGCCCAAGGCACCCTCGAGAAACACGGTGCCTTCACGGGCCGCTATGTGGTAAATCCCGTCAACGGCGAGAAGGTCCCCGTGTGGGTTGCCGATTATGTCGTTGCCGACTACGGCACCGGTGCCGTCATGGCCGTTCCCTGCGGCGACCAGCGCGATTTTGAGTTCGCCCGCAAGTACGACCTGCCGATCGTACCGATCATCCTGGACGATGACGATCGCGCTGCCGTCGAGGCCAGCGGCGAGACCATCGATACCTTCCATGCCGAGACCGTCGACTGGGATTGCGCCCACGCTGCCGAGGGCACGCTCGTCCAGTCCGGCAAGTACACCGGCATGCGCGGCGGTAAGCACTCCGAGGGCGAGGCTGCGATCGTGGCCGACCTCGAGGCCATGGGCTGCGGTCGTCGCAAGGTCGAGTTCCGTCTGCGCGACTGGCTCATTTCCCGTCAGCGCTATTGGGGCAACCCCATCCCGGCCATCCACTGCGAGCACTGCGGTATCGTGCCCGTGCCCGAGGATCAGCTGCCGGTGACGCTGCCCGAGAACCTGGACCTGGGCGCCGGCGAAACCCTTGCCGAGTGCAAGGACTTCTACGAGACCACCTGCCCGGTCTGCGGCCGCCCGGCCAAGCGCGAGACCGATACCATGGATACCTTTACCTGCTCCAGCTGGTATTACCTGCGCTATACCGACCCGCACAACACCGAGCTGCCCTTCTCCCGCGAGGCGGCAGACCGTTGGATGCCCGTCGATAACTACATCGGCGGCATCGAGCACGCTATTCTGCACCTGCTCTACAGCCGCTTCTTTACCAAGGCCCTGCGCGACCTTGGCCTGCTGAGCGTGGACGAGCCCTTCACCAACCTGCTGTGCCAGGGCATGGTCAAGGACGAGAACGGCGACACCATGTCCAAGTCCAAGGGCAATGTCGTGCCCCCGAGCTCGGTCATCGAGCCCTACGGTGCCGACACCATGCGTTTGGCGATCCTGTTTATCGCCCCGCCCGAGAAGGACTTCGACTGGGATCCCAAGGCCGTCGAGGGCGCCAACCGCTTTATCAAGCGCGCCTGGCGTATCGTTTGGCAGCTCGTCCAGTCCGGTGACGCCAACGTGGCCTTCGACAAGTCCGCGCTCGACGAGGTTGCGATGAAGCTCTATCGCGAGCGTCACCGCACCATCGCCAAGTGCACTGAGGACTTCGACCGCGGCCAGTTCAACACCGCGATCTCGGCCGTCATGGAGCTCGTCAACGCGGCGAGCGCCTACCTCAACGCCACCGAGGGTACCGCCCGCGACAAGGCGCTGTGCTACGGCGTGGCCAAGGACATCGTGAGCGTCCTTGCCCCCATCTGCCCGTTCTGGGCCGACGAGCTGTGGCACGAGGCGCTCGGCTGCGAGGGCAACGCCTACACCGCCGCCTGGCCCGATTTCGACCTGGCCGAGTCCGTTGAGGATACGGTGCAGATCGTGGTCCAGGTGCTCGGCAAGGTCCGCGGCCGCGTCGACGTTGCCCGCGATGCCTCCAATGAGGATTTGCAGGCTGCCGCCGAGGCCGCCGTCGCCAAGTGGCTCGACGGCAAGACGGTCGTCAAGGCCATCTGCGTGCCCGGCAAGCTGGTCAACCTGGTGGTCAAGTAAGCATTGCGCGCTTAACTGACGCATAAAAGACGAGGGGCGATCCGGTTGGGTCGTCCCTCGTTTTGTGTTGTATGCCCTGCTTAGTCATTGCGTCGCAACGTTTTCTATGGGATGTGTACCAGGTCCCTAAAGTAAACGTTGCCCGTTGCCTCTTCGAACATCCAAATGTTGAGGTAGATGTCGTTGAGGTCGTTGTTCACATCAAAGTTCGGATCGTCGAAGGTGCCCACAAAGGTGAGCATGGCGCGCGTTTCCTCTCCAGCCGCGACCGGTTGGCGCATGCGTACGTCGCGGACATCACCGTTGACGTAGGCATAGGAGTCCACATCGCCAAACATCATGTCGACACCGGAGTTGTTGGACACCGTAAAGACGAGCGCGGCGTCCCCGTAGCCGTCGGTGTCCTTGCCCACGCAGGTAACATGGACGTTCTCGTCCGCCTCTAGGTCGATGGGGAACTGTTCTTGGGGGTCGGGGCCCAAACCCTGGGGATCGATTTCGTCTTCGTTTATTTTATCGAAGCTACCCTGTGGCGTCGTTTCCTCGGCAGCTTCGGTGCTTCCGGGATTCGGCTCAGATGGCCCGGTTTAGCCATCGATATTGCTGCATCCCATCAGGGCGAACGAGCAGACTGCGATGGCGAGCGCGGTCGTGCAGAGGGTGCCTAGGCGTTTCATGGGTGCCTCCTTGCCGTACGGGATTTGGAAAGGTTTGTCGTTGTGCGACTTGCTGGCCGGCTTGTTACAGAATGTCCCTTAGCGTAAGTCTGATCGATAGGGGCTTGGGGAGGAATGCCCTTGGGGTCCGAACGGGCCTGTGGATTGGGACGCATGGCCCGTTTTGGGACCCTCGGACGCTTGCCTCATGGAGTCTTTAGTCCAATTGTCCTATTCTTGTGGAGAAGCTGTGCGCACGCTGACCTGCAGGTTCGTACTGTGCTTGCACGTTTCCGCAGCTATTGGTATAGTTTGCTTGTAAATGAAGTTGTAATTGAAAGAAGTGGGGTTTCGGCCCCGCTTCTTTTTTGTATGGATGGAGGTGCCGCAATGGTCAAGACCAAGACCGAGCAGGCGATCATCGACGCGCTCGAGGCCGTCGCTCCCCAGCACGATGTCGACATCGTCGACGTCGAGCTCGTGGGTGCCACCAAGGCCCCCTGCGTACGCGTGCGTATCGAGGGTGCCGAGGGTCAGAGCCTGTCGCTCAACGACGTCACGGCCAACACCAAGTGGGTCGGCGATGTGATTGAGGAGCTCGACCCTATCTCTTCGAGCTATACGCTCGAGGTGTCGAGCCCGGGTATGGCGCGTCCGCTGCGCCGCCCGTGCGACTTTGCCCGCTTTGTGGGCGAGAACTGTGAGCTCACCTCCACCGCCACCGAGGGCCGTCGCAAGTACGCCGGCAAGATTGCCGCCGCAACCGAGACCAACGTGACCCTCGAGCTCGAGGACGGCGAGTCCGTTACCCTCGATTTCTCTGATGTTAAAAAGTGCAAGTTGAAGCCCACCTACGACTTCAAGCCCGCGAAGGAAGGAAAGTAAGATGGCAGCATCCGACATGATGTCCGCCCTGATGGAGCTTTGCCAGGAGAAGCACATCGACCAGCTCTACCTGATCGACCGCCTGGAGCAGTCGCTCGCCAAGAGCTATGCCGAGATCCTGCATCTTGAGTGGGGCGCCAAGGTGACCATCGACCGCACCACCGGCAAGATCTACGTCTACCGTCTGGAGCCGATTGACGATTCCATGGACGAGGAAGGCAACTTCACCGAGTTCGAGGAGATCGACGTCACCCCCAAGAACACGAGCCGCATCGCCGCCCAGCACGCCAAGGCCGAGATCAACGCCATCGTGCGCAACTCCGCCCGCGAGCAGATCTACGAGGAGTTCTCCGGCCGCATCGGTGACCTCATCAGCGGTACCGTGCTGCAGTCCACGCCCGACTTCACGATCGTCAAGATCCGCGAGGGCGTCGAGGCCGAGCTGCCGCACTTCGACCAGCGCCGTTACGAGAACGAGCGCAACGAGCGTCCGATGGGCGAGCGCTACCTGCACAACCAGCACATCAAGGCCGTGATCATCGACGTTCGCGACCCCAACTCCAACCTGCAGCCGGTTCGTGGCGAGCACAGCCGTCCGCCGATTGTCATCTCCCGTACCCACCCCGAGCTCATGCGTCGTCTGTTTGAGCAGGAGGTGCCCGAGATCTATGAGGGCACCGTCCAGATCAAGTCGATCGCCCGCGAGCCCGGCCAGCGCTCCAAGGTCGCCGTCCACTCGCTCGACGACCGTCTGGATCCCGTGGGCGCCTGTGTCGGCCCCAAGGGCAGCCGTGTTCGCGCTGTCGTGGGCGAGCTCCGTGGCGAGCGCGTCGACGTCATCCTTTGGGATGCCGATCCTGCCGTCTACGTCGCCAACGCCCTGTCGCCCGCCAAGGTCACCCGCGTCCTCATCGACGAGGAGAAGGCCTACGCCGGCGTCATCGTGCCCGACGACCAGCTGTCCCTCGCCATCGGCAAGGAGGGCCAGAACGCCCGCCTCGCCGCGCGCCTGACCGGCTGGCACATCGACATCAAGTCCGAGACGCTTGCCGCCGACATTCTCAAGAACGTTCCCGTTCACGAGGAGCCCGCCGCCGACCTGATCGGTGACGAGGAGGACGAGGACGTCCGCCGCTGCGAGTACGTGTCCGAGGACGGCATCCAGTGCCGCAACCAGGCTCGTCCCGGCTCCCGTTTCTGCGGTGTCCACGACACCGACGCCTTCGATGATGCTGAGGACCTGATCTAGCGCGCGGTTGCGCCGGGCGGGTCCCGGCGCGTCTCCCACGCTCGTTCAGTCTCTAGGCACCCAAGGTGCCAGAAAGGGTAGGTGAAGTCATATGGCAAAAGTCCGTGTGTCCACCCTGGCCAAAGAGTTCGGCATGACCTCCAAGGAACTGATGGGTCATCTCGCCGATATGAAGATTCCCGCTAAGTCCGCTTCCTCCACCTTGGAGGACGCTTATGTCGCCATGGTCCGCAAGCAGCTCGCCTCGGTGATCGAGGCCCGCGCTCAGGAAGTCGAGGCCGCCAAGCAGGCCGAGGAGCAGGCAGCTGCTGCCGAGGAGGCCGCACGCGCCGCCGAGGCCGAGCGCGAGCGCATCGCCGCCGAGAAGGCACGCGAGGAGGAGCGCCGCCAGTTTGCCGCAGCCCAGGCTGCCGAGGAGGCTGCCCGCGCCGAGGCCGAGGCCAAGAAGAAGGCCGAGCAGGAGCGCCTTGCTCGCGAGAAGGAGGAGGCTGCCCGCGAGGCCCAGCGCCGCGCCGTTCCCGCTTCCGACTCCGGTTCGCGCTTCCGTTCGCTGCTCGACCAGATCGCCGCACAGGAGACCGTGCTCAAGGAGAAGAAGGACGCCGAGGACAAGGCCAAGGCCGAGCGCGCCGCAGAGCGCGGTAACCGTCGTGGCGGCAACAACGACCGCCGCGGTGGCCGTCGTAACGATCGCAACGCCTCAGACAACAACTCCGAGCGCAACGCCTCCGAGAGCCGTCCGCACAGCCATCGCACCAACGCCAGCAACAACGTCGCTGCCGGCATGGACTTCCCCAACCCCGATAAGCAGGGCAAGGGCAAGAAGCGCAAGGGCGGTCACAACAACGAAGAGGACCACTACAGCCGCATGGCTCGCGAGGCCGAGGAGTACAGCCGCGAGAAGGTGCTCGAGGAGGCTCGTGCTGCCGTCGAGGAGGCCTCTCGTGAGTCCACCGGTCGCCGCAAGAAGCGCAAGGAGAAGCGCGAGCGCGAGGCTGCCAAGGCTCAGGAGGAGCGCAAGATAGAGGAGGCGCTGGCCCAGGGCGTGAACCCCGAGGACCTCGACGCCATCAAGGTCTCCCAGGGCGTTACCGTCCAGGAGCTTGCCGAGGCGCTCGACGTTCCGGCCAACGACATCATTAAGCGCCTGTTCCTGCTGGGTACGCCGCTCACCATGACGCAGTCCATGTCCGACGACCTCGTCGAGCTCGTTGCCGACGACCTGGGCCGTCAGATCAAGATCATCACCCCCGAGGAGGAGAACACCTTCTCGTTCTACGACGATCCCGCCGACCTTAAGCCGCGTGCCCCGGTCGTCACCGTCATGGGCCACGTCGACCACGGCAAGACGTCGCTGCTCGATGCCATCCGTCACACCGGCGTTGCTGCCGGCGAGGCGGGCGGCATTACGCAGGCCATCGGCGCTTCGCAGGTCATGATCAACGACCGCAAGATCACCTTTATCGATACCCCGGGTCACGCCACCTTTACGGCTATGCGTGCCCGTGGCGCCAAGGTGACCGACATCGTCATCCTGATCGTCGCCGCTGACGACGGCGTCATGCCCCAGACGGTCGAGTCGATCAACCACGCCAAGGCCGCCGGCGTACCCATCGTCGTCGCCGTCAACAAGATCGATAAGCCGGGCGCCAACCCCGACCGTGTGCGTCAGGAGCTCACCGAGTACGGAGTCATCCCCGAGGAGTGGGGCGGACAGAACATGTTCGTCAACATCTCGGCCAAGCAGAAGATCGGTATCGACGAACTTCTGGAGACCGTGCTGCTCCAGGCCGACGTACTCGAGCTCAAGGCCAACCCGGACACCTTTGCCTCGGGCAACGTCCTCGAGGCCAAGCTCGACAAGGGCCGCGGATCGGTCGCTACCGTGCTCGTGACCCGCGGTACCCTGCACGTGGGCGATACGCTGGTCGCCGGCCTTACCTACGGCCGCGTCCGCGCCATGCTCGACCCCAAGGGCCGCGCCGTCACCGAGGCCGGTCCCTCCGACGCTGTCGAGATTTTGGGCCTGCAGTCCGTGCCCAACGCCGGTGACGAGTTCCGCGTGTTCGAGGATGAGCGCGAGGCACGCGCCCTGGCCGATGAACGTTCGCTCAAGGCCCGTATCGAGGAGCAGAGCCGCGTCAAGCACGTCACGCTCGAGAACCTCTTCGAGACCATCGCCGACGCCGAGGTCAAGGAGCTCAACTTGATCATCAAGGCCGACGTCCAGGGTTCCATCGAGGCTCTTCAGGACTCGCTCGACAAGATGGATCAGTCCGAGGTCCGCATCAACACGATCCACTCCGCCGTTGGCGCCATCAACGAGACCGACGTCGTCCTGGCCGACGCCTCCAACGCCATCATCATCGGCTTTGGCGTCCGTCCCGACGGTAAGGCCCGCTCCGCCGCCGAGCGCGAGGGCGTCGAGATTCGTTGCTACGACGTCATCTACAAGTGCCTCGAGGAGCTCGACGCCGCCCGTATCGGCATGCTCAAGCCCACAGAGGTCGAGGTCGCCACGGGTACCGCGACCGTCCTGGACACCTTCAAGGTGCCCAAAGTCGGTATCGCCGCCGGTGTCCGCGTCGAGGAGGGCGAGATCGCCGCGACCGATTCTGTGCGCCTGGTGCGCGACGGTATCGTGGTCTTCAACGGCAAGATCGCCTCGATGCGCCACTACAAGGACGAGGCCAAGAGCCTCAAGAGCGGTTCCGAGGGCGGTATTGGCCTGGAGAACTTCCAGGACATCAAGCCCGGCGACCAGATCGAGGGTTACCGCATCGACCAGGTTGCCCGTACCGAGTAGGGGGTAGCGCTATGAAGCAAACGCAGGCAACCCGCCGTCTGGGCGAGCAGCTTCGCGAGAAGCTAGGTTATATCCTGCTCTTTGAGGTTTCCGATCCGCGTCTCGACCTGGTTACTTTGACTGCGGTCGAGGTCGCGGTGGACCGTTCGTTCGCGCGCGTGTACGTGTCGTGCGATGCGAGCCGCTACGACGAGGTCATGGAGGCGCTCGCAAGCGCTAAGGGCCGTATTCGCAGCCTGTTGGCTCGCTCGCTCGATTGGCGTGTTACGCCCGAGCTCGATTTTCGCATCGATCGCTCGACCGATGAGGCCGAGCGCATCACGCGTGCGCTGGAAAACGTTCCCGCCACGCTTGCGATCGAAAAGGACGAGGACGGCTATCCGATAGTGGATGCCGCCCAGGAGGCAGCTTTAGATGATTAATTCCGCCGACCTCGCCTCGTGCGAGTCTGCAGATATTCAGCGACGCATCCTCGAGCTCATCGAGGGTGCGTCCTCCATTGCGATTTCGGGACACACTTCTCCCGATGGCGACGCCCTGGGCTCTGTATTGGGTCTGGGTCTTTCGCTCATGAAGTTTTTCCCCAACAAGGACATTGCGCTGCTGCTGGCAGACGATGACCCGGTTCCTCGCATCTACCGCTTTATGGAAGGCTCCGATCGCCTGGTGCCGGCATCTGCGTACACCGGCAATCCTGACCTGTTCATCTCGGTGGACGTACCGGTCGTCGAGCGCCTCAACAACTCGGCCGAGGTGCTTCGCCGCTCCAAGCATGTGGTGTGCTTCGACCACCATCCGGCACGCGAGGAGTTTGCCGAGCTCAGCCTGAGGCGCGTTGAAGCTGCAGCCTGCGCTATGATCATCGACCGCTTCTTGGACAATTGTGGCATTGTCGCACGTGATGGCGTTGCGACTTGCTTGCTGTGCGGCTTGGTTACCGATACTGGCCGTTTTCAGTACCAGAACGCCGATGCCGCCGCGTTCCATGCGGCCTCGCGTCTGGTTGCCCACGGTGCCGATCCGGCGCGTGTGGCACTCGAGGTATACCAGAGCATGCGCGTTGAGTTTTTGCACCTCAAGTCCATCGTTATGGGCCGCATCAAGACGGTGGCCCACGGGCGCGTCGCGTATAGTTACGCGTACCAGAGTGACCTTGAGGCTTGCGGTGTCACCTCGGATGAGTGCGACGGCCTGGTTGACGTGGTGCGCTCGGTGATGGGCGTCGAGGTCTGCCTGTTCCTGAAGGGCATTGAGGGCGATACCAAGGTGCGTGGCAACCTGCGCTCCAAGGGCGACCTCAACGTGTCCGAGATCGCTGCTGCTTTTGGCGGAGGCGGACATCCCGCTGCCGCCGGTTTCTCCAACAACGGAACGATTCTCGAGACGCTTACCGTGGCACTTCCCATGCTGGCCGAGCTGGTGGGGGAGGATCCCGCTTCGGTGACCGTCGAGCTTTAACTTTTTGGATGGTACATGGCTCGTCGTACACCTTCTCAACTGAATATGCTGCTCGCCGTCGATAAGCCGGTGGGCTGCACGTCCCACGATGTGGTCTCGCAGTGCCGACGCGCCCTCCATGAGCGGCGCGTCGGCCATGCCGGCACGCTCGACCCCATGGCGTCGGGTGTCATGGTGGTGGGCGTGGGCCAGGCCACCCGTCTGCTGGGCATGCTCACGCTCGATACCAAAAGCTACGTCGCCGATATTTCGTTTGGCGCCGAGATTAATACCGATGACGCGGAGGGCGAGGCCGTCCGCACGGTGGCTGTTGCCAACGAGCTCCGCGATCCTGCCTATGCCCGTGAGCGCTTGGCCGCCATGCTGGGTCCGCAGATGCAGGTGCCGCCGGCGTTTTCGGCTATCTCGGTCAATGGCGTTCGCGCCTACAAGTCTGCTCGCGCGGGTAATGCGGTGGACCTACCTCCGCGCCCCGTCGAGGTCTATGCCGCTGACCTGATCGCCGTGGGTGGCGAAGGTGATACATGTGTGTGGACGGTGGCGTTCTCGGTGAGCAAGGGCACCTACATTCGTGCGCTCGCTCGCGACCTGGGCCGTGCCTGTGAGAGCGCCGCGCACATTTCCGCGCTGCGCCGCACGGCCTCCGGTGTTGTTTCCATTGGCGCCTGTCATACGGTGGAGGAGCTTTCTCCCGAGTCCGCCGCTGGCTTTGCCCTGGATCCCATCGCGGCCCTGGGCGCCACGCGTGTTGACTTGCCGGGCAATCTTGCCGACGACCTGCTCTGCGGCCGACGCATTCCCGTTGAGCGTGCGCTTGCCGATTTCGATGTCTCGAAGGCGCCGTTTGCGTTGGTACTCGATGGGGGACTCAAGGCGCTCGCCCGTATTGAGGGCGGCCGCTTTGTCATGGAGCATGTGTTTCCGCAGGCAATCGGCGGTGTTCGATGATGCTTTCCGCTCGCGAGCTCGCGCGAATCTTTTTCGCGGGCGAGTCGGACGAGGCTCGCATCGTTGCTGCCGATGCGTTTGATGAGTGCGAGCACTTGGGTGCCGCATCGATTGCCATCGGCGTGTTCGACGGCGTTCACCGTGGACACCAGGAGCTCATCGAAGCGCTTGTCCGTGATGCCCGCGCCCATGGCTGCAAGGCGGTCGTGGTCACCTTCGATCCGGACCCGGACGTCGTGGTGAGCCCTTCGCCCGCTCAAAAATTGATGACGACGGTCGACCGTCTGCATGCCCTGGCTCAGACCGGGGTCGATGCGGTGGTGGCCGTTCCCTTTACGCCTGAGGTTGCGGCGCTTGACCATGTTGATTTTCTCTCGCTGGTGTCGCGTCTGGTCGACATTCGATCGATTCGCGTTGGTAGCGACTTTAGGCTGGGTCGCGGCGGTGCATCTGGTGTTGCCGAGATGCGCACCTGGGGTGCCGAGCGCGGCGTTGACGTGTATGGTCACGACCTGCTTTGCGAGGGCGGTGAGGCCATTTGTGCCACCCGCATTCGTCATGAGCTGGGACAGGGCCATGTGGAGCTTGCTGCTGAGTTGCTCGGCCGCCCGTATATGGTGCGTGGCGGTGTTATTCGTGGCCGTAACGAGGGTTCTGGCATGGGCTTTCCCACGGCAAACCTGCAAGTTCCCGGCTGCATTCAGGTGCCTGCCGACGGCGTGTATGAGGGTCTGGTGCTGGTCGATGACACCGTGTGGCCCGCTGCCGTGAACGTCGGCCTGCCGCCAACGTATGCTGACGATGCAGCATCCGCGCATCTCGAGGCTAACTTAATTGGTTATACGGGCGACCTGTACGGCGCTTCCGTTTCGCTGGCGTTTACGCGCTGGCTGCGTCCGTCGCGCGTGTTCGATTCGCTGGATGAGTTGATCGCGACCGTCGAGGGTAATATCGAAGATATTCGTCACAACATGGGCGATCAGGGGGTGAGCATTCGTGATTAGCGATGAGGAAAAAGACCAGGTACGCGCTGCGTCCGACCTGGTTGCTATCGTGCAGGAAACGGTCGAGCTCAAGCCCCGCGGCCATGAGTTTTGGGGATGCTGCCCCTTCCATGGCGAAAAGACGCCGTCCTTCCACATTATCCCCGCCACGCAGGTGTGGCATTGCTTTGGCTGCGGCGAGGGTGGCGACGTCTTCACGTATATCATGAAGCGCGAGAACCTGAGCTTTCCCGAGTCAATCCGTTATTTGGCCGATCGCGCGGGTATTGAGCTGCATGACACCGGAGATCGCCGCGAGCGCGGCACCAAGCGTGCCCGCATCTACGATCTGTGCGCCGAGACCGCCCAGTTCTACCACACTATGCTCATGCGCGGTAAGGACGGCCGTCCGCGCGAGTACTTTGCCAGCCGCGGCATGGGCGGCGACGTCTGCCGCCGCTACTGCCTGGGCTTTGCGCCGGGTCGCAACGCGCTGGTGTCGCATCTGTCGCAGGCGGGCTTTACTCCGCAGGAGATGATTGACGCCAATGTTGCCGTGAGCCGCGGGCGCGGGCAGCTTGCCGACCGCTTCTACGACCGCGTGATGTTTCCCATCTTTGACGAGCAGGGTCACAACATTGCCTTTGGCGGGCGCATCATGGGTGACGGCCAGCCTAAGTACCTCAACACCGCCGAGACGAGCGTGTTCCATAAAAAGCGAAACCTCTATGGCTTTAACTGGGCCAAGGAGTTTATCGTCGCGCAGGATACCGCCATCGTGGTGGAGGGCTATACCGATTGCATCGCCTGCTGGGAGGCGGGGATTAAAAACGTCGTCGCCACGCTGGGCACCGCGCTCACGGAGCATCACGTCAAGACACTCACCCGCTTTGCCAAGCGCATCGTCTATATGTTTGACGGCGATGCCGCCGGTCAAAAGGCCGCTCGCCGTGCGATTCAGTTTATCGAGCAGGATTCTATGGACCTGCGCTGCGTGGTGCTGCCCGACGGCAACGACCCTATGGAGTTTATTTCGGCGCACGGCGGCCAGGAGCTGCAGGCGCGCATCGACGCGGCCGAGCCGCTTATGGACTTTGTTTACCGTTCGCTGCAGGAGTCGAGCGATATTACCACGCCGGGCGGTCGCGCAAAGGCGCTGGAAGATGCGCTGACGCTTATCTATCCGCTGCGCGACAGCTATATGATCGACACGTACTTTATCCAGATTGCCGATCTGCTGGGTTTGGATCTGGAGACCGTGCGTGCGAGCTCGGGCCGTGTGTTTCGTGATGTCGCCAAGCGCGAAGATGCGGAACGCCGCCGTGAGCAGAACTATGAACGCCAGCGGGCACAGGCTGAGCGGTCCGGCGGGATAGGCAGTCGGGCGTCGGGTTCTCGCGATGTCGGTCGCGGTGCTTGGGCATCGGGCGCGACGCCGCCGGTGTCCGCGCCGGTCGAAGAAGAGCCGTACGACTACGTCCCGCTCGATGCCTACGGTGCCGCGCCCGTGGAGGTCGTTGGCGATCTGCCGCCGATCGATGTGCCTGATGGTATGGGCGCTGTGCCTGCGGCTGACGGTTCGGGCGCGCCGTCTGCGGCGGCGCCGATGGTTCTTACCGATCTTGAACGCAAGTCCTTGGCAGGGGAGCGCGAGCTGTTGACGATGCTCACGAGCTACCCCGACCTGTTCCGCACGTATGCCGACCGCATCTGCTCCATCGAGTGGGTTGACCCACGTCACGAGTCCATCGCATGGGCCGTTCTGGCAACGCCGCCGGGAACCGATCCTGCGGCCTGCATGGATGCGGCGCGCTCGGTGTGTCCCGACGCGGCAACGCTTGTGAGTGCCGGGCGCATCTCGGCGACGAGCAAGCACCCCACCGAGACGAACATTGTGTTTATGCTCGATACGCTCGAGCTCTACACCATTAAGCGTCGCATGCGTGCCGCACAGGCCAAGCTGCGCCAGGACCGTTCGCTCGATGATGAGGCGCGTCGCGCGCTGACCGTGCAGGCCGCGCAGGACTCGCAGCGTCAGCGCGAACTGCAAAAGTCGATCGGCGGCGTGGCGGACCCGTTCCGTTTGATCGGCCTGGAGGCCGCAGGCACCGAACAAGCCTAGATGTTGTGGTCAACCAGCGTATTCTCGCCTATATCCAGTCCTCTTTTTGGGTATAGACGTCACTGTGTGTGCTAAAGTATTGAGTCCTGTGGACTATGAAGGGAGAATCTGTGCCAAAAAAGACTGAGAGCACGGGTACTGGGCTGGAATCCTACGTTGCAAAGCTCATGGGCAACGGCTCAAACAGGACTTCGGTAACCGAGGACGAGATTCAGGTCGCCCTGAAGGATATCGATGTTTCTGACGAGCAGCTCACCGCGGTGTATTCCGCGCTGCGCAACAGCGGCATCCAGATTATCTCCGCGAGCGGTAACGACGATGCCCCCATGGACGTCGACGATGACGATAACGATACCGATACCGACGATTTCGATGACGACGACGAGCACGATTCCGGCTCGCTCGACGATCACGAGCTCAAGATGGCCCGCCAGGCCGACGCCGAGATGGGTTCTTCCAAGAGCAAGAAGAAGCGCACCGTGCGCACGTCCCGTTCACGCTCCCGCGTGCGTGGCATCGATGCCTCCACGGTGATGCTGACCGGCGACCCGGTCCGTATGTACCTCAAGGAGATCGGCAAGGTCGACCTGCTGACCGCCTCCGAAGAGGTCGATCTGGCCATGAAGATTGAGGCCGGTCTTGAGGCCACCGAGAAGCTCGAGGCTGCCGATGCTGGTGAGCTCGAGCTCACGCGTGCCGAAATGCGTCGTCTTACGCGCATTGAGAACGTGGGCCTCGAAGCCAAGCAGGCGCTTATCAGCGCAAACCTTCGTCTGGTCGTCTCCATCGCCAAGCGCTATGTCGGTCGCGGCATGCTGTTCCTGGACCTGATCCAGGAGGGCAACCTCGGTCTGATCCGCGCCGTCGAGAAGTTCGACTACCAGAAGGGCTTTAAGTTCTCCACGTACGCCACGTGGTGGATCCGTCAGGCCATTACGCGCGCTATCGCCGACCAGGCCCGTACCATCCGTATTCCCGTGCACATGGTCGAGACCATCAACAAGCTCGTCCGCGTGCAGCGCCAGCTCCTTCAGGACCTTGGTCGCGACCCGACCCCCGAGGAGATCGGTGCCGAGATGGACATGAGCGCCGACCGCGTCCGCGAGATCCAGAAGATCTCGCAGGAGCCCGTGTCGCTCGAGACCCCCATCGGCGAGGAAGAGGATTCCCAGCTGGGCGACTTCATCGAGGACTCCCAGGCCATCGTTCCGCCCGATGCGGCCAGCTTCTCCATGCTGCAGGAGCAGCTCACCCAGGTGCTCGATTCGCTTGCCGATCGTGAGCGCAAGGTTATCGAGCTGCGCTTTGGCCTTGTCGACGGACATCCCCGTACGCTCGAGGAAGTCGGCCGCGAGTTTGGCGTCACGCGCGAGCGCATCCGCCAGATCGAGTCCAAGACCCTGGCCAAGCTCCGCCACCCGAGCCGCTCGAGCAAGCTCAAGGACTATATCGAAAGCTAGTCAAGCAAGAGGCGCCCTCAAGCACATCCGCTTGGGGGCGCTTTCATGTAGTCATTGGGGACGTTCTTGAATGGCTACTCGTTTAAGAACGTCCCCAATGATTAGGTCGGAAAATTTCTTAAAAAAGTTCTTGCCCTAAGCTGATTCGTCCGTATAATAAACTTCGTTGCTTGAGAGCACGCACCTATTCCTCGGTAGCTCAATGGTAGAGCACGCGGCTGTTAACCGCGCTGTTGTAGGTTCGAGTCCTACCCGGGGAGCCAGAATTTTCCAGCCCATTCCGTTGGGCTTTAAATTCCTCGGTAGCTCAATGGTAGAGCACGCGGCTGTTAACCGCGCTGTTGTAGGTTCGAGTCCTACCCGGGGAGCCAGGTTACAAAACCCGTCGCATATGCGGCGGGTTTTTTCATGCCGCGATCGCCGTTCGCGAACGTTACCGTATCAACATTTCGTGTCGAGGATGTAATCCCGAGGCCCGCCACCTCAACATGGCGCGGTCGTTGTAGAATAATGCAATGATTGCTCCCACGACATGGTGCCGCGAGCACCAAGAAAAGGAGATTCTTGTGTCTGAGACCATTAACGGCAGCCTGAGCGTCTCGAACGACGTTATTGCCGATATTGCCGGTTATGCCGCGATGACGTGCTATGGCGTTGTCGGTATGGCTGAGCAGCTCCAGGGCGCCGAGAGCGTGCGCCTGCTTGCCGGTCAGCGCCTCCGCAAGGGCGTGCTTGTCTCCGCCGACGAGAACGGCCTTACGGTCGATCTTCACGTCGTGCTCGAGAACGGCGTCAACATGAAGTCCGTCTGCCACAATCTTTCGAGCTCCGTTGCCTTCACCCTGCAGGAGATCGCCCAGATCGATCCCGCCAGCCTTAAGATCGGCATCCATATCGACGCGCTCAAGAGCCGTCTGAACTAGCATCCGAAAACGGAGATTCAAATACCCATGATTGCAAAGACCATTCGCACCTGTTTTCCGATCGCTGCGGCTGCCGTTTCCGACAAGGCCGAGGAGATCAACAAGCTCAACGTCTTCCCCGTACCCGACGGCGACACCGGTACCAACATGTCGCTCACGCTTGCCTCGGTGACCAAGGAGCTCTCCGCCCTTCCTGCCGATGCCGATATGGAGGCCATCGCCGGCGCCATCACCCACGGCTCCCTGATGGGTGCCCGCGGTAACTCTGGCGTTATCACGTCGCAGATTCTGCGCGGCGTGGCCGAGGGCCTTGTCTCTGCCGACGAGCCTATTACGTCCGCCAACATTGCCTTCGCCTTCCGTCGTGCCGTCAAGGTTGCCTTCCAGGCTGTCCGCAAGCCCATCGAGGGCACGATCCTCACGGTCCTGCGCGATGTCTCGACCAAGGCCGATGAGTGCGAGAAGAAGAAGTTCTCGGCCGAGGATGCGCTCGATGCTATCGTCGTCGAGGCGTACCAGTCCGTCGCCCGCACGCCCGACTTGCTGCCCGTCCTCAAAGAGAACGGCGTGGTCGACTCAGGCGCCTTCGGCTTTGCCATCTTCCTGGAGAACTTTGTTGCCGCCGCGCTTGGTCGCAGCACCGTTGTCGAGGATTTCTCCGCTACGTTTGACTCCGCCGGCTCTGCCCGCGATGCCGCTCTTGGCCGCGTTGAGATCGAGGCTAACGACGACTGGGAGGGCTCGGAGTTCCGCTACTGCAACGAGTTTCTCTTTAAGGCCGACGCCCCGTTTGACGAGGACGAATGCCTTAAGTTCCTAGGCTCCATGGGCGACTGTGAGCTGCTCGTGGGCGCCTATCCCGACTACAAGATCCATGTGCACTCCAATACCCCCAACCTGGTGCTCGAGCACATGCTGCAGCTCGGTCAGATCTATGAGGTCTTTATCCACAACATGGAGATGGAGGCCCACGACCGTACCGCTAAGATCCACGAGGATCAGGAAAAGGCCGCCGAGCCCGCCAAGGCGCTGGGCTTTGTCGCCGTTGCCGCCGGTTCCGGCGAGGCCGACATCCTCAAGTCCCTTGGCGTCGACGTGGTCGTCTCCGGTGGTCAGACCATGAACCCCTCGACTGCAGACCTGCTGGGCGCCGTCGACCAGGTCAACGCGACCTCGGTCATCATCTTGCCCAACAACGGCAACATCCGCATGGCCGCTGAGGCTGCTGCCTCAGCCTGCACCGACAAGAAGGTCGCCGTCGTTCCCACCAAGACCGTCCCGCAGGCCTTCTCCGCGCTGTTCGCAGTCCTGCCCGATTCCGAGCTCGAGGATGCCGTCGCCGCCATGGTCGACGCCATCAGCGAGGTCCGCGATGGCGAGGTCACCCACGCCGTGCGCGACTCCAGTGCCTCTGACGGTTCTCTGATTCACTCCGGTGACGTCATGGGTATCATCGCCGGCTCCATCGACGTGGTTGGCTCCGACGTGAAGCAGGTCACGCTCGATTGCATCAACCGCATGCAGGAGGAAGAGGAGGGCGACGCGCTGACGATTCTGGCCGGCGAGGAGCTGTCCGATGAGGCCTTCCAGGAGATCGTCGACGCCATCGAGGAAGCTCAGCCCGACTTGGAGATCGACGCCCATCGTGGCGAGCAGCCGCTCTATCCCGTGATCTTCTCGATCGAGTAGGCAACTGCCCATGTCCGAGCTGTGCTCCGTGTCGCGCGTCTCGGAGCGCTTTGCCCAGAGCAATGCGCTCGACGAGGATATCGCGCGACTCAAATATGTTTCGGGTAAACGTGAGGAGGCCCTTCGCCGTCTGGGAATTCGGGCGGTGGGGGACCTCCTTCTCCATATCCCTCATCGATACCTCGACTTTACCCGCTCGTGGTCCATCGAGATGGCGCCCATCGGCACCGTTTGCACGATTGTCGCCACGGTCGACCGTATCGTCCAAAAGCAGCCGCGTCCGCGCATGCAGGTTACCGAAGTCTCACTCGTTGACGAGACGGGTGTGCTTCAGGTCGCCTTTTTCCGCCAGCCCTGGATTGCCCAGCAGCTAAAACAGGGCGACCGCCTGGCCGTGATGGGCAAGGTCGAGTTTGCCTATGGTTTTAAGCAGATGGCCTCTCCGCATTTCGAAAAGCTCGAGGAGGGACGTGCCGCGGGAACTATCCTGCCGGTCCATTACGTGAGCGATGGCGTGAGCCAGGCGTGGATGCGCCGCATCGTAAGCGGCGCGCTCGAGGTCGTCGGCAATCCGTTCGATCCGATTCCTGCGCCGCTGCGCGCAAAGCGGAAGCTCATGAGCAATGCCCGCGCGTTGCGTTCGATCCACTTTCCTTCGAGCATGGCTGAGCGCGACATCGCACGCCGGCGTCTTGCCTACGAGGAGTGCCTCTACCTGCAGCTGGCGCTGCGTCTGCGCAACGACGGCGGCCTGGTCGATGTGGTGCCCTATGCCCACACTGCGGGCGAGCATCTGGGCGCGCTTAAACAGGCCCTTCCGTTTTCGCTGAGCGACGAGCAGGAGGCCGCATTCCAAGACATCTTGCATGACATGTGCGATGGCGGGCGCGTGATGAACCGTCTGCTGCTGGGCGATGTCGGTACCGGTAAGACCGCCGTTGCCGCCTGCGCGCTGGCTGTGGCTGCCGATAGCGGCACGCAGGCCTGCGTTATGGCGCCCACGGGCGTGCTGGCGCGCCAATATGCCGATAAGATCGGCCCTCTGCTCTCGCAGGCCGGCATGTCCTGGGCACTTCTGACGGGTGCCACGCCGGCCGCAGAGCGCGAGCGCATCCATGCACAGCTGGAATCGGGCGAGCTTGACGTGCTCTTTGGCACCCACGCGGTTCTTTCGGATAACGTTGCGTTCAAGCATCTGTCGCTCGTGGTCATCGATGAACAGCACCGGTTTGGTGTGGGCCAGCGCAACGCCCTGCGCGCGAAGGGGCCGGGTGCCGATCTGCTCGTTATGACGGCGACGCCCATCCCGCGTACGCTGGCGCTTTCGGTCTACGGCGATCTGGACACGAGCATCATTCGCCATCGGCCCGTCCCTGGTGCTGGCGTGACGACACGCGTGCTCACCGAGTCGAGCCGTGACCTCGCCTATGGCGCCATCCGCGAGGCGCATGAAAAGGGTCAGCAGGCCTACGTGATCTGTCCGCTCGTGGAGCCGAGTGACTCGGCCGATGAGCTGGAAGACGTGCCCGGTATTGCTCGCGACGACGAGGGCC
Source organism: uncultured Collinsella sp. (assembly GCA_902496335.1). Taxonomy (GTDB): domain Bacteria; phylum Actinomycetota; class Coriobacteriia; order Coriobacteriales; family Coriobacteriaceae; genus Collinsella. Next base: position 28,129 of record CABVAO010000009.1, read on the forward strand.
GCGTAACCGTCCCCGTGCCGCTGCACGATACGGCAACCGAGCTCGACCGACTGCGTCTTGCGTTGCCGGGGCTTACCGTCGAGCGCCTTCACGGCCGCATGCCGGCGGGGGAGAAGGACCAGGTTATCGATGCCTTCAAGCGTGGCGAGATTGACGTGCTCGTCTCGACTACGGTGGTCGAGGTGGGCGTCGACGTGCCTAACGCCACCGTCATGGTCATCGAGAACGGCGAGCGCTTTGGATTGGCTGCCCTGCACCAGCTGCGCGGCCGCGTGGGCCGTGGCAGTGTGTCGGGCACGTGCCTGGTCATGACCCACTCTAAGGGCAACGGCGGCGCGTCGGCAGCACAAGATCGCCTGCAATCGCTCGAAAAAACCGCGGATGGCTTTACGCTCGCCCAGATGGACCTGCGTCTGCGTCACGAGGGCGAAATCCTGGGCTACCGTCAGCATGGCGGTGTGACTCTGCGCTTTGTCGACCTGGATGCCGACGAGGAACTAATCGAGTGGGCCCATTTGGACGCGGTCGAGCTCTTGCGGTATGCTTGCACCCTTGACTCCGTGGCGACGCGCCCCCTGCGCAATGCGGTCGCCATGCGATATCGACACATTTTTAAGGAGGTCAGCGGAGGATGAGAATCATCGGCGGCGAATGGCGCGGTCGTAAGATCGAGGAGCCCCGTGGTCGCGATGTCACCCGCCCCACGACTGATCGCGTGCGTGAGGCGTGCGCATCTATGGTCATGTCGGCATTCGACTTCGATCTGGACGAGGTCCGCGTGCTGGACGCCTTTGGCGGCTCCGGCGCCTTAGGGTTAGAGATGCTCTCTCGTGGGGCCCGCTCGCTCACGACGTTTGAGATCGATCGCAACGCCGCGCGGCTCATTACCAAGAATATCGAGTCGCTCTGCCGTGACCGTGCGCGCTGGCGCGTGGTGACGGGTGACGTGCTGGCGAGCGCCTCGCGCGGCCGCGTGCCGGGCGGCCCCTTTGATCTGGTCCTGCTCGACCCGCCCTATGCTTTTGGTGCCGAGCCGGTCGAGGAACTGCTGCAGAACCTGGCTCAGCAGGGTTTACTTGCACCTGGCGCTTATGCCCTGTTTGAGCATGCCGCCGCCGATGCGGGCGCGCATCCGGCAGGCTTTGAGACTGTACGTGAGAAGCGCTACGGCATTACCTCGGTCGACCTGCTTCGTTGGGTCGGCGATGACGATGGTGAGGGCGATAGCGCCGGCACCGATGCTGACAACAACGATGCCACGACGTTTCAGGAGGATGCTCATGAGTGACACCATCAATCGCGTGATCGTCCCGGGCACCTTTGATCCCATCACGTTTGGCCATATCGATGTGATCCGCCGCGCCCGCCGCATCTTTCCCAGCGTGATCGTCGCTGTTGCAGAGTCGCAGGGTAAAAACGGTGTGGGCACCACGTTTACGCTCGATGAGCGCGTGGCGCTGGCCCGCGAGGCGCTCGGTGATATCGACGGCGTTGAGGTCCTGCCCTTTACCGGTCTCTTGGTCGACTTCGCTCGTGAGCAGGGGGCGGGGGCCGTGGTCAAGGGCCTGCGCGCCATGACCGACTTTGAATATGAGCTGCAGCAGGCCGACCTCAACTATCGCTTGGATAACGAGCTGGAGTCCATCTTTGTCATGAGCGCGCCGCAGTACGGCTATATCTCGAGCTCGGTTGTTCGCCAGATCGCCTCGCTCGGTAGTGACGTGTCGACGTTTGTCCCGTCCAACGTGGTCGAAGCGCTCAAACATCGCTTTTCGTGACGTTTCTTATTGCCTGGTGGCATGTGGTAAACTAGCACGATGATATGTTACCTATGAAAGGAGACCGGATGCCGGGCGAGAATTTTCCTGGCGATAGGATCGTCAGCTTGGTCGATGAGCTCGAAGGGCTGATCGAGGAAGCCAAGCCGCCTTTCGGCAAGAACGCTCAGTTCAAGGTCATCGACGCCGACGTGTTCTTCAACATCCTCGACGAGATCCGCATGAGCTATCCCGAGGAGTGGCAGAAGTCCCGCCGTATCCTTAAGGAGCGCGAGGAGCTCATGGCTTCCGCCGCCGCTCAGGCCGATTCCATCATCGCTGACGCTCAGCAGCAGGCCCTCACCATTGCCGGTGAGCAGGAGATCGTCCGCCTTGCGCAGCAGCAGGCCGACGACATCCGCGATCGTGCCCAGCAGTACGAGCGCGAGACGCGTTATGCTGCCGAGGACTACGCAGAGCAGGTCTTTACGCACCTGGAGGAGAACCTCAAGAGCCTGACTGGCACCGTTACCCGTTGCCGCCAGCAGCTCAACGAGGGTGCCGCCCAACAGAATGGTCAGTGGTAATGGCTGAGTTCCCGAGCGTTACCGTCGATCTTTCCGAGCAGCTCGAGTTTCCTGGAGATTCGTATCCGCTAACCGGTAAGGTCGATGTCGCCACCTACACGGTTGGCGAGAAGGAGTACCAGCTTCAGGACGGCATCGACTACGACGTTGTCTTTACCAATGCCGGTACCGGTGTCTTGCTCACGGGCATGGTCCGCGCGCACGCCACCGGCGGGTGCGACCGTTGCCTGGAGCCCGCCTCGTTTGATATCGCCGGAGAGATCGAGGAGTTCTACCTCTTTGAGGAGCCCGAGGATCCCGAGGCCTACGAGGACGGCTACGAGCTTCTGGGTGAGGACCGCATCGTCGATCTGGGTGAGCCCATCAATGACGCGGTCGTTATGGACACGCCGTTTGTGGTGCTCTGCAAGCCCGATTGCCGTGGTCTGTGCCCCACATGCGGTTGCAATCTCAACGTCGAGCAATGCGATTGCGCCGCCCAGGCAGAGGCAGAATGGGCCGCTGCCACGGAAAATCCATTTGCAGCATTGAAGAATCTCAAGCTTGATGAGTAAAACTGTGGTAGTATCGCTACTTGCGCGTAATCGCCACACTGGATAGTTCATAAGGAAGGTCACTATGCCCGTACCTAAACAAAAGCAGGGTCGTATCCGCACTCACACCCGTCGTTCCGCCAACATGAAGATCTCGGCTGCGGCTCAGTCCACGTGCCCCCGTTGCGGCGCTGTCAAGCTTCCGCACCACGTGTGCCCCAGCTGCGGTTTCTACAAGGACCGCGAGGTTATCGTTACCGAGTAACGGTATACTCTGGATGCGATGCCGTTCCAAATGGAACCACAATGGCCGGCTCAATGAGTCGGCCATTTTTGTATAAGGAGCATGTATATGAGTAACGTTCGCGTTTGTGTAGACGTTGTGGGCGGAGACGAGAAACCTCAGGTTGTTCTCGATGGTATCGAGGCTGCGCTTGCCGCCGATCCCGATATCGAGGTCTTGGCAGCTGGCCCCGCCGAAATCGTCAATCCCTTTGCCGCCTCCCATGCGCGCGTCGAGGCCCTGGAGGCACCCGACGTTATCGCCATGGATGACGATCCCATTCGCGCCGTGATGACCAAACGCAAGTCTTCGATCGTGCTGTCGTGCCGCGCCATCAAGAAGGGAAATTCGGACGCGTTCTTCTCTGCCGGTTCGACCGGTGCCATGACCGCCGCTGCCACCGCCTACGTGACGCCGTTTAGGTATCAGGCCGAAGGCAAAAAGCAGCCGGTGCGCCCCTGTCTGACCAATGCGCTGCCCAATCGCGCCGGCGGTCTGACGGTGCTGTGCGATATGGGCGCCAACCCCGATGTCGAGGTCGATGACATGGTGCGTTTTGCCCAGATGGGTAGCGCCTATGCCCGCGTCGTTCTGGGAATCGAGCATCCCCGCGTGGGCCTGCTTGCCAACGGCACCGAGGACGAGAAGGGCTCCAACTTTACCAAGGCCTGCTTCCCGGCCATGAAAGCCGCCGTTCCCGGCTTTGTTGGTAACTGCGAGGGAACGGACATCACCTCAGGTAACTTCGATGTCGTCGTTGCCGATGGCATGTCGGGCAATATTGCGCTCAAGGCCACCGAGGGCGCTGCCAAGTTTTTGCTGCAGGAGCTCAAGGGTGTCTTTATGTCTTCGCTTGGCACCAAGATTGCCGCGCTGCTCATCAAAAAGCAGATGCGCGAGATTAAGGCCAAGCTCTCTGGCGACGCCAAGGGCGGCGCGATTCTTTTGGGCCTGCGCGGCGTGGTCCTGATCGGCCATGGCGCCACCTCGGTCGAGGCTGTCAAAAACGGTACGCTCGCGGCGGCCGAAGCCGTGCGCGCCGGGCTGGTCGAGAATGTCGCCAACTCTATGGACGGTATCGTTTTATAACAGCGGCGTTATGCGCCTCGGGGCGCACGTCGTGGGGTAGAATCAGAACCGTGTCTTGGTACCGCCCGGGCGGTACCATTCTTTTGGTATTCATGCACTATGAGAGGAAGCGCTATGGACCGCTCCGAAATCTTCGACAAGATCGCCGAGGTCGCTGCTGACGTTCTGGGCGTCGATGTTGCCGAAATTAGCGATGAGACCACCTTTGACGACCTCGATGCCAACTCGCTCGAGCGCCTGCAGCTGGTTACGGCTATCGAGGACGAGTTCAACCTCGAGATCGATGACGAGACCCTGCTCTCGCTCAACTCTGTCGCCGACGCCGTCGACGCGATCGAAAACGCCAGGGAGGCCTAGGTCTTGGCTTTATCCGAACGACTTACGCGTGCCCAGGAAATCCTGGGGCACGAGTTCAATAATAAGGTGCTGCTGCGCGCGGCCCTTACGCATCCCTCGGCAGTCGAGGGCCAGCCGGTTTCTGCCAGCTATGAGCGCCTTGAGTTCTTGGGCGATTCCATTTTGGGTGCTGTGGTCGCACGCTCCCTGTTTGAGTCCTATCCTGAGTTTGACGAGGGCAAGCTCACGCGCCTGAAGGTGTCGCTTGTCTCGGGCGCTACGCTGTCCGAGGTTTCTCACGAGCTGGGCATCGACGACATCATCATCTTTGGTGCCTCCGAGACCGGTACCGGTGCGCGCGGCCTGCATTCGGCGCTCGAGAACGTCTACGAGTCGCTCGTGGGCGCACTGTACCTGGATGCCGGCTGGGACGTTGCGGCGGAGTTTATCCATCGTACGCTTAAGCCGCATTTGGCTTCCGAGCGCGCCGAGCATCCCGCGAACCCCAAGTCGTTTTTGCAGGAGTGCGTGCAAGCCGACGGTCACGAACCCCCGGCGTACAAGCTCGTTGGCTCCGAGGGCCCGGCGCATGCGCCCACCTTTACCGCCGTGGTGTTGATCGATGGTATTCGTCAGGGTCGCGGCTCCGGCTCCTCAAAGAAGGAAGCCGAGGGAGCCGCCGCGCTCGAAGCGCTCGACCGCATGGGCTACACCACCAACGGCGTGATTCTGAACAAGAAGCACGTGTAAGCGAGGAACCGTGTATCTCAAGTCCCTCACGCTCAAAGGGTTCAAGTCGTTTGCCGACCGCGCCCATATGACGTTTGAGCCGGGCCTGACCGTCATCGTCGGTCCCAACGGCTCGGGAAAATCGAACATCTCTGACTCGATTCTGTGGGTCCTGGGCGAGCAGAGCGCCAAGCAGCTGCGCGGCCAGGCCATGGAGGATGTCATCTTCTCGGGCTCGTCAGCGCGCAAGCCGGTGGGTGTCGCCGAGGTCACGCTTGTGCTCGATAACTCGGACCATATGCTGCCCGTCGATTTTGACGAGGTCGCCATCACCCGTCGTATGTATCGCTCGGGCGAAAGCGAGTACCTCATCAACTCGAGCCCGTGCCGCCTGATGGACATTCAGGACATCTTGCACGATTCGGGCCTGGGCAAGGATACACATTCCATCATCAGCCAGGGCAAGCTCGATGCCATCTTGCAGAGCCGCCCCGAGGAGCGCCGTGCCCTCATCGAGGAGGCCGCCGGCATCTCCAAGCACAAGCGCCGCAAGGAGCGTGCGCTCAAAAAGATTAAGTCGATGGACGAGCACCTGACGCGTGCCCGCGACATCAATAAGGAAATCGCCCGTCAGCTGCGACCGTTGGAGCGTCAGGTCGATCGCGCGCGCAAGTACAAAGAGCTGTCCTCGCGTGCGAACGAGCTTACGCAGATGCTAGCCGTCGACGAGCTGCGTTCGCTGCAGTCGCAGTGGAACGACCTGGAGAGCCGTTCCAAGGAAGGCGCCGCCGAGCTGGAGCTTGCGCAGTACCGCTTGGGCGAAAAGGAGCGCGAGCTCGAGAAGCTTCAGGTCTTGCTCGAGGAAAAGGGCCTGTTTGTGGGCGACCTGGGCGAGCAGCGCCGTCATATGCAAGATGTGGTCGGCCGCATTAACTCCGACATGCGCCTGCTCGAGGAAAAGGGCCACAACATGGTGTCGCGCCTGTCTGACATGCGCGGGCAGATTTCGAGCTCCGAGCATCAGCGACGTCGCGTGGTCGAGGAGCTCGAGGACGCGCGTGCGCAGCTTGAGGAAGTGACCGGTGCGCACATGCAGGCCCAGGAGGACGTTGACGCCGCTGGTCCTGCCGCCGCCGAGCTCCACGAGCGGCGCGTGGCGCTCGACAATCAGATTTCGAAGCTTACGCGCGAACAACGCGATGTGCAGCGCGTAGCCGATAACGCCGCGCTCGAGCTCGCCAAGGTGAAGGATTCCTTGAGCAATGCCGAGGTCGAGGACAACATGTATGCCTCGCGCCTGGAGCAGATCGATGAACAGCTCGAGGAGGTCACGGCCTCGCTCGAGAGCCGTCGCGACCGCGCCGAGGAGCTTGAGGGCGCTCTTGAGGAAGCGCGCCAGGCCCAGGCCGATGCGCGTGAGGCCACCGAGGTCGCCCGTGTAGCCCTGAAGGACTTGCGTAATCGTGAGAGTGAGGCGCGCAACAAGCTGTCCGAGGTGCGCTCGGAGCTTGCCAGCCAAAAGAAACTCGATGCCCGCATGGCCGACAGCTCGCCGCTCGTGAGCCGTCTGGTGGGTGCGCTGGGCGATGATGTTTCGGGCCGCCTGGGTGACGTGCTCGAAGCCCCGCGCGAGCTTGAGGGCCTGGTTGAGCAATTGCTCGCCGGCGATATCGATGCGCTGCTGTTTGATGACGCCGCCACGCTTGAGCGTGCCGGTCGTGCGGCTCTGGACCAAAAGAAGGCCTCGGGCGAGGCACTGCTGGTGGCGCGCGGCGTGAGCGGCTCTACCGCCGCTGAGGGCGCTGCCGGTACCCGCCTGGTTGATCGTCTGTCCGTGCGCGCAGGCTACGGACCCGTCGTCGAGGCGCTGCTCGGCGGCTATTACGTAGTGGACGATCTTTCTGCTGCGCTTTCGGCGCCGGTCGTTGACGGCGTGACTTACGTGACCCCCGATGGCGCCCGCGTCGCCTGCGGCGGCCTGGTGCGTGTGGGCCTCGATGCCGGCGAGGCGTCGGGTGCTCTGGAGCGTAAGCGTCGCATTCGCGAGCTGGAGGGGCTTGAGCCCGATTTGGCCGCTGTGTTTGAGCATGTGTCGGATCAGGTCGTCGAGGCCAATGCGGCCGTTGAGGAAGCGCGTGCCGCTGAGGGCGATGCCGCCGGTGAGATTGCCCGCCTTGAGGGCGAGCGCCGCTCCCTGTTGTCCGAGATCGGCCGTCTGGAGCAAAGCGCCAACAATGCCGAGGTCGAGCGCGTGCGTATCTCCAAGCGCCGTGAGCAGGCTGCCGAGGCCGTTCGCGCCGCGCGCCCGCGCGTGGACGAGCTCACCCGTTCGCGTGACGAGGCCCGTGCGCAGGCAAGCGATCTGGGCTTGCAGATTGCCGAGGCCAACGACGAACTCGACCGCGTTTGCCGTGACGATTCCGAGGCTGCCGGCAAGCTCGCCGACGCCAAGGTTCGCCTAGCCCAGACGAGTGAACGCCTGCGTTCGCTGAAGGGCCGCGTGCCCGACCTGGAGCATCGTCTTGAGGGCATCGACCGTCGTATCCGCGGAACACGCCAGGCCTCGCGCTCGCTCGAGCTGCTGCGCCTGCGCGTCGATCCCATGCACGAACGCTATTCTGCCCTGTTGGAACGCGCGTCGGATTGGGCAGCGCGCCTGCGTGACCAGGCCTCTCTGGAGGAGGCGGACTCCGCTTCGCTCAAGAAGACCATCGAGGATGCCAAGGCAGAGGTTGCCCGCGCTAAGGAGCGAGTCGATACCGCCTCTGCCACGCAAAACGAGTTCAAGGTCGCACGCGGCAAGCTCGAGGTGCAGGTGGAGGCGGCCATCAAGGCCATCACCGCCGATGGCACCACGGTACTCGAGGAAGCGCTCATGCTTCCCGCGCCCACCGACCGCGACGCCGCCGAGCGCGAGCTCAACCAGCTTGTGCGCCAGATCAACAACCTTGGTCCCGTTAACCAAGTTGCCATGGAGGAGTACGAGCAGCTCAAGCGCCGCGCCGACTACATCGAGGAGCAGCTGGCCGATCTGGAGAGCGCGCGCAAGGCGCTCACCAAGATCACGGTGGCCATTGATCGCAAGATGCGGAAGGCCTTCCTGGTGACGTTTGAGAAGGTCGACGCGAACTTCCGCGAGATCTTCGCCATGCTGTTCCCGGGTGGACAGGCGCATCTGGAGATGACCGACCCCGAGCACCCGGCTGATACGGGTATCGAGGTCGTGGCGCAGCCGCGCGGCAAGCGCATCACCAAGATGATGCTCATGTCGGGTGGCGAGAAGAGCCTGACGGCGCTCGCCCTGCTCTTTGCCGTGTACCGCACGCGTACGGTGCCGTTCTATGTGCTGGACGAGGTCGAGGCGGCGCTCGACGACGCCAACTTGTCCAAGCTCATCGGCGCCCTTGATGTACTGCGTTCCGATACGCAGCTCTTGGTCATCTCGCATCAGCGCCGTACTATGGAGGACGCTGACGTCCTCTATGGCGTCTCGATGCAAGCCGACGGCGTCAGTCGCGTCGTCTCGCAAAAACTCGATCGCGAAACCGGAAAGGTCGTGAATGCATAATGGGATTCTTTGACGCACTCTCGCGCGGACTTGAGCGCAGCCGCGAGGCCCTCAACGAGGTCTTTTACTTTGGCGGCGAGGTCGACGAGGATTTTTGGGAGGACTTGGAGGACACCCTCGTCATGGGTGACATGGGTGCCGAGGTCGCCATTCAGGTCTCCGATGACCTACGCGATGCCGCGGCCAAGAAGAACCTCAAGACCGCTCCGCAGCTTCGCCGTGCCCTGGCCGAGCAGCTCGAGCAGCACTTTGTGCCCATCGAGCGCGATCCGTTTTCCGATACGCCGAGCTGCGTGCTGTTTGTGGGCATTAACGGTGCCGGCAAGACCACGACGGTCGGTAAGATCGCGAGCGCCATGGCCGCCCGCGGCAAGAACGTGGTGATTGGTTCGGCCGACACCTTCCGCGCCGCCGCCATCGAGCAGCTCGATGTGTGGGGGCAGCGTGCCGGCGTACCGGTTATCAAGCGCGACCGCGGCTCCGACCCGGCAAGTGTTTGCTACGACGTGCTCGACGAGGCCGACAAGCGCGGCAGCGACCTGGTGCTTATCGATACCGCCGGCCGTCTGCACACGAGCCCTGAGCTCATGCGCGAGCTTGCCAAGGTGGTCAATGTGACCCGTAAGCGCGCCGCCAATATGGCCGCCGGTCCCATGCCGGTTTCGGTCGTGCTTGTGATCGACGCCGCGACGGGCCAAAACGGTCTGAACCAGGCGCTCGAGTTTAACGAGGCACTGGGCCTGGACGGTATTATCATGACTAAGCTCGACGGCACGGCTAAGGGCGGTATCGCCATGGCCGTGGCCGAGAAACTCAAGCTCCCGATCCTGCGCGTGGGCGTGGGCGAGCAGGTCGATGATCTGCAGGAGTTCAATGCCAAAGATTTCTGCCGCGCCCTGGTGGGCGAGTCCAATTAAGGAGTGACTAGTGTTTGATTCCCTGAGCGATCGCCTCAACGACACATTTGACCGCCTGCGCGGCAAGGGCAAGCTGACCGAGGCCGATATTACTTCGGCCATGCGCGATATTCGCATGGCGCTGCTCGAGGCCGACGTCAACTTTAAGGTCGTCAAGGAGTTCGTCGCCAAGACCAAGGAGCGCTGCATGACCGCCGAGGTCATGGAGTCGCTGTCGCCGGCGCAAAACGTCGTCAAGATCGTGCTCGACGAGCTCACCGAGATGCTTGGCTCAACCGAGAGCAAGCTCGTCTTTAGCAACCGCATTCCCAATGTCATCATGCTTGTGGGTCTGCAGGGCTCCGGTAAGACCACGGCTGCCGTAAAGCTGGCCTACCTGCTCAAGAAGCAGGGCCGCTCGCCGTTGCTCGCCGCGTGCGACGTCTACCGTCCCGCTGCTGCCGACCAGCTGGCCACGCTCGGTGGCGAGATCGGCGTACCGGTCTTCCGCGGCGACGGTGCGCACCCGGTCGATATCGCCAAGGGCGCCATCCAGGAGGCCGTCGACCACCTGCGCGACGTGGTCATCGTCGATACCGCCGGACGTCTTCAGATCGATGAGCAGATGATGCAGGAGGCCGTGGACATCAAGAAGGCCGTCAAGCCCGATCAGGTGCTGATGGTCGTCGATGCCATGACCGGTCAGGATATCGTCAACGTCGTCTCGACCTTCGCCGAGCGCACCGACTTTGACGGCGTGATTATCTCTAAGCTCGACGGCGACGCCCGTGGCGGCGGCGCGCTTTCCGTGCGCCAGGTGACCGGCAAGCCCATCAAGTTTGTGAGCATGGGCGAGAAGCCCGATTCGCTGGAGCCGTTCTACCCCGATCGTATGGCCAAGCGCATTCTGGGTATGGGCGACGTTGTCGGCATTATCGAGAAGGCCCAGGAGGCGGCCGACGCCGAGCAGCTCGAGGCCGCCGAGCGCATGCTGCGCGAGGGCTTTACCATGAACGACATGCTCGACCAGATGAAGGCCGTCAAGAAGATGGGCGGCATGAAGGGCATTCTGGGCATGCTCCCCGGTGGCCAGCGTGCGCTTAACCAGATGGGTGGTAACCTGGACGAAGGTATCTTCGATAAGAACGAGGCCATCATCATGTCGATGACCAAGGAGGAGCGCCTGCGTCCCTCTATCATCAACGGCCAGCGTCGCGCGCGTATCGCCAAGGGCGCCGGCGTGACCCCCACCGAGGTCAATAGCCTTATGAAGCAGTGGGGCGAGATGAACAAGATGATGGGCCGCATGCGCACGATGGCCAATCAGGCGCAGGCCGGCGGCAAGAAGGGCAAAAAGGGCAAGAAGGGCAAAAAGATGCGCATGCCCAATATCCCCGGTCTGGACGCTATGGGTCTGGGCGGCATGGGTGGCCTGGGTACGGGCGGTCCTAAGTCCGATATGGAGCTGCTGCGTCAGATGGAAGCGCAGATGCGCAACAAGAAGTAACGACTAGTTGAGTCGTGTATGGCGAAGGCCGCCTGGATGGTATTCCAGGCGGCCTTCGCCGTTTGTCCGCTGGTTGTCGCACGCGTGGAAGCGCGTTCTCGACGAGGTGCTTGCCGCTAGTGGCATCCGCAGCCTTCGTGCCCGTCATGGTCGTGGTGACCGTGGCAGCCGCAGGACTCGCCATGCTCGTGGATGTGCTCGTGATCATGTCCATGGCAGTCGCAGGTGGCCTCGCCGTTCTGTGCGAGCGTGCCGGCAATGAGGGCCTCGACGCAGGCATCGCAGCTGCCCTGGGTGCCCGCATAGACCGTGATGCCGGCTTGGGCAAGCGCGTTGATAGCGCCGCCGCCGATACCGCCGCAAATGAGCGTGTCAACGCCACCGTTGGCAAGCAGGCCCGCCAAGGCGCCATGGCCGGTGCCGCCGGTGCCTACGACCTGCTCGTTGAGCACCTTGCCATCCTGGATGTCGTAGATCTTGAACTGCTCGCTGCGGCCAAAGTGCATAAAGATGTTGCCGTTGTCGTACGTCGTTGCCACCCTCATGGTGCCGACCTCCTTTGCTGGCCATGCGGCCGTCGTCGTGGCGATGGGGGAGTACGCGATATTGCCGCCCTCGATGACGAGCGCTCGTCCGTTGACCAGCGCGTTTGCCACCTTGCGATGCGCGCGACTGCTGATTGCCGCCACCGTGGCGCGGGCGATGCCCATGTGCAGGGCGACGGCCTCCTGATTGAGGCCCTCCAGATCGCACAGGCGCAGCACCTCAAGCTCGTCGACGGTCATGTCGATGGCATCACCGCTGGCCAGGCCATCGGGGGTAAAGCCGCGGTATTCGGGGATGATCCCGACGCGGCGCAGTTTTTCGCGTCTTCCTGCCATGCACACTCCTTATCTGACATATGTCAACAATAGGATAACGCGTTAGTCGTTGGGCGCAAGGCATTTCTGTCATATGTCAGAAAAAGGCTAAGATGCCTCGTTGCCGCATGCGGAGCCGCGCTGCCGTGCATTGCGTGTGCCGGACTAAGTGTCCAATTCGACACTCGCGCGCCTGGGCTACAATAAATCTCGCTTATAGGCGACTGACAGGAGGGTCAATGAGCAAAGCTGATCAGCAGTTTGTAACCATGTGCCGCGATATCTTGGACCATGGCACCACCACCGAGGGCCAAAAGGTCCGTCCGGTGTGGGAGGACGGCACCCCTGCCTATACCATTAAAAACTTTGGTGTCACGGCGCGCTATGATCTGCGCGAGGAGTTCCCCGCGCTCACCCTGCGTCGTACGGCGCTTAAGTCTGCCATGGACGAGATTCTGTGGATCTATCAAAAGAAGTCCAATAACGTGCACGATCTCAACAGCCATATCTGGGATGAGTGGGCCGATGAGACCGGTTCCATCGGTAAAGCCTACGGCTATCAGATTGGTCAGAAGAGCCATTACGTCGAGGGCGACTTCGACCAGATGGACCGTGTGCTGTACGACCTTAAGCACACGCCGTATAGTCGCCGCATTATGACCAATACGTACGTGTTTAGCGATCTGTCCGAGATGCACCTTTATCCGTGCGCCTATAGCGTGACCTATAACGTGACGCAGCGTCCTCAGGACGACAAGCCGACGCTCAACATGATTCTCAACCAGCGCAGCCAGGACATTTTGGCCGCGAACAACTGGAACGTGTGCCAGTACGCCATTTTGCTGATGATGGTCGCGCAGTCGGTCGATATGATTCCCGGTGAGCTGCTGCACGTGATCGCCGACGCCCATATCTATGATCGTCATGTCGATATCGTCCGCGAGCTTATCGAGCGTCCACAGTTTGCGGCACCCAAGGTAACGCTCAACCCCGATGTGCATGACTTCTATGCGTTTACGACCGATGACCTGATCGTCGAGGGCTATGAGCACGGCCCGCAGGTCAAGAACATTCCCATTGCGGTGTAGGTGGTGCTCATGACGTGTAAGCTATCTGCTATCGTCGCCGTGTGTGACGATTGGGGCATTGGGTGCGAGGGCGACATGGTGGTGTCCAATCGCGCCGATATGCGCCATTTTGTGGCCTGCACCAAGGGCTGCCCGGTTATCATGGGACGCAAGACGCTGCTGAGTTTTCCCGGCGGGCGTCCTCTCAAGAACCGCCGCAATATCGTGCTTACGCGCGATATGGGCTTTACCCACGAGGGCGTCGACGTGGTGCATAGCGTTGACGAAGCGCTCTCTGCGGTTGCCGATGAGCTCGTTGCCTGGGTGATCGGTGGCGGCGATGTCTATCGGCAGTTTTTGCCGTACTGCGTGGAGGCCGAGGTCACTCATAACCACTGCGTGCATGTCGTGGACACGTACTTTCCCGACTTGGACGCCGATCCCGCGTGGGAGATTGCGCAGCGTAGCGGGGTCGCGACGATTGCCGCCGGTGAGGGTGACGAGGGCGTCAATTATGAGTTCGTGACGTATCGTCGCATCGAGGCGTAAATCGTCTGGCGTGAACGGTATCATCGGGTTGATTGAATGCATGGGGCGGCGCTTAGCGTCGACTCGTTTGGTATAGATGTGCTGTAAAGAAGGGTACAGGCTGGCTGCTATGACTGATGCCGTTGAGGTGCTGCGAATCGATTCGCTCGAGGACGAGCGGCTCGATGCTTACGTGCGACTGACCGAGCGTGAGCTTCGCTGCGTGCTGGAGCCGCAGAAGGGCATTTTTATCGCCGAGAGTGCCAAGGTCATCGAGCGTGCGGTTCGCGCCGGATACGAGCCGGTGAGCTTTCTTTTAGGCGAGCGCTGGCTCGACCAGATGATGCCGCTGTTTGACCAGCTTGTCGTGCGCGAGGGAGCGGGTCCGGTTCCCGTGTTCGTGGCTTCCATGGAGCTCATGGAGCAGTTGACGGGCTTTAACGTGACGCGCGGCGCGCTGGCGGCGTTCCGTCGCCCGCGTCAGATTCCGGTTGATGAGTTCTTGGGCGGCGTCGTCGAGGCGGCGGGGGATCGTCCGGTGCGCGTGTGCGTGCTTGAGGGTATTGTCGATCACACCAATGTTGGCGCGATTTTCCGCTCGGCGGCTGCGCTGAACGTCGATGGCATTTTGGTGAGCCCTACTTGCTGTGACCCGCTGTACCGTCGCTCGGCCCGCGTGAGCATGGGCACGGTTTTCCAGGTGCCTTGGACGCGCATTGGCAGCGAGGCGCGCGTATGGCCGCATGATGGGCTGGCGGCGCTGCACGATGCCGGCTTTTCGTGTGCCGCCATGGCGTTGACGGATGATTCTGTGTCGTTGGACGATCCCGCGCTGCAGGAGATTGACCGCCTGGCAATCTTTATGGGCACCGAGGGTGCTGGCTTGGGCGCCAAGACCATTGCGGGCTGCGACCGAGCCGTGCGAATTCCGATGGCGCACGGGGTCGATTCGCTCAACGTGGCCGCGGCGAGCGCAGTCGCCTTTTGGCAGCTGTGCCCGCACGTGAGCAATGAGTACCACTACCAGCCGGGTTTGTATCACTAGGCAGTTATTCTACACTGCGCTCTAATTCGGGGTGTTTCGGTCGACGCCGGTCGGTGTTAAGCTGGTATTGGCTTTGGTTTTAAATTGCCGTTTTGTTGTTTAACATACGTTGGCGGGGAGGGCGTGTGGCTAAGAAATCTACGGCTATCGATGTAACGCAGGGTGTCATTTGGCAACAGCTGCTGTCGCTGTGCGTCCCCATCTTCTTTAGTTCGTTTTTTCAGCAGGCTTACACGCTTATCGGTACGTATATCGTCGGCCAGTTTGGCGGCAAGCTCGCATTGGGTGGCATTCAGGCCACGATGGTGCTCACCGAGCTCTGCATTGGCTTTTGCGTTGGCGTTGGCGCCGGTTGTGCCGTTATCACGGGTCAGTTTTTTGGCCAGCACGATGACGAGCGCCTGAGCCGTTCGGTCCATACAGCCATGACGCTTGCTTTGGTGGGCGGCATCGTCGTTTCCATTCTTGGCATGGTTTTTGTCGAGCCCATGCTGGTGTTGATGAATACGCCGCACGAGCTACTTGCCGAGGGCGTTGCCTATGCTCGCTGTTATTTTGCCGCGATGGTTGCGGCACTGCTGCTGAATATGGGAACCGCACTGCTGCGTGCCGTGGGCGATACGCGCGGGCCCGCCGTGATCATTGCCTCTGGCTGCCTTGTTAACGTGGTGCTGGATATCATCTTTGTCGTTGTGTTGCATATGGAGGCGCTGGGCTGCGGCATCGCGGTGGCGCTGACCATTTGTTCCAATGCAACGATGATCGTGTTGCGCATGATGCGCGCTCCGGGCGCATGGCGTCTTTCGCTGTCTAAGCTCGGTATCGATCGCGGTATTTGCAAGAGTATGATCTCGTGTGGTCTGCCACTCGGTTTTCAATCGGCTGCCTATTCGATCTCGAACGTGCTGATCCAGGTGTCGGTTAATTCGTTTGGCGCCGATGTCACGACTGCTTGGGGTCTATCTGGGCGCCTGGATGGCATTATCTGGATGGTGACCGAGGCGCTCGGCGTATCGATCACTACGTTCTCGGCGCAGAACTTTGGCGCGCGCAACTACGAGCGCATGCGCAAGGGCTACCATACGTCGCTCGTGCTGTCGTTTATGCTCATTGGTGGCCTGTCTGCCGTGCTGCTGGTGTTCTCGGGCCCGCTGTCGCGTTTGTTTGTCGACGATGCTTCGATTTCGGCGTACACCACGACGATTCTTCATTTTATCGCGCCGTTCTACGCGATTTTCTCGATTATCGAGAACGCGTCGGGATCCATTCGCGGTGCCGGCGTGAGCTTGCAGCCCATGCTGCTCACGATTTTTGGCACTGTCGTGCTCAGGGTGATCTGGGTGTTTGCGATTATGCCGTTCGATCCGTCGCTTGAGCACCTGCTGCTGGTTTACCCCGTAACCTGGCTCATCACGGCCACGATGTTTACCATTTACCACCACAGCGGCAACTGGCTCGGCCGCGCCACCGCCTAGCCATTCGGGACGTCCCCAATGGCTAGTATTCGATGCCTTGGCGGGCTAGGAGTCCTTCGTCGAAGTAGTGTTTGATGGGGCGCATTTCGGTGACAAGGTCGGCGAGGTTCGCGAGGGGCAGCAAGCCCCGGCCGGTGAGCACGAGCTCCGTGGTGGCGGGCTTTATCGCGATCAGCGCTTCGACATCCTCGCGCGTCACGAAGCCGCGGCGCATGGCCTCGCCGAGTTCATCCAAAATCAGAACGTCGACCTGTGATATCTGCTCGCATGCGAGCTCCATGATCTGCGCGGCGCAAGCCTCGGGTGTGTCGCGGTCGGCTTGTACGATGCGTAGCCCTAAACGAGGTGCTGCATCATGTTCGGCGCAGTGCAGCTTCTTGGCAAACTGAAGCATGAGCACGTTAAGTCCATAGCCCGTGGCACGCAGCGCGAGCCCCAGCGCAGCCGTCGTCTTGCCCTTGCCGTCGCCCGTATAGATTTGAACCTTGCCGACTTCCAGTGATGCCATCTCTGTCTTTTCGTGCCCGGCGTCGGTTTATCGCCGTCCGGGTTGGGTATTCTAGAAAGCATTATCAACCCCAGTAGATGGAGTTCAAGCAGATGGAGATGGATGACAACAAGCGTAGACGGAATATGATCCTCTACGTGCTCATCGCCTTCGTCGTCTACCTCGTGCTCTCGACCGTTCTGTTCCCCAACATCGGTCACACGCAGCAGATTACGAAGACCGATTACTCGACGTTTGTCAAAGCGCTCGATAAGAAGAGTGTCGACAAGGTCGAGTACAACACGGACGATTACTCGATTTATTACACCAAGAAGGGCGAGGACGAGAACATCGCCTATAAGACGACCGGTGTGCCGAACGATGCGGGCTTTACCGATCGCGTGCTTGAGTCTGGCGCTTCGCTGGAGTCGGTCGTTCCCGATAAAAACTCGGGTTTGATGACCTACTACCTGCTTACGCTCATCCTTCCCATGGCGATTTTCTTCCTCATCGGTTGGTGGCTCAACCGCCGCATGAAGAAGGCTATGGGCGATGACGGCCCGTCGATGAACTTTGGCGGCGGCGGTTTTGGCGGCGGCGGACTGGGTAAGTCCGGCGCGCGCGTGATCGCCTCCAAGGACGTGGGCGTGACCTTTAAGGATGTCGCCGGCCAGGAAGAGGCCAAGGAGTCTCTCAAGGAGGTCGTCGACTTTCTGGAGAAGCCGCAGCGCTATGAGGAGATCGGCGCCAAGTTGCCGCGCGGTGCTCTCCTTGTTGGCCCTCCGGGTACCGGTAAGACCCTGCTTGCCAAGGCTGTTGCCGGCGAGGCGGGCGTTCCGTTCTTTAGCATTTCGGGCTCTGAGTTCGTTGAGATGTTTGTTGGTCGCGGCGCTGCTAAGGTTCGTGACCTGTTTAAGCAGGCCAAGGAAAAGGCACCGTGTATCGTCTTTATCGATGAGATCGATACCATCGGTAAGAAGCGCGATGGCGGCGGCTTTAGCGGCAACGACGAGCGCGAGCAGACGCTCAATCAGTTGCTGACCGAGATGGATGGCTTCGATAACCACAAGGGTATCGTTGTCCTTGCCGCAACCAACCGCCCCGACAGTCTCGATCCCGCTCTACTGCGCCCCGGTCGTTTTGACCGCCGCATCCCTGTCGAGCTGCCCGATCTGACCGGCCGCAAGAACATCCTCGAGCTGCATGCCAAGAGCGTGAAGACCGAGCCGCCGATCGACCTGACCGCGATTGCCCGCGCCACGCCCGGTGCCTCGGGCGCCGACCTGGCCAATATCATCAACGAGGGCGCCCTGCGTGCCGTCCGTGAGGGCCGCAAGCGCGCTACGCAGGACGATTTTGAGGAGTCGGTGGAGGTCGTCATCGCCGGCCAGCAGCGTAAGTCCACGGTGCTGTCCGACCACGAGAAGCAGGTTGTTTCTTACCACGAGATCGGCCATGCCATCGTTGCCGCCCGCCAGAAGGGATCTGCACCGGTCACGAAGATCACCATCGTGCCGCGCACGAGCGGTGCTCTGGGCTACACCATGCAGGTCGAGGAGGATGAGCGCTTCCTGACCACGCGCCAGGAGGTCCTGGACAAGCTCGCCGTCTATTGCGGTGGCCGTGCAGCCGAGGAGCTCATCTTTGGTGAGATGACGACCGGCGCCGCCAACGATATCGAGCAGGCCACCAAGCTCGCCCGTAACATGGTGACGCGCTTTGGTATGTCCGATGAGTTTGGCATGATGGCACTCGGTACCGTTCAGAATGCGTACCTTAACCAGGACACGTCGCTCACCTGCGCCCCCGGTACGGCCGAGCGCGTGGACGCGATTGTCGCCAAGCTGATCGAGGATGCGCACGACCGCGCCCTGCAGATCCTGAAGGAGAACAAGTTCAAGCTCCACGAGCTGGCTCGTTATCTGTACAAGAAGGAGACGATCACGGGCGAGGAGTTCATGAATCTCCTCACGCGCGAGAATCCGCTGATGCCAAAGCAGCAGTAATACTGGTTGCGCAGTGTCAATCGCCCCATTTGAGTGTTTATCTCAAATGGGGCGTTTTGCGTGGGGAGAGTTGTATATGAAGATCGTGGTAAGTGCCTGCTTGATGGGCGAGAGCTGCAAGTATAACGGGCTCGACAACTACCACCGCGCGTTGGTCGAGGCCTGCGAACGTACGGGGACCGAGGTCCTCTTGGTGTGCCCTGAGGTCTTTGGCGGCCTGCCCACACCGCGCAAGCCGTCCGAGATCGTGGACGGCGAGGTCCGTACCTGCGAGGGCATCTCGGTCGATCGCGAGTTTCGCCTAGGCGCTCAACGTGCGCTCGATATGTGCGAGCAAGCGGGCGGTCCGGAAGAGATCGCCGCGTGCATCCTGCAGGACCGCAGCCCCTCGTGTGGCGTAGGTCGCATCTACGACGGAACGTTCAGCGGTACGCTCACCGTGGGCAACGGTGTTTTCGTCGACCTGCTCCTGCGCCACGGCTACCGTGTGATCCCGGCAAGCGAGTTTGATCCCAGCATGTTGGAACATTGCCCACAGCACTCGAACCCAGCACTTTCTCACGGGTGACCGTTTTGGCATCATCCGTGAATTTGATATTGAGTACGACCCGGTCATCAAAGACGTCGACCGAGTTGACAGGCGCCGTACCCAGGTAGCCCCTCCCCGCGGCCCTCGCGCAGGAACGCGTACACGGCCCTCCCGTCTCTTGCGCCCCTCCCGGAACCGTCCACATCAGTGTAGCCAATCCAGTCCGCCAAGGGCTGCGGCCCGGACAACGCGGCGATGGAGGGCTTCTTCGGCCTGCTCAAGAAGGAGTTCTGGCACGGCAGGGACTGGTCGGACTGGACCCCCGCCCGCTTCATCGAGGAGCTCGGGGGCTGGATCGGCCGATACAATACGGAGAGGCGCAGCGATGCGCTCGGTGGCCGCACGCCGGCCGAGTTCCGCTCCGCGCTGGGAAGGGCCGCGTAACGGTCCAAGAAATCGTCCGCTGTCCCCATTCTTGCTCCTTTGGGACGGCTTCTTGTTGGGGCGTGCCTGCCCCAAACCCTGCTAGGAACGAGTGCAGCAAACTGGAATTTTAAATTAGTCTTTGCCAATAACCTTTGAACCTTCACCATCAATTACAATTCCCTGACGATTGTTAATTGGGCATAGATTCAAATCCGAAAACTCAGTCATTATTTTCTCGGTA
>CABVAO010000010.1 GCA_902496335.1 uncultured Collinsella sp.
GGGGTGGGGGAAGAGGTGGGGAAAGGTGTTGAAAAATGGGGCGGTTCCCCATATTATTAATGACGTCGACAGGCGGGGTGGTTCCCCGCGTACGTGCCATCTGAGTAACCGAGGGGAGGGCGCACATGGGAATGACTGGTGCATACGAGCGCAATCTCGATGCAAAAGGTCGTCTGTCCCTGCCTGCACCTCTTCGCGAGGAGCTTGGAGAGCACGTTCGCGTGTTCAAAGCCCTGGATGTCGATGCTCTGTACGTGTTCTCTGCCGAGGCCTTCGATAAGTGGGTCGAAGGACTCTTCGCGGGTCGTGAGGGCCACGAGGGTTTTAACCCGCGTGACATTAATGACCAGAAGCTCATGAGGGCGATCAACAAGCGCACCACGTCGATGGATGTGGACAGTGCCGGTCGTATCGGTCTTTCCGAGTCTCTCCGCAAGCAGGCGAACCTCGACCGCGAGGTCACGGTTGTGGGCAACTACGACCACCTTGAGGTTTGGGATCGCGCCGCGGCCGATGAGGACGATGACGATGAGGCCCTGCTGGATCTCTTCTTCTCGTAAGGGCAAGGCACGGGTAACGGATGGAGCGTGGGATCTTGACACAAGAATATCGGCATGAACCTGTCATGCTCGACGAAGTGCTTGAGTCGCTGCGGCTAAAGAGCGGCTCCGTTGTCTGCGATTGCACCCTTGGCGGTGCCGGCCATTCGGTAAAGATGGCCGCGCAGGTGGGGGAGACGGGCCTTTTGCTCGGCGTCGATCAGGACGACATGGCCCTCGAGGCCGCTGGCGCCCGTCTGGACCGCGAGGTTCCCGGCGTTCCGCACCAGCTGCTGAAGGGCAACTTCGGCGACTTGGACGAGCTGCTTTGCTCGGCCGAGGTGCCCGGGGTCGATGGCTTCCTGTTCGATTTGGGCGTTTCGTCGCCGCAACTCGATATCCCTGGCAGGGGCTTTTCGTATAACGAGGACGCCCCATTGGACATGCGGATGGATCCGGGTAATAACACCTTAAACGCAGCTGAGGTCATCAACACCTATAACGAACACGACCTCGCCCGGATTCTACGCGTCTACGGCGAAGAGAAGTTTGCCTCGCAGATCGCGCGCGAGATCGTGCGCCGCCGCGAGCAAGAACCGATCGAAACCACCGGCCAATTTGTTGAGATCATCAAGGCGGGTATCCCGGCTGCCGCTCGTCGGCATGGTGGACACCCGGCCAAGAAAAGTTTCCAGGCCATTCGCATCGAGGTCAATCACGAGCTCGATGTGCTCGAACGAGGGCTTGATGCCGCCACCAGGTGGCTCAACCCGGGCGGACGTATCTGCGTCATCTCGTATCACTCGCTCGAGGACCGTATCGTAAAGAACCACTTTAAGGAGATGAGCCAGGGGTGCACGTGTCCGCCGGAGATTCCGGTGTGCGTGTGCGGCAACGTGCCGATACTCAAGGTCATCACCCGCAAACCCTTGGTTGCCCAGCCTGATGAGGTTGAGCGCAACCCTCGGGCGAGATCAGCCAAAATCCGCGTGGCGCAGCGTCTGTAGACGCGACCGCGCGATATTGGACCTCCCGCTCGCACCATAAACGAAGCTTAAACACACTACCAACGTACTCGGGATGGGAGGCGGCATATCATGGGCTACAACACTTCAAGCGCAGCACTTGCCTATGATATGAACGCCATGCCCGCCTATCGTGAGACGCCGCAGGCCCCCGTTGCTCCCCGTGAGCAGCGCACGCCGCGCTTTGATGTCTACACGGGCGCGGGCCGTCAGGCAAACCAGGCGGTAAGCCCGGTTTTCATGAGCGTTCTTAAAACGTTTTGCATCATTGCGGCTATCTTCATGACGATCGGCGTCGCCCGCGTGGCACTCGCCGGCGTTACGGCCCAGGTGCTCAACAGCAACGCCGAGCTTACCAACACGCTCGAAAAGGCGACCGATGAGAGCTCCGACCTGGAGGTCATGCATTCGGTTTATGGCGCCGACACGCGCATTCGCGACCTTGCGGGCGCTTATGGCATGGTGGAGCCCAGCGAGAGCGTTACACTTGACTTTTCGCAGGATGCAGCCGCGGGCGCCAACGCGACCGCGACCGCTCAGTAGCAAGACGGTAGCTGAGTATGACAAATGACTATCGCCGCGGTTCCGATGGGGGCCGCGGTTCTGGACGTCCCTCGTCGCGGGGACGTTCTGGTTATCAAGGAACGGGTCGGCCATCTTACAACGCCGGGCAGTCCCGTGGCAACGACCCGGCGTCGCGACTTCGCGGCTCGGACGGCCCTCAAATGCATAACACCAGGTCGCGCAAGAGTTCGTCGACCGAATGGCTCACAGGCACGCCTCTGCCTCGCCGCAAAGCCATCATGGGCTTCATCGGGCTTGGTTTGGGCTTGGGCGTCTTTCGCCTTGCCGACTATCAAATTGTCGAAGCCGATAAACTGCGCGAGCGTGCCGATGCGCGCCGCCTGCTTGCACAGACCCTCTATGCCAAACGCGGCACCATCTACGACCGCAACGGTAACGTGCTGGCGTCGTCGGTCGAATGTCGCAACATCGCCGTGAACCCGCAGCTTGTCGAGGATGTTGACAAGACGGTGTCGGCGCTGGTCAAGGCAACTGGAATCGATAAAAAGACCTGCCGCAAGCTCGTCGAGTCCGATGGCACCTGGGTGTATATCAAGCGCCAGGTGGACGAAGACGATGCTGCGGCGCTGGAGAAGAAGAACCTGCCCGGCGTGCTTTTTGAGCAGGCCATGAAGCGCGTATATCCATACGGCAATCTGGCATCGCAGGTGCTGGGTGTAGTGAATGTGGACAACGACGGCTTGACGGGTCTCGAAAAGCAATACAACAAGCTTCTGACCGGCACGAACGGTTCTCTCGTACGCGAGCGCGCGAGGGACGGCAGCTATATCGCGGGCGGTGCCTATAAAAAGGTGGCTGCGGTCGACGGCGTTGATATCGTGACGACGCTCGACGTCAATATCCAGCGTGCGGCCGAGGATGCCCTGGCAGAGGCAGTTGAGAAGACTAAGGCCAAGAACGGCTCGGCGCTGGTCACCGATCCTACGACAGGCGAGATTTTGGCAGCCTGCTCGTACCCGACCTACGACCAGACCGATCTGGAGAATGCCAAGACCGAGGATATGAATCTGCGCCTGGTCACCGACGCCTACGAGCCCGGCTCGGTCTTTAAGACGCTCGTGGCGGGCGCCGGCTTCGACTTGGGCGTCGTGCGATCGAGTACGTCGTTTGAGGTGCCGGCGAGCATCAAGGTGGGCGACGATACCGTCACCGATGCCGACAAGCGCGACTATGCCATGACCATGGATGTGCGCGAGATGATGCGCCGTTCGTCCAACGTGGGCTTTGTCCTAGTGGGGCGCAAGATCGGTGCCGACGACTTTGCCGCCTATGTGGACAAGTGGGGCATCGGTCACAGCTCGGGTGTCGATTTTCCGGGAGAGAGCCTGGGTATCGTCAAGGAGCGTGACCAGTATGACGGCGCCACGCTGGGCTCGATGAGCTTTGGACAGGCACTGTCCGTCTCGCCGATTGAGATCGCACGTGCCGTGGGCGGTATCGCCAACGGCGGCATGATGATGACCCCGCACTTCTATAAGTCCAGCAAGGGCGACGAGAAGGACTGGGGCGAAGGCGAGCGCGCGATTTCTGAGGATGCCGCATCCCAGGTGACATCGTGCATGCAGACGGTCGTGTCCGAGGGAACGGGCGTTGGCGGCGCGGTTGACGGCTATGACGTGGCGGGTAAGACCGGTACGGCCGAACGAGCCGACGAGAACGGCGGCTACCTCAAGGAGAACTATATGTCGTCCTTTATGGGCTTTGCACCGGCACAATCGCCCAAGGTGCTGTGCTATATCACGCTCGACGGAACGCCGAGCGGCTCGGATGCCGCTGCGGTGCCGTTCCAGTCCATTATGGCCAACGCGCTCGACGTGCTGGGTATCCCGCACACGAGGTAGGGGGTTACAATCTTTGGGGCCTGGTTTGTTGTCCCATATGAGGGTGTTCACATGCCCTGCACCACGCATGCGCGGCGCTGGGATACAATACGCCGATAGCATTATTAGGTTTACAGGGGAGCTGCAATGATAGAGATCGCCGTCAACAACCTCGCGGCCGCAACAGGGGCCCGAACCGTGACGGGAGAAGCCGATCGGGTATGCCGCGGGTGCGTTATCGACTCGCGCCAGGTCGAGGAAGGGACGATTTTCGTCGCCTTTCCCGGTGAAAACGTCGACGGCAATGATTTTGCTTCCCGTGCCGTCCAGTCGGGTGCCGGCGCCGTCGTGATGACGCGTGAGCCCGAGGCCGAGCTGGTCTCGCTGGCACAGGACAGGGGCTGTGCCATCTTGCTGACCGATGATCCCGAGGAGTTTCTGCTGCGTTTGGCGCACACGTATCGCCTGGAGCTTGGTTGTCTGGTCGTTGGCATTACCGGTTCCATCGGCAAGACGACGACCAAGGACGTGCTCGCCGCTGTACTCGCCAAGCGCTATCGTGTCTGGGCCACCAAGGGCAATTTCAATAACCTGATCGGCATGCCGCTCACGGTGCTTTCCGCTCCGGCCGATACCGAGGTCCTGGTGCTCGAGATGGGCATGAACCATTTCCACGAGATTGAGCGTCTGTCCCAGTCCGCCAATCCCAACCTTGCCATCGTAAGCAAGATTGGTACCTCTCACATCGGCATTTTGGGCAGCCGCGAGAACATCGCCCGCGCTAAGGCCGAGATTGTCCAGGGTATGTGCGCCGCCGGCGACTTCTTGCCGCTGCTGGTTTTGGGCGGTGAGGACGACTTTACGCCGTTCATTCGCGATACGTTCGCCCAGCCTGCTGGTATCGATGTGATGCTGGCCGGCGTCTCGGACGATGATGAGGTCCGTGCCCGCGACATTCGTGTTGATGACGAGGGACGTCCGGTCTTTACGCTCGATTTTGGCCAGGGTGAGACGATCGATACCATGCTTGCCATCCCCGGCGTGCAGTCCGTTCCTAATGCCGTTAAGGCCGCCGCGGTTTCCTATCGCCTGGGCGTGACGCCCGAGCAGATCGATGCTGCCTTTAGGGGCCTCACGATCACCGGTCACCGCCAGGAGATCAAGCGCGCCAAGAGCGGTGCCCGCGTCATCGACGATTCCTATAACGCCAGTGCCGAATCCATGGCTGCTGGCCTCGATCTACTGTGCTCGCTTTCGTGCACGGGGTCTCGCATGGCGATCCTGGGCGAGATGGGCGAGATGGGCGATGAGGCTCCTCGCATGCATGAGCTCGTGGGCGCCTATGCGGCCGCCAAGAAGCTCGACATGCTGGCGTGCGTGGGTGGTGAGCTGGCCCAGCTTATGGCCGATGCCGCGCGCATGATGGGCATGGACGAGGACCGCATCCAGGTGTTCTCCGATTATCAGCAGGTGCTCGACCGCATGGGCGGCGCGCTTGAAAAACATGATGTTGTACTGGTCAAGGGTTCCCGCTTTGTTGAGCTCGACCGCTTTGTGGAAGGTGTGTGCTAGCCCATGTTCGGCAATCCCTCGTATCCAACGTATCAGGCTTTTTTGGGGCTTGGCATCGCCGCTGCCATTGCGCTGCTGCTCATGCCGTGGTGGATCAAGCTGCTGAAGGTCGAGGGTATCGGCCAACAGGTCCGAGCCGACGGCCCCAAGCGTCATTTGATTAAACAGGGTACGCCGACCATGGGCGGCGTCATCATCCTTGTTGCGATTTCGCTGACCTGCCTGCTGATGGGCAAGCTCACCACCGAGCTCGTGCTCGTGCTGCTCGCCACGCTGGCGACCGGCGTGCTGGGCCTGATCGACGACCTGACCTCCGTTACGCATGGGCGCTCGCTCGGTCTGACGCCTCATGCCAAGATGATCGGCCTAACCATTATCTGTGTCACCTTTACGGTACTTGCCGTTAACTGGTGCGGCGTCGCCCCCGAGATTCGTTTTCCCGGCGGCCTGACGATTGACCTTGGCGTGCTTTCGACCACCATCTGCGGCCTTTCGTTCCCGTGGCTCTACATTGTCTTTTGCTGGCTGATGATCGCCGGTCTTTCTAATGCCGTGAACCTGACCGATGGCCTTGACGGTCTTGCTGGCGGCACCTCCATGATTGCCATGCTCGCCATGGCTGCCATGGCGTTTTTGCACGGAGACGTGAACCTGTCCATCTTCTGCACCGCGTGTGCCGGTGCCTGCTTGGGCTTTCTGTGGTTCAACTGCTATCCGGCGAGCATCTTTATGGGCGATACCGGCTCGCTTGCCCTAGGCGCCGCGTTTGCCTGCACGTCCATCATGACCAACACCGAGGTCGTCTCCCTCATCATCGGCGCCCTGTTTATCGTTGAGACCCTGTCGGTCATGATTCAGGTTGTCTACTTCCACTTTACGCACAAGCGCGTCTTCCTTATGGCGCCCATCCATCATCATTTCGAAAAGAAGGGCTGGGCCGAGACCAAGGTCGTCATCCGTTTTTGGATTATCGCTGCTGCCTTTGGTGCCGTTGGCCTTGCCCTGTTCTTCCAGTTGGGATAGTGGTCTTTCATGCCTCTTGCTGATGTCTTTAGCCTGCTCGTTTTGGGTCAGGGCAAATCCGGTCTCGATGTCGCCCGCTGGGCGCTGGCACATCCCGAGCGCGTAAGTGCCGTTACCGTGTATGGCGGTGGCACCTCTGAGCCCAATGACGCCACGCGTGCGCTCGAGGCTGCTGGTGCGTCGTTTGTCTATGGGACCGAACAGGTCGAGGGCGCCTATGACGTATGCGTGACGTGCCCGGGCATCTCGGAGTTCTCGGGCTTCTTTAAGGCTGGGCGCGAGCATGCCGCCCAGATTATGGGTGAGCCCGAGTTTGCCTATCGCCTGTCGCCCGATAACTGGATTGCCATCACGGGCACCAACGGCAAGACGACCACCACGTCGCTGACTGATTATCTGCTTAAGGCTGCCGGCGAGGCCAGCGTTGCTGTCGGCAACATCGGCGAGCCGCCGGTCAACGAGATTGACGGCCGAGCCCACAACGAGTGGTTTGTGGCTGAGCTCTCGAGCTATCAGATTGCTACGACAACCGAGCTCCACCCCCGCGTGGCGGTGCTGCTCAACATCACTCCCGACCACTTGGGCTGGCATAAGAGCCATAAGAACTATGCGCTTGCCAAGATCAAACTGTTTGACAATATGGCCGATGACGATCTGGTGGTTGTCGACGTCGAAGACGCCGGCATTCACGAGTTCGATGAGTACATCTACACGCCGGGTCGTCGCATCTGCAAGGTTGCCTTTGACGAGCCTGAGGGCGAGGATGCCGCCTTTGTGCGCGATGGCAAGATGATCGTGCGTCTGAAGGGTGTCGAGACCCCGCTCATCGCTATATCCGAGCTCAAGATCTCGGGCCATCACAATGTTATCAATGCCCTGTGCGCCGCCACGGCTGCCTTGGCGGTCGGTGCCGATGTCGATGGTGTCTGCCGCGGTCTTGCCTCGTTCCAGCCGCTCGAGCACCGCGTGGAGCCGTGTGGCGAGATTGACGGCGTGCGCTACGTCAACGATTCCAAGGCGACCAACACCGATGCGGTCGAGAAGGCACTGACGGCATTTCCCGATGACGACGTGATCTTGCTGCTCGGCGGCCACGATAAGGGCACGCCGCTCACGGACTTCGCGCGCGTCGTTATGGACAACGTGCGCTCGGTCGTCTGCTTTGGCGATGCGCGCGAGCGCTTCACCGCCGCTATGGACGAGGCCGATGTCGATGGCGATGTGGATATCGCCCAGGCGGATGACCTACGCGACGCCGTGGACGTCGCCCGTTCGCTGTCGAGCCGTGGTGACGTGATCTTACTTTCTCCTGCCTGCTCTTCGTTCGATGAGTTCTCGGGCTATGAGGAGCGCGGCCGCGTGTTTAAGGACTACGTGGCCCAGCTTGCCGCTGCAGCGAAATCACAAATGGAATAGGGGTTGCGGTGAGAGAGGAGAGCCCCCGACAAGGTATGAGGAGGCCCGACTCGGACCGTGCTTCCTCACGTCGTATCACACCGCGTTCCAGCCGCGGCGGGCAGTCGTTTAGCGAACGCTATATTGCCGGCGTTCCCGCCCGTATCATGCGCCCCCGTTTGATATTCATGGCCTGCTTGTTTACCTTGGTATGCTTTGGCCTGCTGATGGTGTACTCGGCGTCTTCGGTCGAGGCGCTGCACGAGAATGGCTCGGCGACGTTTTTTCTGGGTCGACAGGCCGCGTTTGCCGTGGTCGGTGTTCTGGCGCTGATTGCCATCGTGCGCGTTTTGCCGGACAGCTGGTTTGGGGAGGATGTGCTCAGGATCTTCCTCATAGGCATGATAGGGCTACTGTTTCTGGTGTTCTTGGTGGGCAGCGGCAGCCGTGGCGCCACGCGCTGGCTTAACATCGCCGGTATTCAGTTCCAGCCTTCCGAGTTTTTAAAGCCATTTGCCATTGCGTATTCGGCCATCATGCTTGATCGCTTCTTTTCGCCCGGTGGCAACATCAACGAATTCCTTCGCAAGATGGGCATCTACCTGGGCATTTCGCTCTTTCTGATCTTTATCCAGCCCGATTTCGGTACTGTCCTGATCATCCTGTTGACCCTCATGTGCATGGCGTTGTTTGCGGGTCTCGACCCCAGATTTATCATCGGCGTGCTAATCTTCGGCATTCTCGTGATCGTGATTGCGCTTGTCGCAGAGCCGTACCGTATGGTGCGTATTCAGGTTGCCTTGAACCCTTGGGCCGACGAGTATGGTGACGGCTATCAGGCCACGCTTGCCATTATGGCCTTTGCCTCGGGCGGTCTGTTCGGCCGTGGCATCGGCAACTCAACCATGAAGTACTCGTATCTGCCCGAGGCGCACAATGACTACATCCTGGCCATCATTGGCGAGGAAGTCGGTTTTGTCGGAACCGTGCTGTTCTTCTTGGTGTTTGCGATGCTGATCTACTCGGCGTTTCGCATTGCCGAGCAGGCGACCGATCGCCGGGGCGCGCTCATGGCGTCTGGCTCCGCGGTCATTCTCGCAGTGCAGTTTTTGATTAACGCGCTGGGCATCCTCAACGTGTTTCCCATGACGGGCAAACCGTTGCCGTTTATTAGCTACGGCGGTTCGTCGATTATTGTGTCGCTCATGCTTGCCGGGTTGATCCTGCGCGTTTCGTACGAGAGCGCCCGCCGCGATGAGTATGACCGCCGCCGCGAGAGCTTTGCCGTTATGGATGAGAGTACCGCCGGCGTGCCCCACGTGCGCGGCGAGCGATCTTCGCGTAACGGTTTTACCGTCCTGGATGGCTCTGCGACCGAGCCGGCAGCCCGCCCGCGTCAGCGAACGGCGCCGCAAGGTCGTCCTCAGCGCCCCAGCCCTCGCAACGCGGGCGGCGGATATAATCGAATCGATTTGAACTCGGACCCGTCGGCGCGTCTGCGTACCGACGACCAGGGACCGCGTGTACGAAGGGACTACCATGACCGATAAAATGACCGTTGCTATTGCAGCCGGCGGCACGGCCGGGCACATCAACCCCGCGCTCGCCTTGGCCGAAGAGCTGCGTGACCGTGGCCACCACGTTGTGTTCGTGGGCCAGTCGCGCAAGCTCGAGGGTCGTCTGGTCCCCGAGGCTGGGTTTGATTTTGTGCCCATTACGGTCACGGGCTTCGACCGCTCCCGTCCTTGGACGGCGCTGACCTCGCTGTGGCGTGTCAACAAAGCCAAGCGTGCGCTCGCCAGTCATTTCTCAAAGGTCGGCAAGCCCGATGCCGCCATTGGTTTTGGTGCCTATGTCGAGGTTCCGCTGCTGGGGTGGTGCAAGGGCGCGGGCGTTCCGTATCTGCTGCATGAGCAGAACTCTGTTCCGGGCCTGGCCAACAAGATGATGAACTCCCACGCCGCCCGCGTGTGCATCTCGGTGCCGGCAGCGCGTTCGGTCTTTGAGCGCGAAGGTGACCCTGACCACGTGCTCATGACCGGCAACCCCGTACGTCGCTCGGTGATCGAGGGCGATCGCGCTCGCGGCCGCAAGGCACTTGGCGTTCCCGAGGACGCTACGCTGCTGCTCGTCTTTGGCGGTTCACTTGGCGCCCAGCACCTCAACGAGCGTGTGGCTTCGCTCAAAAACGAGCTGCTTTCGCGCAAGAACCTCTATGTGTTGCATTCGACGGGTGCCGACGGCTTTGAGGAGACCGAGCGCGCTTTGGCGCTGACGCCCGAGGAGGCGAAGCGTTACCGCGTCCTGCCCTACATCGACAACATGGGCGATATGCTGGCTGCTGCCGATTTGGTGCTCTCGCGTTCGGGCGCATCGAGCGTGGCCGAGATCGCTGCGCTCGCCGTGCCTTCGGTGCTCGTGCCGTACCCGCATGCGACGGCCGACCATCAAACCACCAATGCCCGTTATCTGGTCGACGCCGGGGCCGGCGTGCTTTGTGCCGATGCCGATATCGACGGTTCTGCCTTTGCCGATGAGCTACTGCACCTGGTCGATGACGCGGCGGCGCGCGACGCCATGCGTCAGGCGGCGCGTGGTCTGGCTCAGGATAGGGCCGCCGCTCTTCTGGCGGATGCGGTAGAGGGTTTGCGTTAGTTAGACGGGATATCGTCGGTCGCCCTCGCGCTGATGCGGTAGGTGCGGTACAGTTAACGGGTTACAGGCAGTGTTTACGCAAGGAGTACACGAGCACATGGCTGATTCCCAGACTGCAACCTCCGCGCCCGAGTTTAAGAGCGCCCACTTTATCGGTATCGGCGGCGCCGGCATGAGTGGCATCGCCCTCGTTCTTCACGAGCGCGGTTATGCCGTTACCGGCTCCGACCTTAAGACGTCACGTTATATCCGCCAGCTTACCCGCGCTGGTGTGAAGGTGCATGTGGGCCATGAGGCCGCCACGATCGACGAGGTCAAACCCGACGTGGTTGTTGTCTCCACCGCTATTCCGGAGTCCAACCCTGAACTCGTGCGCGCTCGCGAGCTTGGTATTCCCGTGTGGCCCCGTGCCAAGATGCTCTCTGCTTTGGGCCACGGCTACACCACCGTCGCTGTTGCCGGCACGCATGGCAAGACCACCACGTCTTCGATGTGCGCCACCATGCTCGACCGCATGGGCCTGGATCCGAGCTTCTTGATCGGCGGCATTGTCGAGGGCTATGACACGAACGGCAAGAACGGCTCGGGCGACTACTTTGTCGCCGAGGCCGACGAGTCCGACAGCTCCTTCCTGTTCCTGAACCCCAACGTGGTCATTGTGACCAACGTCGAGGCCGACCACCTCGATCACTACTCGGGTATCGAGGAGATCGAGGCAACTTTCGCCAAATTCATGAGCCTGGTGGGCGAGGACGGCACCGTCATCGTCTGCGGTGAGGACCCGCATCTGGTCGAGCTCGCCAAGTCGACGGGCCGTCACGTGCTTTCCTACGGCTTTGCCGAGAGCAACGACATCGTCTGCATGCACCCGGATGTCAAGGGCATCCAGAGTGACTTTATCGTTCGCTTTGAGGACGGCACTGAGCATGCTGTGGAGATCAAGAGCAATCCCGGTCGCCACAACATGCTCAACGCCACGGCGGTGCTCACCGTCGCCCATGTCCTGGGCCTTGACATCGACTCCGCCGCCAAGGCGCTCTCGAGCTTTGAGGGCGTCCGCCGTCGCTTTACCCACGTGGGCGATATCGATGGCATCACCGTGGTCGATGATTACGGCCATCACCCCACCGAGATCAAGGCGACGCTTGCTGCCGCTTCGTCGCTGGGCTACAAGCATGTCGACGTCGTGTTCCAGCCGCACCGCTATTCGCGCCTGCAGGCCCTGTGCGACGACTTTGCCGATGCATTTGCCAATGCCGATAAACTGCTGCTGATTGATGTGTTCTCGGCTGGCGAGATGCCCATTCCGGGTGTCACCTCTAAGATGCTCGCCGATACCGTGCGCGCCAAGCATCCTGGCAAGGAGGTCGTGTACTGCTCCAGCCGTCTTGAGCTTAATCAGGAGCTCGAGCAGATGGTGGGCGAGGGCGACCTGCTGCTCACTATGGGTGCTGGTGACGTTACGACCGTCGGTCCCGAGTTCATTGAGTATCTGACTGCCAAGAAAGACGCTTAAGTCTAATGGGTCTGTTTAACGCCGTCATGGCGCTCTCGGGCATGATCGACACGGATGTGATCGAGGACGAGCGCCTTGCGCGTCATACGAGCTATCGTATCGGCGGCAAGGCCGACCTCTTTGTGACGTGCCATAGCTATCATGCCCTCCGCCGTGCCGTGGCGGTGCTCGATCGCGAGCAGGTGCCGTGGGTCATCATCGGCAAGGGCTCCAATCTGCTGGTTGCCGATGGCGGTTATCGCGGTGCCGTCATTTCGCTCGGACGTGAGTTTCAGCGCACGGTTGTTGCCGATGACGGTTGTACGCTGACGGTCGGTGCGGGCGTGATGTTTGCGCGCTTGGTCAACGATGCCCTGTCGCGTAGCCTCTCGGGCCTTGAGTTTGCCGTTGGCATCCCTGGTTCGGTCGGCGGTGCGATATCTATGAATGCCGGCACACGGACCGAGTGGATTGGCTCGCTGGTTGAGGATGTCGTAACGTTTGACCCGGCATCCGGTATCAAGCATTATGCGGGGTCCGAGATCACTTGGGGCTACCGCGAATGTAGCCTTCCCCGCAATGAGATCATCCTCGAGTGCGTGCTCAAGCTTAAACCGGCGCCCAAGGCCGACATTCGCGAGCGCATGGAGCGGTACCTGACGAGGCGCAAGCGTACACAGCCCATGGGTCGCGCATCCTGCGGGTCGGTCTTTCGCAATCCGCCCGATGCGAGCGTGGGCAAGCTTATCGAGGATTGTGGATTAAAGGGTTTTTCGATTGGCGGCGCGGAAGTTTCGCCCGTTCACGCTAATTTTATCGTTAATAACGGAACTGCCTCGGCCGATGACGTTGCCGCGGTTATCAGACATGTGCACGGAAAGGTGAGGGAGGCGTATGGCATCGAGCTCAGACCGGAAGTTAAATTCCTCGGCTTCTAGAGCATCGAAACCCACCTTCCGCCGCGCCGGAGGGCGTTCCGGCGCGCCTGCCAAACCTCAACGCAATACCGTCGCGCACTCTAAGTCTGTCGGGCATGCTCGACAGACCAGTCGTCCGGTTGTCGGCTCGCAGCTCGGTAATCGTCCGGCCGCAAAAAAGTCCTCGCGTCCCTCGGTGACGTCAAAGCCTGTTATGGGCGCCAAACCTGCCCGTCCCATGGCAACTCCTAAGCCCTCGACGGGAACTAAGGCGGCGCGTCCGGGTCGCACGCTGGGCGCATCGAAACCGCGCTCGCTGACATCGGTGCCGGCTACCGCCAAGAAGCCTTCGGGTAAAAAAGGCGTCAACCCGTTGTCTTCACTTGGGGCGATGGCAAATAAAACGTCAGACGCCGCTTCTCTCGTTACAGGCAAAGGCAAAATCGTGGGCGGCGTTCTGGCCGTCTTGGCCGTGCTCGTCGTCGTTGCCGTCGTGGTGATCAACTCTGGATTGTTTACCGCCACTGATATTCAGATTCAAGGCAGCGAGCATGTGACGAAGCACGATGCTATCCAGCTGATCGATTTGCCCGAGGGAACGTCGCTTTTTAACGTCGATCCTGACCAGATTACCGAGGACCTCAAGCAGAACCCGTGGGTGTCGGGCGTGGATGTCCAGCGTCAGTTCCCGCATACGCTCATCATTACGCCGATGGAGCGCAAGGTCATCGCAATTGCCTATATCAGCTCCGATGACCTTGCCTGGGCCATCGGGGATGATGACACCTGGATCGCCCCGCTGTCGACGTCGGTCGAAGTGGATGACCAGGGCAACGTCATCACGACGGGGCAGGGCTCAAATACCCTGACCGGCATTGATGCCGCGCTGGCGCTCGCTAAGCACTATGGCGCGGTGTTGTTGACTGATGTCTCGGCGGATGTCGCTCCGGTTTCCGGCCAGGCAGTGAGCTCCAAGGCCGTTAAGGCTGGCTTGGATTATGTGCGTGGTTTTTCGAGCGAGTTCTTGGGACAAGTCAAGGATATTTCCACGCCTTCGGTCGAAGCCATCTCGGCAAACCTCAATAACGGCATTGAGGTGTCGCTGGGCGATTCGAACGATATCGTCAAGAAGGAGCGCGTAGTCACCAAGCTGCTTTCGCAGGTAGAGGGCGTAACGTATATCAATGTGCGCTCTCCGGGTAACTATACATTTAGGAACGCTCCGACCTCGTAGCGCTGGTTGATGCTTTGTTGAGGGGCCATACCACGCCGTTTATCTGGTTTGTTTGGTTTTCACGGTCAATTATTTGACTGATACGTTCATAATGTGCAAACATAATACGGTTTACCTTTGCATTTACTTTCAACCTGAAGGTTAATGTGCGCAGGGGTCGACCCATGCTATGGCTATAACCTTTGTTCGGAGGACCGACATGCACGAGACAGAGATCAACAACTACCTTGCCGTCATTAAGGTGGTCGGCGTCGGCGGCGGCGGTACCAACGCGGTCAATCGAATGATCGAAGAGGGCATCCGCGGCGTCGAGTTTGTTGCCATCAACACCGATGCTCAGGCACTCGCGATCTCTGATGCCGATATCAAGGTGCACATCGGCACCGACCTTACCCGCGGCCTGGGCGCCGGCGCCAACCCCGAGGTTGGCCGCAAGGCTGCCGATGAGTCCCGCGACGACATTGCCGAGGCGCTCGCTGGCGCCGATATGGTGTTCATCACCTGCGGCGAGGGCGGTGGCACCGGTACCGGCGCTGCTCCCATCGTTGCCGATATCGCGATGAACGAGGTCGGTGCGCTGACCGTCGCCGTCGTGACCAAGCCCTTCACCTTCGAGGGCCGCAAGCGCAAGAAGAGCGCCGAGGAGGGCATTAAGACCCTCTCCGATTGCGTCGACACCATGATCGTCATCCCTAACGATAAGCTGCTCGACATCGCCGAGAAGAAGACCACCATGCTCGAGGCCTTCGCGATTGCCGATGGCGTCCTTTCCCAGGGCACCCAGGGCATCACCGACCTCATCACCGTCCCCGGTATCATCAACCTGGACTTCGCCGATGTTAAGACCATCATGAAGCAGGCCGGTACCGCCATGATGGGTATCGGTACCTCTTCTGGGGACACCCGTGCCGTCGACGCTGCCCAGCAGGCCATCTCCAGCCCGCTGCTCGAGAGCTCCATCGATGGCGCCACGCGCGTGCTGCTCTCCATCGCCGGTTCCAAGGACCTGGGCATCCAGGAGATCAGCGACGCCGCCGACGTTGTCGCCAACGCCGTCGACCCCGAGGCCAACATCATCTTCGGTACCGTTGTCGACGAGTCCCTGGGCGATCAGGTGCGTATCACCGTCATCGCTACGGGCTTCTCCGACTCCAATGTCAACCGTCAGGACGAGCTCTTTGCTGCTCAGCAGTCTCAGAGCAAGGCCGCTGCCTCCGCTGAGCCGCAGCGCACCGCTCCTGCCACGAGCCCGGCTCAGGCCGCTCCGACCCGCAACGTCGGTGGCACCGAGCTTCCTAACTTCGGCAACGATCAGTTCGAGCTTCCCGACTTCCTGAAGCGCGGTAGCTTCTAAGTCGTTCTTTGCATTGTTGTGCACAGGGGCGTGTCCGTATGGACGCGCCCTTTTTATTTCGACTTTGTAAACTAGAACCTCCAATCTCTTTACGTTCCCTTTACGATTGCCTCCAGCGCAGCAGGTATCCTTTTAGAGAAGTATGACAGCCGTATAAACGCGGGCTGTAGCGGCGATGCCGCGGTACTTGTGTTATTAGGAGGCTTTAGTATGGCAGCACGTGCGGACAAAGTTTCGCGTGTCGACCATGATGGAGTTACGTTGGTGGAGGGCGCGACATCCGATGTTCGCTTTGCCTTCACCGAGCGCGCCGGTGGCGTTTCCGAAGATGCGTACTCCTCACTCAACTTGGGCTCGCATGTTGGCGATGACCCCTTTGCTGTTCAAGAAAATCGTCGTCGTGCGCTCGAGGCTATGGGTGCCGCCGAGTGCGAGCACAACCTGCTCGTTCCCAATCAGGTCCATGGTGATCATATCGTTGCGGTGACCTCGAACGGCGCCGATGACCTTGAGGACGTTCGCGAGCAGATTGCCGATGGCTGTGATGCCATCGTCTGCACGGCGCATAACGTGCCCGTGCTGCTCTGCTTTGCCGACTGCGTTCCCGTGGTGCTGGTGGCCCCTGGCGGATTTGCCGTGGTGCACTCCGGTTGGAAGGGCACGATTGCACGTATTTCTGCCAAGGCGTGCCAGGCGCTTTGCGATGCTGCCGGCTGCGATGCGAGCAACGTTTCCGCCTATATCGGCCCCCATATCTTGGGTGACGAATATGAGGTATCCCAGGAACTCATGGATCGCTTTGCCGCCGAGTTCTCTTGCATCGATGCGAGTGCCTCTCGCATGCTCGATCTTTCCGCTGCCATTCGCGAGGCGCTGGTAGATGTCGGTGTCGACGCGGATAATATCGTGGATACCCAGCTTTCGACTGTGCGTCAGAACGACCGCTTTTATTCCTACCGTAACGAGGACGGCACCTGTGGGCGCCATGCTGCGATCGGCGTGATGCTATGAGAAAGATCGTATCGGTCCTGAGCGCCGCTGTGCTTACGCTTACGCTGTGCGCCTGTTCTTCGGGATCTTCTACCTCTTCCATTACCGTCGCCGGCTCCACGACCTGCCTTCCTATCGCCGAGATTGCGGCCGAGGGCTTTAAGGAGGAGACCGGCATCGACGTGCTCGTTTCCGGTTTGGGTTCTTCCGCTGGGATCGAGGCCGTCAGCGCCGGCACAGCCGATATCGCCAGCTCCTCCCGTGGACTCAATGCCGACGAACAGGATCTGGGCCTGACTCCCATCGTCATTGCCCACGACGGTATCGCGGTCATCGTGAACGACGATAACCCGGTCGATAACCTCTCGACCGAGCAGCTCCGCGATATTTACGCCGGCAAGATCACCAACTGGAAAGAAGTCGGTGGCGAGGACCTGAGGATCCAGGTCATCAATCGAGATGAGGCGTCCGGCACGCGTGAGGCCTTCCGCACCATCGTGATGGACGGCGCCCCGTTCGATCGCCGCTCGGCCGTTCTTTCGGGCACGGGCCAGGTGCGCGACGTGGTATCTCGTTCGCGCGGTGCCATTGGCTACATTTCGCTGGGCTTCGTCGATAGCC
The DNA here is from genome assembly GCA_902496335.1 of uncultured Collinsella sp. Taxonomy (GTDB): domain Bacteria; phylum Actinomycetota; class Coriobacteriia; order Coriobacteriales; family Coriobacteriaceae; genus Collinsella. The sequence continues at coordinate 17,226 of CABVAO010000010.1, forward strand.
TCAACGCCAAGACCTCGGTCAAGGCCGTCTCGGTCAATCATGTTGAGGCGTCCGAGAAGACGGTCGCGAGCGGCGGCTATCCCATCTCACGCGACCTTTACTTCTTTGTGAAGGGTGCGCCTTCGCAGCAGGCGCAGGATTACATCGACTACGTGACGTCCGAAAAGATGGACAAGCAGATTCGCGAGGCGGGCTTTATTCCCGTCACCAACGACGAGAAGGGGAGTGAGTAGCATGGAAGCACAGGAAAACTCCCAGACTGAGCAGAATGTTCAGACGCCCAAGAAGCGCGAGCTGGCGCTCGTATCGCGCAGTACCTATATCAAGGAGAAGGCGCTGCAGTGGATCTTCTTTGCCTGCGCGTTCTTGGCGGTCGTTACCGTCATCCTGATTTTTGTCTTTACCACGTACTCGGCGCTGCCCGTCTTTACTGACATCGGTCTGGCGGACTTCTTTAGCTTTACGTGGGCGCCTTCCGAGGGCCACTACGGCATCTTGTCGCTGCTTGCTGGCTCGGGTCTGGTGACCGTCGGTGCGCTCGCCATGGGCGTGCCGCTGGGCGTGGGTACGGCCGTTTACCTGGTCGAGATTGCCAGCAAGCGCGTGCGCAAGCTCATCAGCCCCGCCGTTGACCTGCTGGCGGGCATACCCTCCATCATCTACGGCTTCTTTGGCATGATCATCATCCGCCCGTTTATCGCACAACTGACCGGCGGCCTTGGTTTTGGTGCGCTGACGGCGTGGTTTGTGCTCGCCATCATGATCGTCCCTACCATCACCACGCTCACCATCGATGCTCTCAATTCCATTCCCATGGGCATTCGCGAGGCATCGTATGCCATGGGCGCCACAAAGTGGCAGACCATCTATAAGGTCGTGCTACCTGCCGCGAAGCTGGGTATCGTTGATGCCATCGTGCTGGGTATGGGCCGTGCCATCGGCGAGACCATGGCCGTGCTCATGGTCGTAGGTAACGCCCCGGTTATTCCCGACAGCATTGCGAGCCCCATCTCGACGCTCACGAGCCAGATTGCGCTCGACATGAGCTATTCCTCGGGTCTGCACCGCTCGGCGCTTTTCGGCATGGGTGTGGTCCTGTTTATCATCTCCGCCACGCTGGTGGGCATCGTCCGTCTGATTTCCAAGAAGAAGAGGGGGTAGGCTATGTCCGATTCCGTTGACACGACGGTCGATACGACCTCGTCGCGCGAGCGCATCAAGCGTGCCCTTTCCCACGGCAAGAAGGGCCGCATCAACAAGGACCTGTCCAACAAGATCATGCTTGGCGTGTTTCGTGCCGCTGCCTACATCACCACGCTGGTGCTGGTCGCTATCATCGCCTACGTGGTCATCAACGGCCTGCCACACATCTCGCTCGACTTTATCTTCGGTTGGCCCCAGGGCGTCAACGCCGAGGGCGGAATTTGGCCCACGATCGTCTCGACCGTCTACGTGACGGCGCTCGCCATGCTTATCTGCACGCCGATCGCTGTGCTGGCAGCCGTCTATCTGGCCGAGTACGCCAAGCAGGGCAAGGTCGTCGAGCTCATTCGCTACGCTGCTGACGCTTTGGCCTCGGTGCCCTCCATCGTTATGGGCCTGTTTGGCTACGCCTTGTTTGTCGAGGCCATGGGCCTGGGCCTTTCGATGGTCTCGGCCGCCCTGGCACTCGCGCTCTTGATGCTTCCCATCGTCATGCGTACCACCGAAGAGGCCATTCGCGCCGTTCCGCGCTATATCCGCTGGGGCGCATATGGCCTGGGCGCCACCAAGTGGCAGGTTGTCTCCAAGATCGTGCTTCCTTCTGCCTTTGGCCGTATTGCCACGGGCATCGTTCTCGCCATCGGCCGTGCCATTGGCGAGACCGCGGTGGTGCTCTATACCATGGGGCAGGCCATCAATCTACCTATTTCGCCGCTCGATTCCGGCCGCCCCATGACGGTTCACCTGTATCTGCTTGCCAACGACGGCATCAACATGAACGCAGCCTACGGCACCGCGCTCTTGCTGATGGTGATCATTCTGGCCTTCAACCTGTTTGCGCGCTTCCTGTCGCGCAAGCGTCGCTAGTTAAGGAGTCCCATGTCCGTTTATCAGTCCGCTCCCACGTTGGAGCAAGCGGCCATTACGGCCAAGGATTTCAACTTTTGGTACGGTGACTTTCATGCGCTGACGGGGCTTGACCTCAACATCGCCAAAAACGCCATCACCTCCTTCATTGGCCCTTCGGGCTGCGGCAAGTCGACGTTTTTGCGCTGCATCAACCGCATGAATGACCTGATCGAGGGCACGCGCGTCGAGGGCACCATGACGCTCGACGGCAACGATATCTATGCCGAGGGTGTCGACCCGGTCGATCTCCGTCGTCGCGTGGGCATGATCTTTCAGCAGCCCAACCCGTTTCCTAAATCCATCTACGAGAATGTCGCCTTTGGCCCTCGTCTGCAGGGCGTGACTAGCAAAAGTGACCTCGATGACATCGTGGAAGAATCGCTCAAGCGCGCCAACCTCTGGAAAGAGGTATCCAATCAGCTCAACAAGGATGGTTTGGCGCTCTCGGGCGGTCAGCAGCAGCGTCTGTGCATCGCGCGCGTGCTTGCGGTGCAACCCGATGTCCTTCTGATGGACGAGCCCTGCTCCGCCATCGACCCCACGTCCGTCTCTAAGGTCGAGGATCTGATGGCCGAGCTGGCGCCCGAGATGACGATCATCATCGTCACGCATTCAATGCAGCAGGCAGCTCGCATTAGCGACTACACCGCATTCTTCTTGCAGGAAGTTGCCGGCGAGCCCGCTACGCTCATCGAGTATGGTCAAACCGACGCGATCTTCACCAGCCCGGTGGACTCGCGGACGGAAGACTATATCACCGGCCGCTTTGGCTGATCGGTGCGACTAGTCCCAAGCCGATCGGATCTGGTCCGGTGCGTATTCACTGTGCGGGCGGCATGACCGCACCCAACTGATTGGAGTGAACCATGCGCAAACTGTTTTCCCGTCAGCTCATCGAGGCCCGTCACGAGATGCTGAGCATCTACGAGGCCGTCGATCTGGCCCTCCACGATGCCGTGAAGGCCTATGTGACCGACGACCGCAAGCTCGCCACCAAGACCAAGAAGCGCACGCTTTCGATTGACGCACGCTGCGCCAACCTGGAGGCCGTCTGCTACAACCTGATTGCCACGCAGTCACCGGTCGCCTCCGACTTCCGCTTGCTGCAGACGATCATCTACGTCGACTTTAACCTGCAGCGCATGACCGATAAGGTTCGCCAGATTTGCCGCGCCACGCGTCATATGATCAAGGCCGACATCTCGCTGCCCAAGGAGCTTGTCGGCACGGTCGAGGCCGAGGCTGAGGCCGTCTACCAGGTGCTGGGCTCTTCGCTTTCTGCGCTCGTCACCAACGACATGTCCATCATCTGCAACTTGGCCGTCGAGGACGAGCCAGTGCACGCCGCCTACGAGAAGTTCTTCCGCACCTTTAACCGCATGGACACGGGCGATTTTATGGACGACGACAGCAACTATGACGACCTGCGCCGCGCCATCATGGTATCGCGCTATCTCGATCGCATCGCCTCGATTTCCATCGATGCCGCCTGCCGTCTGACCTTCCTGTTGACCGGACAGCGTATGACTGCCGGTGATATCGCCTGCACTGATGAGGATGAGCTCGAGAGCATGCGCGTGCCTTCGGGCGAGGGTGTTATCATGAGGCCCGCCGTCGATGCACGCTACGTTGCCAAGGTGCCCGTTAACGAGGTCAGCGAGGGTCTTCGCTACCTGCTCGATCATCTTGAGGATGAGGACGATGGCGAGGACGACGAGGAGTAAGTAACCCCGTTCGTCGAAAGATTGTAAATACCTAAGTGAGCGCGGCCTTGCACATGCGGGGCCGCGCTCTTGCGTTAGCATGGGACTACTTGTTTGGCTGTCAGCGGAGGCGATTGGCAATGGATAACTATTTGGACTTGATGCGCGCTCGCCGCGAGCAGATTCTGGAACGTTTTTATGCGGCGCTCGATCGCGCGGGCCGTCCCCACGACGCCGCGAGCCTCATTGCCGTGTCCAAGACCGTTGGTGTCGATGAGACCGTTGCCGCCATCCAGGCGGGGTATCGCCATTTTGCCGAGAACCGCCCGCAGGAGCTGGTTCGCAAGCTCACGGGTCTGGCGGAGCATCCGGAGCTGCCCGAGGTGCGCTTCGATATGATCGGCAACCTGCAGACCAATAAGATCAATGCGGTGCTGGGCTCAGCCGAGCTGATTCACTCGGTGGGTTCGCTGCATCTGGCGCAGGCGATCTCGAGCCGTGCTGTTCGCAAGATTGAGGCAGGCGAGCTCGTCGGCCCCCAGCGTGTGCTCATTGAGGTCAATGTGAGTGGTGAGGAGTCGAAGGGAGGCTTTTCACCCGATGAGATTCGCGCCGCCGCGGGTGAGCTTGCAGAACTTGAGGGAATTTGCGTACAGGGGCTTATGACTATGGCGCCCCGGGGGAATAAGGATGTGGCACGCCGCACCTTTGCGGGGCTTCGTGAGCTGAGGGATGAGCTGGAGGCGGCGCATCCCGATTTGAACCTGCCTGAGCTTTCCTGCGGTATGAGCGAGGACTTTGAGTCTGCCCTTGAGGAGGGCTCTACGCTCGTTCGCCTGGGCAGGGTAGTATTTAGCCCGGAGTTTGCAGTAAAATAAGGCTCTGAAGTGCGCACTGATTATCGGGGCGCCTGCACTAAACCGCGAGAGGACACAACCATGGGCTTCCTTGACGAGATTAAAAATAAGATGCACCTGGGCGGCCAGCAGGGTTACGACCAGGGTTATGGCCAGGACGACGACTACGGCTACGATGACGGCTACGACGATGGCTATCAGAACAACGGCTACAGTGGTGCTTCGGGCGAGGGCTTCTACACCCAAGACGAGCCGAGCAACGGCCTGCTTGGCCAGACGCGCCGCGGTGAAGCTGAGTCGGTTGCCGTGTATACGCGCTCCGGTCAGCTGGTCGGCGATGACTCCCGCCATGCCACGACGTATAACCCGCCTTCGCGCTCGCAGGACAGTGTTGCGAGCGGTTATCGTCCTGGTGCCTATGACACGCCGTCGAGCTACGCCGAGAATACCCGCGCCCGTGCCGCCGCTGCACCCGCGCCTGCACCGAGCGATGCCTCGGCCTATGCGAGCAATATCATCAACGCCACGCCGCAGCTGCCGGCCTATGTCCTGCGCCCCGAGAGCTATGACGACGTGGAGACCGTGGTGCGCCGCGTTCGCACCAAGCAGCCTGTCGCACTGATTTTTGTGGGCGTACGCACCGAAGTTGCCAAGCGCGTCTTGGACTTCTCTTACGGCTTTGCCTGCGGTCTGGGTGCCACGGTCAAGGAGGTGGGCGACCGCGTGTTCATGGTGCTGCCCGCCGGTTGCGAGGTCAAAGATTCCGATCTCAAGAAGCTTCGTGCCGACGGCTACCTTAAGTAAAGACAAGACGAGGAGATTCCCATCAACATCTACACTATCGTCCAGCTGGTCAACACGCTGTTCAACTTCTATTCCACGCTCATTGTCGTCTACTGCTTTATGACGTGGATTCCCATGAAGCAGGGTGGTTTGCTTCAGGATATTGCCGCGGTGCTTGATAGCGTGTGCGGTCCGTGGCTCAACCTGTTCCGTCGTTTCATCCCGCCGATGGGCGGTATCGATTTTTCGCCGGTCGTTGCGATTATTGCGTTGCAGTTGGTGCAGAGGCTGGTTCTGCAGCTTCTTATAGGTATACTCGTGTAGAACTGACTTAGTAACTTACGTCGGGCGTGTAGCGCCGAGGCGATGAAAAAGGAGACTTGTTATGGCTATTACCCCTGCAGACATCCAGGCTCAGACTTTCTCTGAGGCCAAGCGTGGCTACGATCCTGCTGAGGTCGACGTCTTCTTGGAGACGCTGTCCTCCGAGGTTGACGCTATGCTCGCTAAGATCGTCGACCTTAAGGGTCGTCTGACTGCTACCGAGCAGCAGCTTGCCGATGCGCAGGCTCAGCTTGCCCAAGCTCAGGATGCCACCGCCCAGGCCGTTCCTGCCGCCCCCGTGGCTGCTCCCGCCCCTGACTTCTCCGCTCAGGAGCGCCAGATTTCCGCTGCCCTGATCGCTGCCCAGCAGACCGCTGAGACCATCGTCAACGATGCCAACGAGAACGCTGAGCGTATCCGCAACGAGGCTGACGCCAAGGCCCGCGAGGTTATCCGCCAGGCTCTGACCGAGAAGCAGGCCGAGCTCGAGGAGATCGATCGTCTCAAGGCTTCCCGTGAGGAGTTCAAGGCAGAGTATCTCAAGCTCATCCAGCACTTCATGGACGATGCCCAGAATTCCTTCCCGGCCGATCTGATGGCCTCCACGCCGGTCGGTTCTGCCGCTTCTCCTGCAGTGACTGTTCCCGCCGAGCCGCTGCCCGTCGCTGACCCGGTTGTCCCCGTGGCCGATCCCTTCGCCCCGATCGACAACTTTGCTGCCGACGACCTGGACTAACATTCGGCCTACAATTTAGTGCCTAGAAAGGACCCGCAGCTTGCGGGTCCTTTTTTATGACTGTGCAGGGGCGCGCAACATAAAAAACCGAGCCCTGCACATTGTGGCGCAGAACTCGGCGAATGGGTGAGCGGTAAAAGGTAGGTTTTAGGGCATGTGCCAAAAAACTACTTGAGGAGGAAGTTGGGGAGGGGAATGGTACGGGCCTCGCGATGCTCGGGGTCGGCGATGTGGTCGGCAGGATAGCCACAGACAAGCATGTGATAGGGATAAACGCCCTTGGGCAGATTGAACTGCTCCTGTGCCACCTCTGGCTTAAAATGGCATACCCAGCACGTTCCCAGGCCCTGCTCGGTGGCCTCCATCATCATCTGATCGCAAACGATGGATGTATCGATTTCGCTGGAATTCATCTGATCATACGGGCGCACCCAAGCATCATCGGTAACGCTGCAAATAAGGAAGATAAGCGGAGCGCCAAAGATAGACCCATCACGAGCAAACCGAGGCTGACAAGCAGCAGCCTTCTCCAGAAGCTCAGGCGTATCCAACACCATCACACGGGTTGGATGGTTATTACAAGCAGAAGGAGCAATCCGCCCAGCCTCAACAATGGCATCCACCACAGCCTGCTCAACAGAACGATTCTCAAACTCGCGACAAGAATACCGAGACCGAGCCAGATCCAAATAACTCACAACCAAGCCCTCCAAATTCAACGAATCAATCCAAAGTAAAACAAAGGGTACCCAAAGCCCCATCCACCCAAACGTTTAAGGCGGTCCCAAAGTTCCCAATCGGGTCCAAAGGCCCCGCCAACAAAAGCCCCATCGCTTTCAAAGTATCAGCCAAAGTTCCCAATGGTGGTACGTAAGGCGAAGGGCCGGCACCTGTTTACTTTCGAACGACTCTGCCATGCAGCCGGAGTGAGAAAGCAAACAGGTGCCGGCCCTTCGCCGCCGGGACACGTACCCCCAATTAACTGTTCTTCATGACAATCGAATCCACGACATCGGCCACATTCTCGCAGCAGTCGGCGCAGTACTCCAGGAAGGCGTACACGTCACGCCAAGCGATGACCTCGAGCGGGTCCTTGCCGTTAACGTGCAGGTTGCGCATGGCGTTGATATAGAGCTCGTCGGCTTCGGACTCGATGGTGTTGATCTGGATGACGAGTTCGCGCAGGGTCTTGGACTTGCGGTAGTTGGGCAGCTCGACCATCAGGTCTTTCATGGCGCGGCAGGCGTCAGTCACCTTGTGAGCGATGACGATGGCGTCGGGATGGATGCTCTGGATGTTGGTGAAGTAGACGCGCTGCACGACGCCCTCGATACGGTCGAGCACGGTGTCGAGTGAGCAGCTCATCAGGTCCAGGTCCTCGCGCTCAAGCGGAGTGATAAAGGCCGTGAGCAGGGCGTCTTCAAGCTCATGGTGCTTCTTGTCGGCCGCATGCTCGATTGAGTGCATCTTGTCGAGCATATCGTGAATCTTCGCGGGATCGAAGTTCTCGAAAATCTTGGTGAGCAGCTCGGCAGCCTGAACGGCGAGGTCGGCGCAGGCAACGTAGTTGTCAAAATAGAACGAATCGGGTTTCTTTGCCATGAGTGGGTCCTTTCGAGGCGAAGACGGGTGTGCGAAGTATTACGGTCCGGATGGACGCTCGGTTTGACTAGATGAACATCATGAACAGCTTGGCCATGACAAAGCTGATGAGTCCGCAGGCGGGGAAGGTGAAGAACCAGGTGAACATCATGTCCTTGACCACGCCGAAGTTGATGGCCGAAAGGCGCTTGACGGCGCCGACGCCCATGATGGCGCAGGTCTTGATGTGGGTGGAGGACACCGGGATACCGGTAAGGGTGGCAAGCAGCAGATTCGCGGCGCCTGCGAGGTCGGCGGAGAAGCCCTGATACTTCTCAAGCTTGACCATGCTCTGGCCGACGGACTTGATGATGCGCTCGCCACCCACGCTGGTGCCGACGCCCATGGTGGCCGAGCACAGCAGCATAATCCAGATGGGGATGCCGGCATCGCCGACGCTCGTCTGACCGTTGGCGAAGGCCACGCCTAAAAAGAGCACGCCGATGAACTTCTGTCCATCCTGCGCGCCATGCATAAAGCTCATGGCCGCGGCACTCGCGATCTGAGCGTATTTAAAGAAGACATTGGCACGTCGCCTGTTGGCGGCGGCGAAAAGAATCGAGACGAGCTTGCACAGAACCCAGCCCATGACAAAGCCCAGGCCGATGGAGAGCGCCAGGCCGTAGATGACCTTCATCCACTCGTGGACGTTGACGCTGCTCGCGCCGCCGAGGGCGATGGCGGCACCGGTCAGGCCGGCGATAAGGCTGTGGCTTTGCGAGGTGGGGATGCCAAAACGCGACGCTGTGGCGCCGTAGACGACGATGGAGAACAGTGCCGCGCAGAGGCACGCGAGCGCCATGGTGCTGTTTCCGCCAAAGTCGACGATATGTGAGATGGTGTTGGCGACGCTCGCGTTAAAGTGCGTCATGATGAGCACGCCGAGGAAGTTGAATGCGGCGCTCATGAGAATGGCGGCGCGGGCGGGCATGCAACGCGTAGTGACGCAGGTCGCGATGGCGTTGGGCGCGTCGGTCCATCCATTGACGAAGATGGCGCCCAACGCGAGGATCACGGTGACGGCAAGGACTGGGTTCGACACAATTTGGCCGAGGAAGGTTGAGAACGTTACGTCCATATATGGGCTTTCTCGAAGTTTGCAGACACGTTACAAAAACATGATAAATCGTATCACCTCCTGTGGGTTTCTTTACCGAGTTCTGATGGGAGAAGTGAACTTTTTGGCACTAAAATTGAATATTAGCCCTGTTGACCGCGGGTGTTCTTTTTGCTAACACGCCATGCGGACACGTGCGATTACTACGACACTCCAAAACCACAGTCTGTTCGCTTTACAACATGCAAACATGCGTTCGATAATAGGAGGCATGGAATATCGACAGACAGACGGCAAAACTCGGCGCGTGCACAAGCAGTATGTGGACGTCGTGGCCCGCATCCTCGCGGGCGGACAGGTCGTGCCGGTCACCGTCTGCTGGGTCGACGGCCGTTGTTTTACGATCGACGAAATTATCTCGACCACCGGGTTTGGCCTGATGGTCCACGGCATCCGTACGGCAACATATAAGGTGCGTTTTGGCGGGCACGCGACCGAGTTGTATCTGGAGGACCAGACGCGCGAGCGGGCAGACGGCTCGCAGGCACACGTGATGCGTTGGTGGGTCTGGGCCTTTGATCGTACGCTTGAGGGCGAGCGCCGTAGGTAAGGACGTGCGGCATTCGGGTACAATGGCAGGAATCTTGTCACCTACGGCGCTGTCGTGCGCTTTTTGAAAGGACGAAGTATGAACGATATCCAGGGCTATCAGAACGGCCCCATCGAGACCGGTGCAAGCCGTGCCGAGGAGATGTCGCCGCGCGCGTACAACCTTGTCATGTCTGCCCTGATCTTTTTGGGCTTTTGCGCCATGGGCGTCGGTGCTTACTTTACGAGCACCATGTCGTTTGCGCGCATGATGATGAGCGGCGCCGCTTTGCCGCTGGTCTTTGGCTCATTTATTTTGACCATCGTCGGCATGGTCATGATGTCGGCCGCCGCCAGCAAGCAGTCCGTGGGCCTGTCCCTTGTGGGCTACGTAATCTTTGCGAGCACCTTTGGCCTGACCGCGTCGTTTGGCCTTGCCAACTACGACCTGCCCACCATCAACACCGCTTTTATCGCCACGGCCGCCATCACCTTTGTCTTTGGCGCCTTGGGCGTGACGTTCCCCAAGTTTTTCCAGCGCGTATATGGCATCGGTTTTGGCATTCTGCTCGCTACTATTCTGGTTGAGATCGTGCTGATGTTCATGGGCGTTTCGCAGTCCATCACCGACCTGATCGTGATTGTGGTGTTCGCCGGCTTCATTGGCTACGACACCTATGTTGCCACGACGGTGCCGCCTACGCTGCCCAACGCCGTGCTCATGGCGTCCAATCTGTTCGTGGACATTATCAACGTGTTCCTGCGCATCCTGAACATCCTTGGCCGTCGCGACTAGTGGCGAATTGCGGCGGTGCTTGCCGTGCGTGTAAATCGATGCGAAAGGCGGTCCTTCGGGGCCGTCTTTTTTGTACTCGGCGGGGTATCATGGATGGGAAAAGCCGATAGCGGCAGCGACAGGAAAGGTGACCACTTATGGCAGACGTCGACAACAGGAACCGTAACCGCAGGTCCAACCGAGCGGGTCAGCCCAATCCCAAGCGCGAGGCCCGTGCCAAGGCCGCCGAGCGTCACGTGGCAACTGTGTCCGAAGCGTGCGCCAAGGATATCGAGCGTTCGCTTGCCGGCGTGTGCGAGTTCGATGGTATGCCTGCCGGTTTTGTCGCGGCGATGAAGGCCAAGGTTCAGAGTGCTGTGGCCGCCGAAGAACAGGTTGCCGAGGACGTCGAGGGCGCGGAGGCTGCCGAGACCGAGACGGCGCCCGAGACCGAGGCAGCGCCTGAGCCTGCCGAGGAAATCGCCGAAGCTGAGTCCGCGCCTGCTGAGGAGCCCGCTCCGGTTCTGCCTGAGGTCACCGTGCTCGATGCCTCCGCCACGCAGGCCATCCTGGACAACGGTCGTGGCTATGCGCAGTTCTGCGACATGGCCGTGCTCGCCTTTGCCTCGTTCACCAACCCGGGCGGTGGCTACATCCAGGGCTATCTGGGCCAGGAGGCCACGCTGTGCGCCGATTCGTATCTGTACAACGTTCTCGATAAGCAGCGCAAATGGTACGGCGAGAACCGTCGCCGCAACATCAACTGCGAGCTTTACCGCAACCGTGCGCTGGTGGTGCCTGCGGTGCGCTTCGACCGCAACCACGTGCATGCATACGCCGACGTGATCGTGGCCGCCGCGCCCAACGTTAAGCGCGCCCGCCAGGAGTATCGCGTGAGCGACGATGCTCTGCTGGACGCCCTGCGCGACCGCATTCGCTTTGTGCTTGCCATCTGCGACGAGCTAGGTCGCGAGAAGCTCGTGCTGGGCGCTTGGGGCTGCGACAACAACGGCTTTGACGCAGAGGCCGTGGCCGAGCTCTTCCGCAAGGAGCTCGCGTCGGGCGACTTTAAGGTCAAGCAAGTCTTCTTTGCCGTGCCTTCTACGCGCTGGGATGAGGATTTTGCCAAGTTCGAGCACGTGCTGGCAAACTTCCCCGAGCGCAACGAGGAGTCCTATGCCCAGGTTGCCGCTCGCGCTGCGGCAGCTCGCGCCGCCGAGCAGACCCAGGCTGCTACCGAGGATGATGAGGACGAGGACGATTGGCGCAAGTACCTGTAATCGGTACGTGCTGACAGATAGGTCGAGCCGGCGGGAGAGGCTGCTTCCGTCGGCTTTTTACTGAGCGAGGGGCTTACGATGAAAAACGTTCTATGCTTTGGCGACAGCAACACCTATGGTTACGATCCGGCGGGCATGCGCGACGGCACCGCGGTGCGCTATGCGCAGGATGTGCGCTGGTGCGGCGTGGCCCAACGTGACTTAGGCGAGGGCTGGCATGTAATTGAAGAAGGCCTCAACGGCCGCACGACGGTACGCGACGACATGTGCCATCTGGACACCAATCTTAACGGCATCCGCGCACTTCCGATGCTGCTCGAGGCCCATAAGCCGCTGGACGCCATTGTGATCATGCTGGGCACCAACGACTGTAAGACGGTCTTTAACGTGACAGCTTCCGATATCGCCCGTGGCGCCATGGCGCTGATTCGCGCCGTCCGCGCGTTTCCGTGGACCGACGCTGCGCCTTGTCCGCGCATTCTGCTGATGGCGCCTATCAAGATTAAGCCGCAGATCGCCGACGTATATATGACCGATTTTGACGAGCATTCCGTAGAAGCCTCGGAACATTTTGGTGAGTACTACGCGCATGTGGCTGAGCAGTTTGGCTGCGACTTTTTGAATGCCGCCGACTTTGCCGAGCCGGGCGATATCGACTATCTGCATATGATGCCCGAAAGCCATGAGAGCCTGGGTCACGCCGTGGCAGCCAAGCTCCAAGAGATGCTCGGAGAGTAGCGCGACCCCAAACCACCGCAAAGGGGGCGGGCGCCTTTGCGGTGGCTTGGGCTGCGAATCTTAATACTGCCACATGTGGTTGACGGGGCCGGAACCTTTGCCCATGTCAAAGCCGGCGGCCAGAGCGCCTGTCAGGTATGCCTTGCCTGCGTTGACGGCGTCGGCAAGATCCATGCCTTGGGCCAGCGCGCAGGCGATGGCGGACGAAAGCGTACAGCCGGTGCCATGTGTGTTGCCGGTCTCGATGCGCTTGTGGCGGAACCACGTGGTGAGTGGATCGCCCAGATGGTTGCCCTCGTCATCGAGCGGTGCGGGCTCTGCTAGCACATCGTTGGCCTCATTGACAAAATGCCCGCCCTTAACGAGGGACGCGCAGCCAAAGCGGCGGGTGAGGAGCATGGCGGCATTTTGCTGCGTGCGCTCGGAATCGACCTCGTAATCGAGCAGTGCCATGGCCTCGGGAATATTGGGCGTGATGACGGTCGCCAGTGGGAACAGGCGACGGGTAAGCGCTTCGGCGGCGTCCTCTGCGATCAGGCGAGCGCCCGAGGTGGCGACCATGACGGGGTCGACGACGATATTTTGTGCGTCCCAGGCACTCAGGCGGTCGGCGATAACCTCGATAATCTCGGCAGAGGAGACCATGCCGATCTTGACGGCGCTGGGTCGAATATCGTCAAAAACGGCATCGATCTGCGCCGCGACAATGTCCGGGGAGATATTCTGCACGGCGGTGACGCCGAGCGTGTTTTGTGCGGTGATGGCCGTGATGGCCGTCTCGGCATACAGGCGGTGCGCCGTGATGGTCTTGATGTCGGCCTGAATGCCGGCACCACCGCTGGAATCGGATCCTGCGATGGATAGAACGGCGGGTACCTTACTGCGATCCATGTTCGCTCCCTTGATCGGTCGGATTCAAATGGGTCTTCTGTCTGCATTATAAAGTTGCCCGGGCCGGCTGTATGCCGATCCCGGGCGGGCGGTGCAATCTTTACGTAAATGTAAGAAAATGTTCACATGTCAACAATTGACGAACACCTTGTGGCCGTTTGTGGCTCCGGTGACGAGTTAGTCCTCCATGCCGAGGTCGATCGTCGTGCCTTCGAACACCTTGTTAACGGTGCGGACGGCGCACATCTTGCCACACATGGTGCAAGTGCCCTCGGTGGCGGCGGGGGACTCCTCGTAGCGCTTCTTGCCCGTAACCGGGTCGAGCGCGCACTTCCACATGGCGTCCCAGTCGAGCTTGCGGCGTGCCTGGCCCATCTTGTCGTCCATGTCGCGGGCGTGGGGCACCTTCTTGGCGATATCGGCGGCGTGTGCGGCGATCTTGGTGGCCATGAGTCCATCGAGCACGTCTTGGGCGTTGGGGAGGCACAGGTGCTCGGCCGGCGTCACGTAGCACAGGAAGTCGGCGCCGGAGCTGGCGGAGATGGCACCACCGATGGCGGCGGTGATGTGGTCATAGCCCACGCCGATATCGGTCACCAGCGGCCCGAGCACATAGAACGGGGCGTTGTGGCACAGGCGCTTCTGCAGCTTCATGTTGGCGGCGATCTCGTCGAGTGCCATGTGACCCGGGCCCTCGACCATGACCTGGACGCCAGCGGCCCAAGCACGCTTGCACAGCTTGCCCAGCTCGATCATCTCGGCGGTCTCGGTGGCATCGTTGGAGTCGTAGAGGCAGCCCGGGCGGCAGGAGTCGCCGAGCGAGATCGTCACGTCGTACTCGTGGCAGATCTCGAGCACCTCGTCGTAGAACTCGTAGAAGGGGTTCTCATTGCCGGTGACCTCCATCCAACCAAACAGCAGCGAGCCGCCGCGGCTGACAATGTTCATGAGACGGCCGGTCTCCTTAAAGGTCTTAATGACCGACTTGTTGATGCCGCAGTGGATGGTCATAAAGTCCACGCCGTCTTCGGCGTGCGCGCGAACGACCTCGAGCAGGTCGTCCTTGGTGAGCTTGACCAGCGGCTTTTCCATGTAGCCGATGGCGTCGTACATGGGGACGGTGCCCACCATGAGCGGCGTCTCGTCGATGAGTTGCTGGCGGAACTGGCGCGTCTTGCCCGAGTTGGAGAGGTCCATGATGGCGTCGGCGCCAAAGTCCTCGGCGATCTTGACCTTCTTCCATTCCTCGGCGGCATCGGCCTTGTCGCCCGAGATGCCCAAGTTCACGTTGACCTTGGTGGACAGGCCCTCGCCGACACCAAAGGCGCGCATGCCCTTTTTGATATGCACGATGTTGGCGGGAATGGCGATGCGGCCGTCTGCCACGCGCTCGCGGATGTACTCGGGGTCGCGATGCTCGCGCTCGGCGACCTCTTTCATCTGAGGTGTGATCTGCCCAGCGCGGGCGAAGTCGATTTGCGTGACGAGCTTGGGCTCGGTCTGTGTGCTCATTGGCACGGCTCCCTTCGTTGGCATTACCCATATCAGGTTTGCGGGTCAGGGCGGGCGCGCCCAGTCTCAGCCTGCCGTCTTGTCCTGCAAGCTCCCCGTTTATGTGGTGGGCTCAAGTATAGCTCGAATGGGTACGATTGACGCGATGAGCATGCCCGTGGGGAGGCGAACATGGAAGACAAGCATCTATATCGAGAGACACAGTGGGACGTGTCGGCCGAGGCGGGCCGTGCCCATCATGGACTGGTCGCAATTGGTTTTGCGATTCTTGTCGTGATGGTGATTGCCTGTTGTATCTGGATGTTTGGCGAGCGTGGGGGAGCTGCCTGGACGTTTGAGGCGGACGATAGCCTGCCGATCATGACGGTGAAGGTCGCGGGCGGCAATACCGTTGCCGCGCCGGGCGACTATTGGTATCCGCGCGACGAGTTTGTGCAATTGCAGTTGAGCGGTGGGTCTATTCCTGGCGAGGAAATCGAACGCGTGACGTTTGATGCGGCGCTCAAAACACTCACGGTTAAACTCAAAGATAAAGGGGATGTGCCCACGACGATGGATATCGCGCTGACGGAATGGCGTCTTGAGCCTCCGTCGGGTGTCAAGCTATCCGAGGTGGAGCATGTCAAGATTACCTATCAGGACGGCTCGACAAATGAAATTGCCAAAGCCGACGGCTTGGCGGAATAAACGCCGTGCCTAGGCAGCACATTCAAAAGTAGCAATGGTCCTACAAGGCCTGTTCGTTCAGGAAGATCAAAGTGTTTTTATTTGAAAGCTCGGGAAAGTGCCGATAGCCAACGTCGAACGCGGTGAGTTCGCTTGCATCCTCGAGCTTGTTTTCTGCCATCCACCGCACCATGGAGCCGCGCGCCTTTTTGCTGGCGGTCGACCGTTGGATGGGCTTCCCGTTGCGGATACCCTCGCCAAAGAGGCATGTGACGGCCGTGGCGTCGCCCGCGAGGTGGGGCAGAACGGCTTTGGCATACTCTACGCTGGCGAGGTTGACGATCGTGGTGTTTGAGCCTGCCGGGGCGATAGCCCGCGCGAGCTTGTCGCTCCAAAACGCGTAGAGGTCTCGGGCATCGTCAACGGCGAGCTTCGCGCCCATCTCCAGCCGATACGGTTCGACGGCATGAAAGGGACGAACGCACCCGTAGAGGCCGGAGAGGATCCACAGATGGTCTTGCAGCCATGCGAGCTGCGCGGAATCCATCACCTCGGGTGCCATGCTCTGGTATTGAATGCCGTGATAGGACATGACGGCAGGGGAGAGGTGGCGAGCGAGTGCGGGATTGTCGAGATCGCCGCTTTTCAGGATGGGCCCGAACTCATGCAGGGTGTTGAGGCAAGGCCCCAGCAGTTTGTCACTCACGTTCCACAGCGCCTGCAGGCCGCCGCTGCCTTCATTCCGCTCGATATCTAGCAGTGCGCGGTGGAGGCGAGCCGTCTCGCGCACAAAGGGTGGGATGCCCAGGACTTCAAAAGCATCTTGGGCCGCGCGCATCTGCTTGGCGGGCGAAATGATGACCTGCAGCATGAACTCTCCTCTGCCAAAAAAGAAATTGCGGTGGAATACGGTCTGTTTTGGCCGTTTATGGGCCAGTTTAGTCCGTATTTCACCGCAACTGATGAAGGGTTGGTTATGCTCGCTCGATGAAGGCCTTGTAGCCGCGGTAGGCCTCGTAGATGTCGGCCTTGTTGGCGACCTCCCACAGGGCGTGCATGGACAGGACGGCAACGCCGGAGTCGATGACGTTCATGCCGTACTTGGCCATGATGTAGGCTATGGTGCCGCCGCCGCCCGCGTTGACGCGGCCGAGCTCACAGGTCTGGAAGTCCACGCCGGCCTCGTCCATGATGTCGCGGACGAGGGCCACGTACTCGGCATCGGCGTCGTTGGAGCCGCCCTTGCCGCGGCTGCCCGTGTACTTGTTAAAGCACAGGCCACGACCCATGAAGGCTGCGTTCTTGGTCTCGAACTTGCCGGCGTAGCCCGGGTCGAAGCCGGCGGACACGTCGGAGGAGAGCATACGGCTGCGGGCGAGCGCGCGGCGCAGAGCCAGCGGGCTGTCCTCGCCGGCGAGTGTCATGATCTCGGCGACGGTGTTCTCGAAGAAGCGGCTCGTCATGCCGGTGGCGCCCACGGAGCCGATCTCCTCTTTGTCGACGATGAGCGTGATGCTCGTGCGCTCGACATTGGCCACATTGATCTGGGCGAGCATGGAGGGGTAAGCGCAGACGCGGTCGTCGTGGCCATAGCCCAAAATCATGGAGCGGTCGAGGCCCATGTCGCGGGCCGGGCCGGCGGGCACGACCTCGATCTCGGCAGAGAGGAAGTCCTCCTCCTCGACGTCGTACTGCTCCTTGAGGATGTCCAGGAACATCTGCTTGACGGGCTCCTTGGGGGCGTCCTTGTCGTCCTCGTCAAACTTGACGGGGCGGCCGCCCACGATCACGTCGAGGATCTCGGCGTCGACGGCGTCCTTGGCGGGCTTGGCCATCTGCTCGCTCGAGAGGTGGATCAGCAGGTCGGAGATGGTAAAGACCGGGTCGTCTGCCTTGTCGCCGATGTTAATGTCGACGGTGGTGCCGTCCTTTTTGCAGATGACGCCTACGAGCGCGAGCGGGGAAGCGACCCAGTGGTAGCTCTTGACGCCGCCATAGTAGTGCGTGTCGAGATAAGCCATGTCGCCGGCCTCGAAAGCGGGGTTCTGCTTAAGGTCCAGGCGCGGTGAGTCCACGTGGGCGCCCAGGATGTTAAAGCCCTGCTCGAGCGGGGCGGTGCCCAGGTTGACGAGCATGAGGTCCTTGCCGTGATTGGCGGCGTACACCTTGTCGCCGGCCTTGAGCGCGCGGCCCTCGGCGATCACGGTCTCTAGATTGACGTAGCCCGCCTCCTCGGCCATCTTGATACCGGTCTTGACGCACAGGCGCTCGGTCTTGTTCTCACTCAAAAACTGCTTATAGCCGCGGCAAAGCTCCTCGAGCTCCTCGATCTGCTGTGGCGTGTACTTTTTCCATGCGCAGGGACGCTCCATGACGCAGGCTCCTTTCGGATCGATCGTGCTGGTTGATGTACCGTGAGCCATCGTATCACGCGCGGGCTCACGGTGGCGGGGGAGCTTGATGTGCGGTGGCCGTGGGGCGGGGAGCGTGTAAACTGGTGTGAGCAAACCGTGCCCAGCCCAAAGCGAGGTATTCAATATGTCTGACAAGCGCCGTACCTTTGCCGTCATCGACGGCAACTCGCTCATGCACCGCGCCTTCCACGCCGTGCCGCCCACCATGAACGCGCCGGACGGTCGTCCCACCAACGCGATCTTTGGCTTCCTGAACATGTTCCTCAAGATGATTGACGCCTTTAATCCCGACGGCGTTGTCGTGGCGTTTGACAAGGGCAAGCCGCGCGTGCGTATGGAGATGTTGCCGCAGTACAAGGCGCAGCGTCCGCCCATGGATCCCGACCTGCATGCGCAGTTTCCTATGATTAAGGAGCTGCTCGCCGCACTCAACGTGCCGATTCTGCAGTCCGAGGGCTGGGAAGGCGATGACATCCTGGGCACTATGGCGCGCCTGGGCGAGCAGGCCGGCTGTGACATGCTGCTGGTGACCGGTGATCGCGATATGTATCAGCTCGTGACCGAGCACGTCAACGTGGTCTCGACCCGCAAGGGCCTGTCCGACGTTGCGATCATGACGCCCGAGAGCGTGGACGACCTGTATCACGGCATTACGCCGGCGCTCGTGCCCGATTTTTACGGTCTGAAGGGCGATACGTCGGACAACATTCCCGGCGTACCGGGCATCGGCCCCAAAAAGGCGAGCGCGCTCATTACGAAGTACGGTAGCCTGGACGAAGTCATCGCGCATGCCGACGAGGTCAAGGGCAAGATGGGCGAGAACCTGCGTGCGCACATCGACGATGCGCTGCTGAGCCGCAAGGTCGCAACCATTCGCACCGATGCGCCCGTCGAGCTCGACTTTGACGAAACGTCCTTCCCGGCGTTTTCTGCCGACGAAGTGTCCGCGGCGCTGGGCACGCTTGGTATCACCGCCATGCAGAACCGTTTCTTGGCGCTGATCGGCGGCGAGGGCGGGGCTGCTGCCTCCAGTGTGTTTGAGATACCTGCTATGGTTCGCGCGGCCGCCGGCGATGCCGACGCGCTTGGTGCCGTTGCGGCTGAGGTCTCCCGCGCGATTGATGCCGACGAGTGGGTCGCCGCCGTGGTGGACGACGACAAGGAAGAGGGCGCGCTCTTTGGACTGACGCGCACGCTGTGGTTGGCGACGTCCAAGGGCCTGTTCGCGCTCGAGGAGGGCGACAGCTGTGCGGTGGCTGAGGTTGAGGGCTTCAACTTCGTCCACGGCGTGATTGCCGGCGTGCTCGCGCGTCTGTTTATGGAGGGTCGCGTGGCGAGCCCGGATATGAAGGCGCTGTTGCACGAGCTTTCGCCCATCGATTCTTCTGAGCCCGAGCTCATGGATCCGCTCGCTACCGATTCCACGCGTATCTTCGATACCGTGGTCGCTGCCTATCTGCTGGATTCCGATCGCTCCGAGTTCGATGAGGCATATCTTGCCGATACGTATCTGCAGATGGCGCTGCCTGCGGCGCGCGGCGCAGAGGGTGCTGGTGAGGACGCTCCGGCGCCTGCCGCCCGTACTGCGGCTCTGACGCTGGCGCTCGTGGCACCGTTGCGCGAGTGCATGGCCCGTGAGAATGCCGCCAACGTGTTCGATGGCATCGAGATGCCGCTCGTTCCGGTACTTGCCAAGATGGAGCGCGCGGGCATGCTCGTGGACCCCGACCGTCTGCACAGTCTGTCCGAGGGTCTGGCGACCCAGATTACCGAGGTTGAGCGCAGTATTCGCGACCTGGCGGGTGACGAGACCTTTAATATTGGCAGTCCCATGCAGCTGTCGCATGTGCTCTTTGATGTGATGGGGCTTCCGACCAAGGGCCTCAAGAAGACTAAGCGCGGCTATTATTCGACCAACGCCAAGGTGCTGAGCGACCTTGCGCGTGACCACGAAATCGTGCGTCTGATCTTGGACTGGCGTGAGAAGTCTAAGATCAAGTCCACCTATCTGGACACCCTGGGCCCGCTACGCCGTGGTGACGGTCGCGTACACACTACGTACAACCAGACCATCACGGCAACGGGGCGTCTGTCCTCGAGCGACCCGAACCTGCAGAACATCCCGACGCGCTCGGAGCTGGGTCGTACCGTTAAGACGGCGTTTTCGGCAGGCGAGGGAAGCGTCTTTTTGGCGGTGGACTACTCGCAGATCGAGCTGCGTCTGCTGGCGCATCTCTCGGGTGACGAGCACTTGGTGCGCGCCTTTAACGAGGGCGAGGACTTCCATGCCGAGACGGCGGCGCGCGTGTTCGGCGTGCCGGTGTCCGAGGTAACGCCCGACCTGCGCAGTCGCGCCAAGGCCGTGAACTTTGGCATCGTGTATGGTCAGCAGGCCTACGGCCTGTCGCAGTCGCTGCATATCTCGATGGCCGAGGCGCGCGACATGATCGACCGCTACTACGAGGCCTACCCGGGCGTGCGCACGTTCCTCGACAACGTGGTGGCGCGCGCCAAGCAGACGGGCTACGCCGAGACCATGTACGGCCGCCGTCGTCATATTCTGGAGCTCAAGGCCAAAAATCCGCAACTCCGCGGCTTTGGCGAGCGCACGGCCATGAACCACCCCATGCAGGGCACCGCCGCCGACATCATCAAGATCGCGATGGCCCGCGTAAGCCGACGTCTGGAAGAAGAAGGCTTTGCCGCCCACATGATCCTACAGGTACACGACGAACTGGACTTTGAGTGTCCCGTCGACGAAGTCGAGCGCCTAACCGCCATGGTCCGCGACGTCATGGAGCACGTAGTAGACCTCCGCGTACCGTTGATCGCCGAAGCCAGCACCGGCATAACCTGGGCCGATGCCAAATAAAGACGTACCAACAACACCAAAGTAGCCAAAAGCAGAAGGGGGCTCCTTGCCAACAAGGAGCCCCCTTCATTCCAAAAAATTCAGCCAAGTATCTAGACGCCAAGACGCCATCTAGGCGGCAGGTAAGTAAACCTAGGGCCTGGCCGGGCGGCACGGGATAACTTTTCGTAGATTCCGCACGCAAAGAAAGCCACTTAATGTGGCTTTCGTCTTGCGCAGGACCTGACCGAGCGAAAAGTTATCCCGTGCCGCCCGGCCAGGCCCGATGGGACGGCTACCGAGCCGCCAAGATGGCGTCGATGAGCGTCAGTACGCCCCCGTCGTTGTTGCTCGGAATGCGCCACTTGGCGTGCGCGTTCATATGCTCCTCGGCATTGTCCACGATAAAGCTGTGTCCGACGCGCTCCAGCATGGGGATATCGTTGTAGGTGTCGCCCACGGCGGCGGCATCGGCGATATCAATGCCCAGCTGCTCGCACAGATGCGCGACGCCGGCGCCTTTGTCGACGCCCAGGTTCATAAAGTCGATCCACTCGCGGCCCGCATTGGTGACATAGAGTCGGTCCGAGAATGCCGGGCTGTAGTCCTCGCGAAACGCTGGCTCGGCATCGTAGGCGGGGAAGAAGATCGAAATCTTATTGGACTCGATATCAAGGCCCTCAAAACTATCGACGTAGTTGATCGTGTTGTAGTACACGCTGATCTCGTCGTGGTACTGATGGTCGCGGGCGAGCACATAGAACTCGTCGTAGCAGCACAGGACGGGAACGGCGCGCGGGTCCTCCGAGGCACGAGCGAGCACCTGCTGATACAGCGCCACATCGATGTTGCTCTTATAGATATAGTTGCCGCGATAGATGACGCAGGCTCCGTTATCGGGGCAAAAAGCGATGCGGCTCTTGATGTCTTCGAACATCTCCTCGAGCTTGGGGGCGGGACGTCCGCTGGCGGGGCAGAATACGATGCCGGCGTCGGCGAGCTTGTCCAGGCGCTCATCAAGACCCTGTGGTAACACGCGCTCGTCGGTTAGTAACGTCTTGTCCATATCGACGGCGAGAATCTTAATGTTTCCGATATTGGCGTCCGATTCGTAAGTTTGCATAAAAGCGAGCCTTTCGTTTCGAGTTTGTTTCAGACGTTATAACCATCAACTCTTAGTCGGCCGTATTTTCGCAGGATTGGCGCGTATTTGCATCACTATTCACAAACTAATGAAAAAACTTTTCAGAAATTTGAATTTGTCGCTTGTGCTGCGGGCACTTTAGCGTAATATAGCGACCATCGAAAACGGAGACGGAAAAACAACCGCTTACCGAGGAAAAGGTACCGTTTGCGATATTAGAATTGCGCCCGGCGATAGGTGAAAGGAGAGGCAGATGCAGTTCGTAAAGATCATCACTACTGCAGACAATGCCATCCGACGCCAGCGCGCAATTTCCCGACGACGATAACTATCGTCTCTGTCCTTATGGGGCGTAACGCCTCAACAGAGTCATTTTGAGGTCGTTGGGTTTTATGCACGACATAGCCGCATGTTTCTAGGGCATGCCTGTGATGCATTCTGCTGAATAACCTGATATTGCACGGTTTTTGACCTCAAGGTGACTTGCAACTGACCGATGTTCTAACTAGCTACCAAGGGCGAAAGGAAACAGCCATGAGCAAGGAAAAAGTCGTTCTCGCATATTCCGGTGGTCTTGATACATCCGTATGTGTCAAGTGGCTCCAGGACGAGAAGAATCTCGATGTCGTTTGCGTCTGCGGCAACGTGGGCCAGGAGGAGACCGGCCTGGATGCCAAGAAGCAGAAAGCGCTCGACCTGGGCGTTCTCGATTGCCAGGTGCTCGACCTGCGCGACGAGTTCTCCGATGAGTTCCTGACTAAGGCCATCGCCGCAAACTCCATGTACGAGAACAAGTACCCGCTGCTCTCCGCCCTGTCACGCCCGCTGCTCGCCAAGAAGCTTGTCGAGGTCGCTCACGAGTTTGGCGCGACCTACGTCGCCCACGGCTGCACCGGCAAGGGTAACGACCAGGTTCGTTTTGAGGCTGCCGTCAAGGCCCTTGACCCCGAGCTCAAGGTTATCGCCCCGGTTCGCGAGTGGAATCTGAAGTGCCGTCCCGATGAGGTCGCCTATGCTCATGCCCACAACGTGCCGGTTCCCGAGGGTGCTAACGACAACCCCTATTCCATCGATGACAACCTGTGGGGTCGTGCCATTGAGTGCGGCCACCTGGAGGATCCCTGGAACGAGCCGCTCGACGACGCCTGGGTTATGACTAAGAATCCCGAGGACACGCCTGACACCCCGACGTATACCGAGATTGAGTTTGAGGCCGGCAAGCCCGTCGCCGTCGACGGCAAGAAGATGAAGCTTTCCGAGATCGTCATCGCCCTCAACAAGATTTCGGGCGACAACGGCTTTGGCCGTCTCGACCTGGTCGAGGATCGTCTGGTGGGCCTCAAGAGCCGCGAGTGCTATGAGGTTCCCGGCGCCCTGACACTCATCACCGCCCACAAGGCGCTCGAGGACATTTGCGTCGAGGGCGACCTGCTCAAGATCAAGATTAAGCTCGAGCAGGATTGGGCTACCGCCGTGTACAACGGCCAGTGGTACAGCCCGCTCAAGAACGCGCTCGACGCCTTTATGGCCGACACCCAGAAGTTCGTGACCGGCACCGTCCGCCTGAAGTTCTTTAAGGGCAACTGCCATGTCGTCGGCCGCAAGAGCCCGTTTAGCCTGTATGACTACGGTCTGGCTACCTACGACCGCGACACCACGTTTGACGAGAAGGCCAGTGCTGGCTTTATCGAGATCGATACGCTGTCGCTCAAGACGTGGGCTAAGGTCCAGGGTCCCAGCTTCGCTGCCGCCCAGGCTTAAGTCTTCCTTTCCTTGGTATCCGCGCGGCCCATCCGCGTGATACATAACGGGCGCACGGGGTCCCTACCTTTCGTTATGCTTGCTGACACTTCTTAACATCGGTGGCCCCTACGTTCCGCCCGCATATATGATGCCGCGTCTGCGGCCGTGTCCGAGCCCCGTCGGGGTTGTCCGGCGGGGCTCCTTCTATCAATTTGGCGGCTCTGCGCCTATTTATATGAGGAGTATCCATTATGTTCAATGCTATTGCGCATGCTTTACTCGCCCTTGCGCCCGAGTTCGATGCTGCAAAGGTCGAGGACGTCCCTATGAGCCTGAAGGCCTGGATCGATGGTTCGCAGGGCAACATCCGGAGGGAGACGTTGGGCGCCAAGTGCATGGCGCGTCACTTCTTTGCAAATTAGCTATATGGCCTCGCGCATGGTGGGGAATATGCAAAACTAGCGGTTGAGAAATCGCTTTAGCGATATGGCGCATTGCTTTGGGCGCTTGTTTTGGTATTTGGAGAAAGGAGACGGTTCCATGGCTCTTTGGGGCGGTCGTTTTGAGGCGGGCGTGGCCGAGGTCACGCAGGAGTTTGGCGCGTCGCTGCCGGTCGACAAACATCTCTATAAGCAGGACATCGCCGGCTCTAAGGCACATGCCAAGATGCTGGCGGCCCAGGGCATTATCAGCGCCGAGGACGAGCAGGTGATTGCCGAGGGTCTGGCCGCAATCGAGCAGGATATCGATGCCGGCAACTTTACCTTCGACATCAACGACGAGGACATTCATATGTCCATCGAGAGCGAGCTGACGCGCCGCATCGGCGAGGCCGGTAAGCGCCTGCATACCGGGCGTTCGCGTAACGACCAGGTGGCGACCGATACGCGCCTGGGCGTCAAGGCGCTGGCCAAAGAGCTCATGGAGGCCAATCTTGAGCTGCGTCATGTGCTGGTGGATGCGGCCAAGAAGTACGACAAGGTGATTCTGCCGGGCTACACGCACATGCAGCATGCTCAGCCCGTGCTGCTGTCGCATCATCTGCTGGCGTATTCTTGGATGTTCGCGCGCGACTTTACACGCCTGAAGGCCGCCTTTGATGCTGCCGACAACTGCCCGCTGGGCGCTGCCGCGCTTGCCGGTACGAGCTATCCGCTCGATCGTCAGATGACGGCTGCCGAACTTGGCTTTGCGGGCGTGATTCCCAACTCGCTCGATGCGGTTTCCGACCGTGATTTCCTCCTTGACCTGCATTACGCCGGTTCCGTCATGGCGATGCACTTGTCGCGTCTTTCCGAGGAGATCGTGCTGTGGTCGAGCTCCGAATTTGGCTTTATCACGCTTTCCGACTCCTACTCCACTGGCTCGTCCATCATGCCACAGAAGAAGAACCCCGATTTTGCCGAGCTTATCCGCGGCAAGAGCGGCCGAGTCTATGGCAACCTGGTTCAGCTGCTCGTGACCATGAAGGGCCTGCCGCTCGCTTATAACAAGGACTTGCAGGAGGACAAGGAGGGTGCGCTTGATACCGCCCATACGCTCATGCAGTGCCTGTCCGTTATGGCCGGTATGATTTCGACCTGGACCGTCAACGAGGATGCCATGGCGCGCGAGTGCGGCGTGGGACACCTTGCCGCCACCGATGTTGCCGATTACCTGGCCAAGCGTGGCCTGCCGTTCCGCGAGGCACACGCCGTGGTGGGCCATTTGGTCCTGATGTGCGAGAAGCGCGGCTGCAATCTTGAGGACCTGCCGTTTGAGGTGTTCCAAGAGGCAAGCCCGCTCTTTGAGCACGATATTACCGAGGCGCTCGACATTCCGTCGATTGTCGCCGCGCGCACGACCGAGGGCGGCACCGCTCCTGCCGCCGTTGCCGTGCAGCTGCAGCGTGCCCAGGCACAACTCGTCGACGACGAAGGCGTGCTTGGATCGCTGACCAAGGTCGTCGAGATGGGCCACGGGGCAAAGTAAGGGTTTAGTTGAATCTGCTTTGGCCATTTATTGATAAATCGTTTTTTGCTTTTACGGGCGTCTGCTGCTGCGGACGCCCGTATTTTGTTGCAATGGGGAAGGGGCTTGTCGAGAACTTCTGTAGGACCTTTGGGCAGGTTGTGAAGGGGGTGCGTTCACGGGCGGCAACCGACCGTCCGCTCGGTTCGATGCGGTTGATGCGCGGTCGGATGGTACTCTAATCGGGCTTCGAAACAGAAGTGACACATATGGAGCGCTTTAATAAATTGTAGCGTTTCAATAAACAGCTTTTTGTTTTACTGAAGCTAAAACTCTGTTACGATGCAGTCCGGGCGGGTGCCGGAATGGGACTTGGGCACGCGCGAACCTACTTGAAAGGCTACCTTATGGCTATCGAGAAGACCTTCATCATGATTAAGCCCGACGCGGTGCGCGATCGCAAGATCGGCGAGATTGTTGCTCGCATCGAGCGCAGCGGCCTTGTCATCGAGCGCATGGAGATGACCACGCTCGACCGCGCTACCGTCGAGGAGCACTACGCCCATCTGGCCGACAAGCCCTTCTTTGGCGGTCTCTGTGACTTTATGATGAGCGGTCCGGTCGTCAAGATGGTCGTTTCCGGTCTCTCCGCTGTCTCCAAGATGCGCACCCTTATGGGCGCTACCAACCCGCTTGATGCTGCCCCCGGCACCATTCGCGGCGACTTCGCTGTCGATGTCAACGCCAACGTGATCCACGGCTCCGACTGCCTGGAGAACGCCGAGATCGAGATCAAGCGCTTCTTTGGCTAAACCAGCTTTGACTCCTTAAAGCTGTTAGCGTGTGGCTTTGGCGCCGCGGAATTCCATCCGCGGCGCCCTTTTTATTCCAGTAGATTTTTTGGTAAACGCCTAGAAATCTACTAAAGAGCCCCCGTCCGGATGTTTCTTCCGGGCGGGGGCCGGCGTTAGCGTATGGCTTTGTAGGTCTTTAAGCCTCGTCGACGACCTTGAGTCCACGGGTCTGGTCGATCTCGTTGAGGAGATTGACGCGACGCTCGTGGCGGCCGCCCTCAAACTCGGCGTCGAGCCACTCGTCGACGATCATCTTGGCGAGCTCGGAGCCCACGACGCGGGCGCCAAAGGCGAGCACGTTGGTGTTGTTGTGCATGCGGGAGAGCTTGGCGCTGAAGGGCTCGGAGCACACGACGGCGCGTACGCCCTCGACCTTGTTGGCAGCCAGGCTAATCCCGACACCGGTGCCACAGATGAGGATGCCCAGGTCGACGTCGCCGTTGGCAACGGCCTTACCCACCTTATAGCCGGCGATGGGGTAGTCAAAGCTCTCGGAGGTGTTGGTACCAAAGTTTACGACATCGCAGCCGCGTTCCTTCAGGTGCTCGGAAATGATGTTCTTGAGCTCGACGGCTGCGTGGTCGTTACCGATACCGATCTTCATAGATGGTTCCTCTCTGGTCTGTGCGGCGAGATTGCTAATGGTTTTACCGCGTTCGACTGCATGATAGCGCGACTTCTGCGTAAACGCTCGGGCGTTTTTTGGTCAAATGCTTTAGCATGCAACAAGACCGGCTTCTCATGAATAATGCCGTCAGATTGCGCTTGAACGCCGTCCGTCGGAACCATGGTTGCGGTTTTTGATGCATTGTTATCAAATAAAAGAGCTAACTATTATCGAGAGCCCAGTTCGTTATGTAAGCAGGAGATACCTATGCCTACTGATTCCATCCGCGATGCCGCTTTTTGCGATGTCTTGAACCGCGAGCTTGTCTGTGCGCTCGGCTGCACCGAGCCTATTGCCGTTGCCTATGCAGCGGCGCT
This sequence comes from uncultured Collinsella sp., assembly GCA_902496335.1. GTDB lineage: Bacteria > Actinomycetota > Coriobacteriia > Coriobacteriales > Coriobacteriaceae > Collinsella. Next base: position 44,829 of record CABVAO010000010.1, read on the forward strand.
GGCGAGCCAGACGCTCGGTTGCGAACCCGATCATATGGATGTTGCCTGCTCGGGCAATATCATCAAGAACGTTAAGAGCGTGACCGTGCCCAACTCGGGCGGCATGCACGGTATTGAGGCGGCGGCCGTGCTGGGTGCCGTGGGCGGTGACGCCAAGAGCGCGCTCGAGGTGCTCGAGAGCGTTGACGATAAAGACCGTGCTCGCGTGGCCGAGCTTCTCGCCGACGTCAGCTACTGCGATGTGTCGCTTGTCGAGGGCGTGCCCAATCTCTACATCAAGGTGACTGCCACGGCCGGGGGCCATACCGCGGTCGTCGAGATTACCGACCACCACACCAATGTCACGTGCCATACGCTCGACGGTATTCCAGTATGCGGCAAGTCGGCGGGGGAGTGTGCCGCCTGCGCAGAGCGCGTGGTGGCCGAGCGTGCGGCAGATAGCGCCGACACGCCCATGTCGATCGAGTCCATCATCGACTTTATCGAGGACGGCGATGTTGAGGGCGCTCGCGCTGCCGTTGAGCGTCAGATCGAGCTGAACGGCGCCATTAGCGCAGAGGGCTTGGCGCACGCTTGGGGTGCCGAGGTGGGCCGTACGCTGCTGGGCGCTCGTGCCGATGACGTCGCCTGTCGTGCCCGTGCCCGTGCGGCTGCCGGATCTGACGCCCGCATGAACGGCTGCGCGCTGCCAGTCGCCATTGTGTGCGGCTCGGGCAATCAGGGCATTACCTGCGCACTGCCCGTTATGGAGTATGCCGAATACCTTCGCTGCGACCACGATCGCCTGGTGCGCGCCGTTATGCTGTCCGATCTTATCGCTGTGCATATCAAGAGCTATATCGGTGCGCTCTCGGCGTTTTGCGGTGCTATTTGCGCCGCATGTGGTGCCGGCGCCGCGATTACCTGGCTGTGCGGTGGCACGCGCGAGCAGATCGGCGCGACGGTCTCGAACACGCTCGGCAACGTTGGCGGCATCGTGTGCGATGGCGCCAAGGCGAGCTGCGCCGCCAAGATTTCCGCTGCCGTCGATGCGGCGATTCTGGGCCACGATATGGCCATGCAGGGCCGCGGCTTCCGTGCCGGCGAGGGTCTGATCCAGGATACCGTCGAGCAGACAATCGCCAGCATGGGCTACGTGGGCCGTGTGGGCATGAAGGACACCGACGTCGAGATCCTCAACATCATGATCGGCAAGACTCGAGTGTGCTAGTTACGCGGTTTTACCAAACCGCGTAACCAGTCGACGCTGCAAACGCCCCGAAGCGGCAATCTGCCTTTCAATCGTCGGACATGGCCAGAAGGCCTATGCCCTCCTCTTTCAAGGCACATTGCTCGCTTAGGGGCGTTTTCGCTCATATGACCCAATCCGCTGTCAAGAGCCACAATGGCCCCGCCGACCGCTTGCAATCGGTCGGCGGGGCCTGCCGTTAACCCGTCCCGGTCCGCCCCCGGCATGTCATCGACGCCTTCGGCTCAGTCTCATATCCGCGGATACCGCTCTGGCGGCCCGCAATCCTCTCCTTCGGCGGGGGTTCCCCAAGTCTGTCGAGGCGCATGCGGAGGGCTCCGCGCGCACAGCGAAATAGGGGGTATCCCCGAAGGCCGCCCGGCTCGCCGGGACGGGGGCTATGTCTATTCCGCGCCCTCCCGGCACATCATGCCGAGGGCCCAAAGCCACCTCACGAGCTCGGCCGCGGTGGCCGCGTTGGCCTTCGCCGCGGGCACGCCGCGGGCGAGCATCTCCTCGCGCCGCCGCAGGAGCCGCTCGGACCCCTTCCTCCCGTGCACCCTTATCTCGAGGGGCACGCCCGTGTCCCTCGGCATGAGCTTCGGCTGGTGCCGCGCCGCGGCGTAGCACCATGAGCCCTCAACGGCCAGCTTCCTCACGAGCGCGTTGCCCGCACCGCTGATGCCTCCGAGCCGCACGGAGTCGCCACTCGACCTCTGACTCGGCGCGAGGCCGAAATAGGCCGTGACCTGCCTTCCGGAACGGAACCTCGTGAAGTCGCCGACCTCGGCCGAGAAGGCCGCGGCCAGCGCGAAGGCGCAGCCCTTGATCGACTGGAGGGCGGCCACCTCCGCGGCGATCGGGCTGGCATCCACGGCGGCCCTGTACTCGGAGAGCAGGTCCGCCCGGGCCTCCGCCGCGGCCTCGACCTCGTTCCTCAGGGCGGCGAGCGTCCGAACCCCGCCATCGTCCTCCGGCCTGACCTTGTCGAGCCACCTCAGGAAGTCGTAGGTCCAGTACTTCCTCGGGTTGCCGGCGGGCGTGGTGCCGCCGTAGACGAACCCCCGCTTTGCGAGGAAGGCGAGCAGCCGCTGCTTGGCGGTCGCCAGGCGCGCGGTCGCCCCGCCGTAGGCGCCGGCGAGGTCCCTGATGCCTTCGACCTCGGGGGAGGGGATCCATACGGGGGAGATGTCGTGGGCGAGTATCGCCTTGGCCATCCTGGCGGCGTCGTTCCTGTCGTTCTTGGAGGCCGAGTCGGCGGCCGACCTGGGGATCTTCG
>CABVAO010000011.1 GCA_902496335.1 uncultured Collinsella sp.
CGCCACGGTGCCGCTCACCGTGATGGAACCGGTCGAGGTCGGCACGGCCTGCGCGGATGCGGGGAACACAACCGCGCAGGTGCCGATCAGGAGGGCAAGCAGTGCAAACAAGATCGGGAAGGAGCAAACTTTCTTATTCACGACGCTTACCTCCCTTCGCATTCGCCTTGCGACGAATGTGCATCCAGGCCGCAGCAGCGCAAAGCACCGCCGCGCCGGCAAGGTACGTCAGAGTGACGCCCGACATACCAGAAAGGGGCAAAGAGGTAGAGTAGGTGTTAGTGAAGGTGGGGGTGGAGGTGTCGGTGAGCTCGTGGTCGGCGCTATCAGCATCTTTCCACTTGCCATCGGAGCCAACGGTTCCCTTCCTGTAGGTCACCTTACAGTTGATGGTTCCTTTGGTATTGTCCGTTGCAACAACCGTAAGCTTGTAGACCGACTTGTCGTACTTATAGTGCGAGAACAACGAGCCGTCGGTTTTCTCGCGCACATAGTACGTGAAGGTCTTGGAAGCACCACGGCCGGTTGAGTCACCAGCGGTGTCAGGATTCGCAGTGATATCAGAGAGCGAGTACTCAATCCCCTTACCAGAGGCATCTACGAACGAAAGCGTCTGCTTCTTTTTGTCGCCAGTAGTTTTGGCCTCTTGAATAATCTTCTGAAAATTGACATCGGTCGCAAGCTGAAGCGTAAACTCCTTCATCTCGCCACCCTCGACGACCTTAGTCGCCTTAGGAGTCCAGGAACCAGTGGAGGTGTAAGGCACGATCTTGTTGGTAAAGGTCGGGTTGGTGTTCCTGTCACCAATAGTCACCGTAGCCTCCGTGTTATCCTCCGATGGCGCAACGGAATAGCTTTCGGAATCTAGTGATACAAAGCTGTTGTCTGTATCCGCTTTTTTACAGACAGCTACTTCTTTTACTTTGTAATATTTGATAGGAATCGCCATGAGCGCATCGGTCTTGTATGGACTGTCTTCAACGGTCACCACAATCTTGTAGATCGTCTTATCGAACTTGGTGTCTATCTCGTTTTCGCCGCTGACAGGTTCCTCAACTAGATAGAAAACGTATTGTCCCGAAGAATAGTCCTTGCCAGAGTCGAAGGTGATATTGCCGTCTGTTTGGTCAGCAGGCGCCTCGCCCGCAACAATGCAATCGCCCATGTCAAACGTGCCGTCAGCTTTCCAAGAAGGCTCGTTGGTACCATCCTGGCGCAGCAACTTAAACTTGTAATTGTGCCCTTCAAGTTTTAGCGATTTGTCCATTGCATCTTTAAGAACCTTACTGGCATTGAGCTTCATGTTCGGATAAACGTTCAGCCCCTTAGTAACATCGCCGACGATGAGGTCGCCGTTGGTCATGATGCCGCCACCGTGGGTGTAGGAGTAGTTACCACTGATGATGGTCGTAGCCGCCATCTGCGCCTTTCTCATGGCCTCATCAGTCGGATGGGCCTCAAGACCGAACATGTACTTGGCCTCGGCACCGCCATTTGGGTCGATGGTAATCGGATTTCCGTCGCAAGTGCCCTGCCAACCAGCCGATTCGCCGCCGAGCATCTTGCCGAGCACAACTGCAATTGTCGAGTTCGCACCATCTTTTTTACGCACCAGGAAGAAATCCTTATGGCCGGATTTTTTGAAGGGCTCGGTAATGTACTCGGAGTTACTATCCTCGTTCTTCCCATATCCGCCGGCAGAGTAGTGTTCACCATTATTATCTTTATTGTTATAAATAGCGGCACCGTTGGAATGCGAAACGATTGTTTCGCCCGTAGGGCAAGCGCCAACGCCGCCGCCCCAGCCGCCAGCCTCATTTTCGGCAATCAACGTCTTTACGATATTGAGCTTGCCGCCCTTCTGGATAAAGACGCCACCGCCGCCCCAGTCGCCGCCGCGATCCTTACCCGTCATAGTCTTGTTGTTCGTAATGTAAATCTTGCTGTTCTCACCAGCGCTAATTGTTGCCATCGTACCAGTGTTGTCACCGCCAGCGATACGCAAACCGCCGCCCTCAGCGTTCTCCGCCACGTTGCCGGCAATCGTGCCGCCAGTCATTTCAAACTCGATGGTCTGGTTGTAAAAACCAGCGTAAACGCCACCGCCAGCCTCATGGGAGTAGTTAGCAGTAACTGAGCCACCCGTTATACTGAGCTTGCCACCATTTACACATGCAATGCCACCGCCACCGAGCAGGCCATTGTTAAACGATTCAGAGATATTGGAATCGACACGATTGTTAGTAATGCTTGCCGAATCGCTGATACTAACGCAAGCATTTTTGGTAAAGACGCCGCCGCCATAACCATTTTCGGGACTGCCGCCGCTGTTGCAAGTGTTTTCATACGTAGCGTTGCCAGAGATAATTCCGCCCGTAAGCTTCAGGGTGGCTCCCTTGTCAGCATAGATGCCGCCGCCAGAACCCGACTTGTTTCCCGCGACCACGCCGCCTGTCATTTCGAGACTGGCATTCGCGCCCGCCTTCTCGCCCGTTATGCACAGGCCACCGCCCCAGCCACCGCCGTTGCCATTGGTGACGTAACCGCCTTCGATTTTGACTTTACCCTCAGAAAAAATCACATGGCCGTCATCGCTCAGATTGGCGGCCGTGGTAATCATGCCGCCCTTGAGATCGAGCGTGCCGCCCTCTTTAACGGTGACCACATGCTTTACGGAACCGCTGTCCGATGCCGCATCAATAGCGCCAAAGCCCGTAACGACATACCTGATCGTAGTCTCGGTTGTGCCGAGTCCATCTTGATTGGGCGTGCTCTTGGTCTCAAAGTAAGTAAGACTCTTAGGAGTGCCGTTATTAGAGCTGCTTCCCTTTTCCCACTCCATACTCGCAAGCTGACCCGCCGGCGTATTGGCCGTATCGACCGAACTTGGTGCATCTATTGTTGTTTGGCCTAAATCCTCGATAGTGAGCGTGGCTCCGTTTTCGACCACAAAGAAGGAGTCTAAGCCGCCAGAACGGTTACAGAGCATGTTGCCGTTAAGATCGATGGTGGTGTCTTTGCTGATAGTGATCTGCTTATCCGAATAGGCATAATCCGTCAGTCGGAACTTGCCGCCATTGGTAAACACCCCAGCAACATCGCCGCTTACCTCGGTATAGCCATCGGCACTGACGGGAGCGATAGCGTTTTCATCGTTATTATCATCATCAGAAGGCTGTGTATCGGAAGGCTGCGCGGCGCCCTTGGCCTCCGCGTCGTCGGACGGCAGTCCCGCGGCAGCGGCGTCTTCGCTCGCGCCATTCTCGGCATCATCGCTAATCTGCTTTTCGGCACCCCCGTTAGTGGTGCTGTCTACACCAGTAGACTCACTTGAGGAACCCCCCCCCATCACAGTTTCCTCGGTAGAATCTGTCTGGGCATCGTTGGCAATGGCCTGCGAGATCGGGGGCATGACGAGCGACAGTACCAGGCTCAAAACGGATGCTCCGCACAAAACGCCTGCCAGTACACGGCGCGTCGCTTTACCACTCTGCTTAGATTTGTCTGAATTCGCTTTCATCGATGTCTCCTCCCCAAGAGACCGCGATCTTGCTCTTTCACTATCAAACGTATCTGCGCAACCTGTGATTGCGCACGCTTGTAGTACTTATTGTAACGATTGTTTGAACATCTGAGCAAGAAAACCGATAGTTTTGTAGCGAATTCTCAATTCTCTTGACATTTGCTCAGATTTACCTTTGTTTATTCGCTATCTATTTTTTGTTTCTGCTGGTAATTTAGTTGCCCATCATTTTTTTAATGGCATTAAATTAATTTGCACAACATTTTGCTCAAGAGCAAACATCCCGCTCACGGTCGAAAATCGACCGTGAGCAGTAGGTCATTAACCGGAAGGAATATCCTATCAAACTGATGAGAATATCTTTGACCCATCGGTGGTTAGAAGTGTGATGTTCAGACAACTAAATTTGAATTTTCGCGCAGATTTTCGGTATCAATTCGCCCAAATCGCCTGAGGCCACCGCAAAGGTACCTGCCCCTTTTGTGGTGGTTCTCCCCCTGCGCTACAGCAGATGTTCCTCGATAAAGATCGCTATGCCGTCTTTGTCGTTGCTGGCGGTTACAAAGTCGGCGGCGGCACGGGTGGCGTCGCTGCCGTTTGCCATGGCCACGCCCACGCCGGCGTCGGCCACCATGCAGGTGTCGTTATCGGCATCGCCAAACACGCAGATGTCCCGGAGCTCCATGTCGTTGAGCTCCGCCACGCGCACAAGGCCGCGCGTCTTGGACACGCGCGGATCCATGAACTCGTAGAGCCGCTGCGTGGTTTGCAGAGCCGCCGCCTTAACGGTGTTATCGGCAAACGTCGACGCCCGCTCAATCACCCGCGGCATTACCTCGGGCGCCATGGTAAACATCACCTTGGGCTGCGGCTCGCGCAAAAACTCGGCAAAATCGACCACCTGGTAGGGCACGCCGTCGACGCGCGACAGGTGCTCGACGCACGCGTTGCTCTCGGGCACGTAGAACACGCCGTCTCGGTGGCAGACGGGCGTTGCCGGAAGGTCCGCCATGTGTTTGCAGATGCGCGCGATGGTCTCGCCCGGCAGCGGATAGCTCAGCTCGTTGATGTCGTGCGCACGGTCGATGACCTCGGCGCCACCGCAGCCCACCAGCACGTCCACCAGGCCTTCGATGCCCCAGAGCTCGTACATGGCCTCGGTCGCGCGGGCGTCGCGCCCGGTGCACAGGCCAAAGAGCACGCCGCGCTCGCGCAGGGCGCGGATCGCCGCCACGGTGCGCGGGGACACCGTGTGCTGGCTCGTGAGCAGCGTGCCGTCGATATCGCAGAACACGGCTTTGATGTGGCTGAAGGTGGTGTCCATGGGGGCCTTTCTGGGTTGTGCGGCGGTGTGGGGTGTATTCGTAAACGGCGTACATGGTATACCAAGGCGCAGGCGCAGCCCGTCAAAGCAAAAACCACCACAAAGGTGCCTGGCCCCTTTGTGGTGGCCGGACCCGGGGCGCAAACCATCACAACATTCGATGTTTTTCGGCAAAATCGCGATTTTCATCGAATGTTGTGATGGTTTTTACTGCCTTGCGGCACGATCCAAGTGCCAGCGACCAAACAGCAGCAACGCCGCGGGAACCGCCGTCACGACCATGCCCGCCCCGATGAGCGTCTGCTGCACACCAAACGTCGCCGCCAGCCACGGGGCAATCGCCAGCGGGGCCACGCCGGCGAACATATTGCCAAAACCCATGACCGAGTTGACGCGCCCGAGTTGCTCGAGCGGGGCCGCCGTTTGCACGATAGTGTTGTGGAGCGGGTTGACGACGCCCCAGGCCACGCCCAGGGCAATCTGGCCGACAAGGGCTACGCCCACGTACGACGTTCCCACGTAGAGCAGGCTTCCCAGACCCACGGACATAAGCGCCACGAGCAGCGTTTTAAGGTTGACCAGGTGCGGCGGCAAACGGAGCGCAACGACGGCGCCCAGCACCGCGCCCACGCCCGAGGCCGACGAGAGCCAGCCCATCCACTCAACGCCAACGCGTAGGACATCGCGATAGAAAAACGACTCGAGCGGATCGAAGGCTCCGTAGCCAAAGTTCGAAAGGAAAATAATGCAGAAAAGTAGCGCGAGGACGCTGTTGGTGAAGACTGTCTTGATGCTGGCTGCGAAGGTGGCGCGGGCGGACGTGCCGGAGTTGGAGCTTTGTCCCGCACGCTCCCCTTCCTCTGCCGAATCGGCATCCGCATGCCCGGCGACATGGCTGGTCTGCGGCCCAAAGTCCCAACCGACGACGAACGCCAGCACGGTAAAGAGCATCATGAGCACAAACACCGCGCGCGACGACGCAGCCGCCGCGACAAAGCCACCCAACGTGGGACCAACGATGATACTCACGTTTGAAAACATGGCGATGGCGGAGTTGATGTCTTTGAGCTCGACGGGATCGTCGGTGAGATACGCCGGATAGGACGTAGCGATGGGCTGGGCGAATCCCATCACAAAGCCCAGGAGTACCGCGCCGGCAAGGACTGTTCCGGTCGCGCTGCCAAAGGCGAGGATTGTCGCGCCGGTTGCCAGCGTGCCCACGATGCTCAGCAAGAAATGACGGCACGGGCCCCAGGCGTCGAGCGCCGCGCCACCCGCGAAGGATCCCAAGATCACGAATACGTTCATAAAAAGGACGGCCAGCGATGTCGCCATGACCGAGGCATTGTCTGCATAGGTGAGCGTTCCGATGACGCCGATAAAGTAGCTGGTCTGAAAACCGGTGTAGATGAGAAAGCGCATCGCCACCAGGCGCTTGGCCTGTACGGACAGCGATGGTTGAGGCTTTGAGAAAAGAGAGGCGAGCATGGAGACTCCTTGTTTCATACGAATGCGGACGGCGGGCATTCGCCACCGTCTGTCAAATCAATCTATCCGCATGAAACATTAAGGACGCATCAAGCCCCTTTTCTCCGTTTTTCGCCCGTCATGAACTACTTGGTAGATTGTAAGGCATGTCCCACACATCTACTGAAACAAAAACCACCACAAAGGTGCCTGGCCCCTTTGTGGTGGAAATGACGTTTGCCCAGATAGAACCTGCCAAAATTAACCTGTCCCTTTTTGGCAGGTTTTAGGCCAGATGATCTTGGATAAGATCGCAGATGGCTCGCGCATCGTTGATGTTGATGGCTCGGGTCGCAAAGCCGGCGTCGAAGGCCTGGCGTGCCAGAGCCTCGTTGCAGGCAAGGGCCAGCGTGCGACCGTCGACCAGGTCGAGCGAGCTCTTGCCGCGCAGGCGGTCGACGCCGGAGCGCGCGACCACGATGTTGTCGAAGCCCTCAGTCTTGTAGCCCTCGATGATCACCACGTCGACATCGTTGTAGCGCGACAGCAGCTCGCGCGCGGGCATCTCGTCCTCCTCGCGCGTGTCGGCGTACTCCGCCCAGCGCGTGGCGCAGATGAGGCCCACGTGCTTGGATCCGGCTTGGTGATGGCGCCACGTATCCTTAGCGGGCACGTCGATATCAAAGCCGTGGTGCCCGTGATGCTTGAGCGAGCCCACGCGCAGGCCGCGGCGGGTGAGCTCGGCGATAACCTTCTCGACGAGCGTGGTCTTGCCCGAGTTTTGGTAGCCGATAAACGCGATCGCGGGGACGGCCGGTGTCGGAGCTGCGGGCGCGACGGCGACGGGCGCGCTCGCGGGCGCGGCACCGTCTGCGGCGGCAGCCTCAACAGCAGCGGCCTGACGTTCGGCGCGGTCCCACACGCCCGAGCGGCCGCCCTCCTTGTGCAACAGGCGCACGTCGACGATTTCCATGCCGCGATCGACTGCCTTGCACATGTCATAGATCGTTAGGCACGCGGCACTCGCTCCGGTCAACGCCTCCATCTCGATACCCGTCTTGCCCGTCACGCCCGCCGTAACCAGCACGTGAAAGCCAACCTGCCCGTCCGCGCGCGCCGGCGCCCAGCCCTCGGGCACGTCCTCGGCCGGCGTCCCCGCCGGAGCGATGGGCGCAATATCGCACTTGCTCTTGGTAATGAGCAGCGGATGGCACATGGGGATGATGTCGCTCGTGCGCTTGATGGCCATAATGCCCGCCACGCGCGCGCAGGCAAGCACGTCGCCCTTTTTGGCGCGGTCCTGCAGCACCATGGCCTGCGTCTCGGGGTGCATGAGGATGGTGCCCTCGGCGATGGCAATGCGATGGGTCTCGGCCTTGTCGGACACGTCGACCATGCGAACCTCGCCCTTGGCGTCCACGTGCGTCAGCTCGTCGCGACGGGCATCGCGGGCGGGCTCGGTGGCAGCGCTGGTAGTCGGCTGCGCGCCTGCAACGGCATCGCCGGCCGCAGCCGTGGCTCTGTGGGCAGACATCGCGGCCCTGCGAGCGGCCTTGGTGGCATCGGCGTACCTGCTCTTGGCCATATGATCATCCTCCGATTTGGGACATAAATCGTTGCGTGCCCTCAATTATCGCGTGTTCCTGCGGTTTGTGGGCCACGGCATCGCGCCAAATCGAAAGTACCTGCATATCATCACCACGGCGCAGCGCCTCACGCACCGAATACTCGGCATCGCTGAACAGGCACGGACGCACGTTACCATCGGCCGTCAGGCGCAGACGGTTGCAATTCGCACAAAAATGGTTGGACATGGCGCTAATAAAGCCGACCGTTCCCGCCGCGCCCGGAAAGTGCCAATAGCGCGCAGGGCCCGCGCCGGCAGGAGCGTCGTTGATGTCAAGCGGCTCGAGCTCGCCCAGTCCCGTCGCGGCGGCCCCGGCATTGATGCGCTCCCGCAGCTCGTCGCTCGGAACGGTGTCACTCGCGTCCCACAGCTCGGGATTGAGCGCGGGCGCATGCGGGTCCACAGTGCAATGCGAGCTCGTGTGCTCGTCGCCGATGGGCATGTATTCGATAAAGCGCAGGTGGATGGGGCGGTCGACGGTCAGCCGTGCGAGGGCCGCCACATCCTGGTTGAGCCGGCGCACAACAACGCAGTTGACCTTAACGGGCTCAAAGCCCCAGGCCAGCGCCGCGTCGATGCCAGCCATGGTCTGTTCGAGTCGACCTAGGCGCGTGATCTTTCCAAACAGCGTAGGGTCGAGTGTGTCGAGCGAGATGTTGACGCGGTTAAGCCCGGCATCTTTGAGCTGCGGCGCCAGCTTGGGAAGCAGGGCGCCATTGGTGGTAAGCGAGATGTCCTCGATCTGCGGAATCGCGCGAATGTCGCGAATGAGCGGAATGATACGGCGGCTGACCAGCGGCTCGCCACCCGTCAGGCGCACGCGGCGAATGCCCTCCCCCGCCACCAAGCGCACAAAGCGGGCGATTTCCTCGGCGCTGAGCAGCTCGTCGTGTGCACGGGGCGCCACGCCATCGGCCGGCATGCAATAGATGCAGCGGAAATTGCACTTGTCGGTAACGGCAATGCGCAGGTAGTTGATATCGCGGCCAAAGCCGTCGTGTTGCACGTGCCCGTCCACGCAGCCCTCCCCTCACGCGGCGTTTTATTCTTCGGAAAACATAATACCCCACGAGAGAATCATGCCGACACCCGTACGACAGGACAGGTCACTTCGAGCAAAACCGGCTTCCCAAGCCCATCCTCAGCATGCAAACCATCACAACATTCGATGCTTTTCCCGTTTTTGGCAAAAAACGTCGAATGTTGTGATGGTTTGCCTGCCCATGGCACCCCGTACAAGGACCAAAGCGCCCCTAAAGGCCGCCGTCCCAGTGCCGAATCACGAATTCTCGCAGGTCGTTCTGACGTTTCTGGAACGCTTCGCTTCGGTCGCACTTAAGGCCCATAGCGAGCGCGATGGCGTTCATCGCCCGGTGCAATTGCAGCTGGTGGGCAAACTGAGTCCCGGTGAGGACGATCATCCTAAAGCCCAGCGCGCTCAGTACGGTCATACGCTCCGCGTCCGACGCGCTGCGCTGTTTATCAAGATGGTCCGAGCCGTTGTATTCGATCCCCGTACCGCTCGCAGGCGCATATACGTCAATCTCGAAATACCCGGACTTTGCGAGATACTTGAACTCGTTGGGAACATCGACCCGATGGTTGAGCTCGATCTTGGTGTATCCCAGCCCGCCCTGGGAACGTTTTGCTACGACCATGATTGCGGTGGCCGTCTCCATGGGCGACCGCGCGCCATCGTGCACGCGCTTGAGCACGGCGGCCGCGCGTATAGCCCCCTGACGAGATCGGTTCTCATTGCAATAGGCAATCAAGTCGGCAACGGTATACCTCTGCCCCATCTCGATATAATCGCCTGTCGACAGATGATTCAAATGGTATCGGGCGCAGATTTCGTAGCCATATTCCAGCTGCTCGGGCTCACTCATCCACGAACCCGCTTGGACAAAGCATATGGCCTCATCAACCACTAGAAGGCCCTCTGCCACCTCGATAAGATGGCATGGAGGTACCGGCGCTCCAAACACGTGGCACCTAAATCCAGCCGGCGTCGAGCGCTCAAAATCGAAGTTGACGAGCGTGTCGACATGATCGAGCTCTTCTCGCGGAATACCAAGCGAAACCAGATAGTCGGTAACGATCCCAACTGCCGTTGAAGCCCTCAGCCCCTTGGCATCGAGTCCCAATTTGGGCAGGCTCGCGGTCGGTTCCGCCTCGTTAGCAAGCGAGTCCTCATCGTATAGGCTGCTTGCTCGCGAGAGCGGCTCGGACGGGCGCGCCACGTTGTGGTACAGCCAGGCAGTCTTATGGGACAGGACGATCGGCAGGTCCATGAGCCCTCCAATAGAGTCGGATAACCAACCTTATTCCCCTGCCCACGGGTCCGCACACCTTCGTGCACAAGAAAGCGATTCCACCCGGTCGAGTGGCAGAAAAACCATCACAACATTCGATGCTTTTCCCGATTTTGGCAAAAAACGCCGAATGTTGTGATGGTTTGAGGCGAGGTGAGAGGCACGGAGGGGTCAAAGTATCGTGCTCGAACGGGTTAATCCAGCTCTTTTAAGCCATGCGCCAGCTGCCAGTACTCGCCGTGCTGGGCGAGTAGCTCTTCGTGCGTGCCGCGCTCGATGATGCGGCCGTGTTCGAGGACCATGATGGCGTCGGCGTCGCGGACAGTGGACAGGCGGTGCGCGATCATAAACGTGGTGCGACCGCGCATGATGCGGTCCATACCGCGCTCGATGAGCTTTTCGGTACGCGTGTCAATGGAGCTCGTGGCCTCGTCCAGGATGAGCACCGGCGGATCGGCGACGGCCACGCGCGCGATGGCGAGCAGCTGACGCTGACCCTGCGACAGGTTGGCGCCGTCGGCCGTGACCGGTGTGTCGTAGCCCCGCGGCAGGCGGCGGATAAACGAATCCGCGCAGGCGGCCTCAGCAGCGGCGCGCACCTCTTCGTCGGTCGCGTCGAGCTTGCCAAAGCGGATGTTCTGCGCAATGGTGCCGCTAAACAGGTGCGTATCCTGCAGCACAATGCCGAGCGACCCGCGCAGGCTGGCCTTGGCAATGTGCTTGACGTCGATGCCGTCGTACGTGATCTCGCCGTCATCGACCTCGTAGAAGCGGTTGATGAGGTTGGTAATGGTCGTCTTGCCGGCGCCCGTGGAGCCCACAAACGCAATCTTTTGCCCCGGCTTGGCAAACAGGTTGAGGTCCGTGAGCACGCGGGCGCCCGGCACGTAGGAAAAGTCCACGGCATGGAAGCGCACGTCGCCGGCAAGCGGGACCAAGCCGCACGTGAGCTCGGTGCCGTCGGCGGCCACCGCGCGGCCCGACTCATCAACGGCTGCCACGTCATGCAGGTGCCCGTAGACGCCCACGCCCTGGCCCTCGGGAATCTTCCACGCCCACGCGGCGTCGCCCGTCTGCACCAGCTCCACGCAGCCCTCGTCCACCTCGGGCTTAAGGTCCATGGCGGCAAACAGGCGCTCGGCACCGGCCAACGCGTTGAGCAAGAAGTTGCCCAGCTGCGTAAACTGGTTGATGGGCATGGCCGCCTGGCGCACAAAGACCAGGTAGCTCGCGAGTGCACCCACGTCGGCAAGTCCCTTGATGCAGAGCATGCCGCCCGCCACGGCGACGATGGCATAGTTGACGTAGCCAATCACGACGGTCATGGGCACCATGGAGTTGGCATAGCTCACGGCGGCGGTACCGGTGCGGCGAAGCTCGTCGTTGCGGCAGGTGAAGCCGGCGACATTCGCTGCCTCACGGTTAAAGACCTTGATGACCTTTTGGCCCGAGACCATTTCTTCGATATATCCGTCCAGGTCGCCAAGCGATGCCTGCTGGGCGGCAAAGAAGCGCTTAGAGCGCGCGCCCGAGTAGCGCGCATACAGCACAATGGCTGCATCGCACACGAGCGTGATAATCGTGAGCTGCCAGTTAAGGATGATGAGCATGGCCGTGGTGCCCACGACCTGAATGGCGGCCTGAATCACGTTGGCAAAGCTGTTGTTGAGCGCCTCGGAGACGGTGTCGACGTCGTTGGTGAAAAAACTCATGATGTCGCCCGAGCGCGTGCTGTCAAAATAACTGAGCGGCAGCGTCTGGATGTGCGCGAACAGGTCGCGGCGAATATCGGACACCACGCGTTGGGCCGCACGCACCATGATCTGTGAGTAGCCCAGGGCCGAGAGCACGCCCGCGGCGTAGATGATCGCCGTCAGGATGACCTGCCTGGCAAGCAGTTCCTCCCCGCCCGTGGCCAAACCGTTAACGATGGGGCGCACCATGTAGGTGCCGGCGAGGCTCGCAATGGCGGCGACAGAGGCGAGCACGCCCACCGCGAGCAACGAGAACTTGGCATGCCCCATGTAGGAGAGCAAGCGGCGTACAGTGCGCTTGAGGTCGGCCGGGCGTGCTTGGGCTGCGGTCTTAGGCATGGCGCTCACCCCCTTCCAAGGGCGATCCGCATGCGACGGAGGAAAACGGATCATTCGCGCAACCATCGTCACTGCCGTCGCCGGCTTCCGCGTTCCTCGCAAACTCCATCTGCGAGGCGTAAATCTCCTGGTAGATGTTGTCGCCCGCCAGCAGCTCCTCGTGCGTGCCCACGCCGTGGACACGACCGTCGTCCAACACCACAATGCGATCGGTATCCATGACACTCGCGATGCGCTGGGCGATGATGAGCACGGTCGTATCGGAAATCCGGGCGATGTGCTCGCGAATCTTAGCGTCGGTCGCCATATCGACCGCGCTGGTGGAGTCATCAAAAATGAGCACGCGCGGATGCTTGAGCAGCGTGCGCGCGATGCACAGGCGTTGCTTCTGGCCACCCGAGACACCGGCGCCGCCTTGGCCCAACTCGCCGTCCAGCCCGCCGATGCGATCAAGGAACTCGTCCACGCACGCCGCGCGGCAAGCCGCGAGGAGCTCATCGTCCGACGCCTGCGGATTGCCCCACTGCAGGTTCTCGCGCACGGTGCCCGTAAACAGCACGTTCTTTTGCAGCACAATGCCCACAGCGTCGCGCAAGGCGGCGAGGTCGTAGTCACGCACGTCACGTCCGCCCACAAGCACGGCGCCCTCGGTAGCGTCGTACAGGCGCGCAATCAGCTGCACAAGCGAGCTCTTGCCCGATCCCGTACCGCCGAGGATGCCCACCGTCGAGCCGCTCTCGATGCGAAGGTCGATATGCTCGAGCACATCCTCGGCTGCATCCGCGCGGTATTTAAAGGAAACGTCGCGAAACTCGATACTGCCGTCCGCTGGTGCCGCAATCGCGAGGTCTCCCGCGGGGTTGGCGATAAAGGGTTCCTCATCGAGCACCTCGGCGATACGGCCCACACTCGTAAGAGCGCGCGTGAGCAGCAAAAACACGTTGGAAATCATCATGAGCGAATTCATGATCAGCAGCACGTAGCTCATAAAGCCCGTGAGCGAGCCCACGCCCAGCTTGCCGGCGAGAATCATGCGGCCGCCAATCCACAGGATAGAGAGCGCAGCCACGTACATCGACAGCTGAAACACCGGCAGGTTGAGCACCGCGCTGCCAAAGGTCTTTGTCGCCGTGCCGGCGAGCTCGGTATTGACGGTGTCGAACTTGGCCTCCTCGTGCTCGGTACGAACGTAGGCCTTGACGGCACGCACGGCGGTGAGGTCTTCCTGTACCACGCCGTTGAGGTGGTCCATCGAGGTCTGGAGTTGGCGGTAGAGCGGACTGACGCGATAGGTGATGACGCCCAGTACGATTGCCAGCACGGGCAAGATGATCGCAAAGACGTTGGCGAGCGGGCGCGACAGCATCAGCGCGTAGATAAGGCCGACGATAAGCGTCACCGGGCCGCGCACCATAGGGCGAAAGCCGTTGCCCACAGCATTTTGGATAACGGTGATGTCCGTGGTCATGCGGGTGACGAGCGAGCTGGCATCGTAGTTGTCCAGGTTACCAAAAGCGAGCGTCTGAATCTTTTTGTACTCAGCCTCGCGCAGGTTAGCGCCTAGGCCCGAGGCAACGCGGGCGGACGTGCGTGCATAACCCAAGCCCAGTACCAGCGAAAGCGCAGCGCACACCAACATGTACGCGCCCTGCAGCAGCATGTAGTTGATATCACCCGCAGGCACGCCCACATCGATGATGTTGGCCATGATGACCGGGATAAACAGCTCGAGCACCGTCTCGACCGACACAAAGAACACGCCGAGGATGGCATCGCGACGGTATGCCCCTAGATAGGAAAACAGTATTTTGAGATTGCGCACGCAGGTTCAACCCCCATCAAACGTTGTTCGCAAACGCACGTATTATTGCGCGCCGAATAATGGTGTCAAGTATTCCGAAATCGTTTTCTGCAAGGTTAGCGCCGGCGGCGAGTTCTCGTGATGTGTATCCATATTCACTCGGAATAATGGTGCGCGCGACTTTTTTCGCCCCACTGCCAACACAAACCTTGACTCTACAATCGTTGTAGGGTTTTCACTACACTGGTACATAAACAAACCCAGCCAGAAAGTGCCCCCGCTCATGGAACACGACCTCACACGCGGCAATGTCCTCAAGACCATCGCGGTCTTTGCCCTGCCTTATATGCTCTCGTACTTTTTGCAGATGCTCTACGGCATGGCCGACCTGTACATGATGGGGCAGTTTAGCGGCGCTGCCGGCATCACCGCCGTGGCAAATGGCGCGCAGACGCTCTATATGATTACCGTGGCGCTCGTGGGCCTGGCCATGGGAACGACGGTCATCGTCGGCCACGCCGTGGGTTCGCGTCGCTTCGATCGCGCCGAGACCGCCATCGGCAACACCATCACGCTGTTTATGGGTGTCTCGGTGGTACTGGCCGCTGTCCTGCTTGCGCTGTGCCCGCAGATCGTGGCGCTCATTGGCACGCCGGCCGAGGCAGTCGAAGGTACATCCGCCTACCTGCGTATCTGCTTTATGGGCATTCCGTTTATCGCCGCGTACAACATCCTCTCGGCCATTTTTCGCGGTCTGGGCGATTCGCGCTCGCCCATGTACGTGATCGGCGTGGCATGCATCATCAATATCGCGCTCGATTTTCTGTTTATCGGACACATGGGGCTCGGCCCCGTGGGTGCGGCGCTCGGCACGGTGACCGCGCAGACGGTCAGCGTTGCCCTCGCGCTCGTGTGGCTCAAGAGCCGCCGCACGAACATCCACGTTAAGCGCAGCGACCTACGCCCCCAGCCCGAGGTGCTCGGCAGCATCCTTAAGATCGGCGTGCCCGTGGCCGTGCAGGACGGCTGCATCCAGGTGGCGTTTATGTTTATCACCGTCATCGCCAACCACCGAGGGCTCGTCGACGCCGCCGCCGTGGGCCTGGTCGAGAAGATGATCAGCTTTTTGTTTATTGTGCCGAGTTCCATGGGTGCCACCGTCAGCGCGCTCACGGCGCAAAACGCCGGCGCGGGCAAGGGTGATCGTGCGCGTCAGGTGCTCAAGGATGCCATGACGATCTCGGTGGTGTACGGCTGCCTGATCACGGTGCTGATGTGGCTAGTGGCGCCGGCGTTTATCGGCTTTTTTGCCAAGGACCCCGCAGTGGTCGCCGCCGGCACCGGCTATATGCACAGTTATATTTTCGACGCGATTTTTGCCGGCATCCACATTTGCTTTAGCGGCTTTTTCGCCGCGTATGGCAAGAGCTACATCGGCTTTGCGCACAACGTGCTGGCCGTGGCGCTCATTCGCGTGCCGGGCGCGTGGCTGCTGTCGAACGCCTATTCCGAAACGTTGTTTCCCATGGGCATCGCCTCGCCGTGCGGGTCCATTCTGTCGGCAGTCATCTGTGTTGTCGCGTTTACCGTGCTCAACCGGCGCGGGGCTTTTGACAAGTTGGCAGCGTAGCGGGGCGACGCGGAATCGCCCTGATCGACGACATCATCGGCGACGACCCCGCGACCCACGTGACGCAGATTACGGTGCCGGTTGCCCCGTCCAAATAAGAACCGCCCGAAAGGCATCATGCTTTCCGGGCGGTTCTTCAATTTGGCTATCAACGCGCTAAGCCTGGGGCACCTGACCAGTCGCCAGGATCTGCTCGAGTGCGTCCTCGTCCAGCACGGGTACACCCAGCTGCTCGGCTTTGGTGAGCTTGGAGCCCGCTTTGGGGCCGGCGACCAGGTAGCTCGTCTTCTTTGACACGCTGCCCGAAACCTTAGCGCCGAGCACCTTGAGCGCCGCGCCCGCCTCGTCGCGCGTGCGATTGACGAGCGTGCCGGTGAGCACGAAGGTCAGACCCGCGAGTGGCTGTGCGTCGGCAAGCTCGCCTGCCACGCCGGCGTCGGCTGCGGCTTGCGCGTGCGCGGCGCCCAAGTCGACCTCGAGCGACAGGCCCGCCTGGCGCAGGCGCTCCAGCACGGCAAGGTTCTCGGGCACGGCCAGGAACTGCTTGACGCTCGCCGCAATCTTGGGACCGATGCCCTCGCACTCGGCGATATCCTCTTCGCTCGCCAAGATGAGCTTGTCGATCGACAGGAATCGCTCGGAAATGACCTCGCCCACGCTCTTGCCCACGTGGCGGATGCCCAGGGCAAACAGCACGCGACCGAGCGGCTGGCTCTTGGACTTGTTGAGCTCGGCGATGATTTTCTCGGCCGTCTTGAGGCCTACCGGAATGGGGTCGCCCTTCTTGACGCCCTTTTTGCTGTTGGAGCTGGCATAGGTGCGCCCCGTGTCCAGGCCGGCGATGTCGTCGACTGTGAGCTGGTAGAAGTCCGCGACGTCGTGGATCAGCCCGGCGGCGATCATCTTGTCGACGATCTCGTCGCCCAGGCCATCAACGTCCATGCAGCCGCGGCTCACCCAGTGGAGCAGGCGCTCCTTGAGCTGCGCGGGGCAGTCGATGGAAACGCAACGGTAGGCGACCTCGCCGTCCTCGTGGACCACGGGGCTACCGCACACGGGGCAGACCTCGGGCATGTACCAGTCAACCGAATCGGCCGGGCGCTTATCGAGCACCGGGCCCACGACCTCGGGGATTACGTCGCCCGCCTTGTGCACGATGATGGTGTCGCCCTCGCGCACGTTTTTGCGGCGGATCTCGTCGATATTGTGCAGCGTGGCGCGCGCGATGGTGGAGCCGGCGACCGTCACCGGGTCGAACTCGGCGACCGGCGTGAGCACACCGGTGCGGCCCACCTGGATGCGAATTTCGCGCAGAACGGTTTGCTTTTCCTCGGGCGGGAACTTAAAGGCAATGGCCCAGCGCGGCGCGCGGGCGGTAAAGCCCAGGTCGAGCTGCTGTTGAAAGCTGTCGACCTTTACGACCACGCCGTCGATATCGTAGTCCAGGTCGCCGCGATGCTCGAGCGCCTGGGCACAGAACTCGTGGACTTCGGCCGGCGTGGCGCAACGAGCCACGTTGGGGTTGACGCTAAAGCCGGCGCTACGCAACCAATCGAGAAACTCGCGCTGGCTGTGAACATGCAGCGGGTCGGTATCGGCGATGGCATAGATAAAGGTGGCCAGGTCGCGGCGCGCCGTGACCTTGGGGTCCTTTTGGCGCAGGCTGCCGGCGGCGGCGTTGCGCGGGTTGGCGAAGGGGTCGCGGCCCTCAGCATCGGCCTCGTCGTTCAGACGAACAAAGCTGCCCTTGGGCATATAGACCTCGCCGCGCACCTCAATGGTGCGCTCGCGGTCGGCACCCATGTGGGCGAGCGCAGGCTCGGACAGGTGCATGGGCACATCCTTGATAGTACGCACGTTGAGCGACACGTCCTCGCCCGTGGCGCCATCGCCACGTGTGGCCGCACGTACGAAGGTGCCGTTTTGGTAGGTAAGCGCCACGCCCAGGCCGTCGATCTTAAGCTCGCAGGTATAAGTGACGCTGCCGGCACCGAGGGCATCCTCAGTGCGCTGGAGCCACGCGTCGAGTTCGTCCAGATCCATGGCATCGTCCATGGAATACATGCGTGCCATATGCGTGACCGGCGTAAACTGCTCGCTCACGTAGCCGCCCACGCGCTGGGTATAGCTGTCGGGCGTCACCAGGTCAGGGTAGGTGGCCTCGATTTCCTGCAGTTCAACGAGCATTTTGTCGAAGGCGGCGTCCGTGATCTCGGGCGCATCGAGCATGTAGTAGCGATAGGCGTGATAGTCGAGCTCGTGGCGCAGCTCGGCCGCGCGCGCTGCCGCCTGGGCACGGGCATCGACCGGTGCAGCGGTATCCGTGCTCGCTAGCGTTTCGGTATCGATGTCCACACCGTCACCAAACAGGCTCGATTGCTCCATAGCGGCACTCCTTCGCTCGATTTCAAACGGATACAAGAGTACCACCGGTCGCAACGGGGCCGAATAGCGGTCTCAAACCGCACCGAATCGGCAGCCGCCAGACTGGGGTGGATCGCGCGATCAAACCATGCCCTTGCCATTTCTAAATGATCCGTTTTCCTCCGTCCCCAACGGATCAATAAGAAAAGAGGGGCTGTCCCGCGTTGGTGGGACAGCCCCTCTGGCATCGGTATGAGCGAAACGGCTCGCTAGTAGCCCTGGCCGTAGCCTTGACCCTGGCCCTGGCCCTGCTGGCCTAGCAGCTCCTCCAGGTACTGGCGCAGCTGCTCGTCGGTAATACCGCCGTTGCCGGTGTCGGTCGCGCTGTCATCCTGCTGCTGGTTCTGCAGCTTCTCGTCGGAGCCCAGCTCGACGGTGACCTTCTCCTCGTCCTTGCCGCGCATGAGCGTGATCTCGACCTTCTCGCCCACCTCGTGGCTGCGCAGCGCGATGATCAGGCCATCGGCGCTCGTAATCTCGTCATCGCCCAGCTTGGTAATGACATCGCCCTCCTGAATGCCGGCCTTGGCGGCGGGGCCATCCTCAACGACGCTCGCCACGTACGCGCCGCTATCGGTGCTCAGCTTGTTGGTACGGGCGTTGAGCGCATTGACGCTCGAAAGCGTGGCGCCCAGGTACGGATGCACCGGCGTCTTGCCGCCGATGATCTGGTCGGCAATGTTCTTGGCGTAGTTAACGGGAATAGCAAAGCCAACGCCCGAGCTGCAGCCCGAGTAGCTCTCGATGAGCGAATTGATACCCACGAGCTCGCCATTATCGTTGACGAGCGCGCCGCCGGAGTTGCCCGGGTTGATGGCAGCATCGGTCTGAATCATGTTTGCATAAATGGTGTTGCCGCTGGTAGAGCTCATGGCCGTGGAGCGATACAACGCCGACACGATTCCCGTGGAGACAGACTGCTCGTTGCCGAACGGCGAGCCGATCGCCATGACCCACTCGCCCACGTTGAGCTTGGAGGAATCACCGATCTCAATCGGCGTGAGCTTGGAGGCGTCAGCATCCTTGAGCTTGATGACGGCTAGGTCGCTCGAAGCATCGTTGCCCACGAACTCGGCCTCGTAGGTGGTGCCGTCGTCCATGGTAACCACGTACTGGTCATAGCCATCGACCACGTGGTTGTTGGTGAGGATGTGGCCCTCGGTATCGAGCACCACGCCCGAACCGACGCTGCCCGAGCTGTCCGACTCGTCGGCAGACTGCGAAAGCGAGCCATTCTGGCTACCGCTCGAAGTGGCGGTAATGGAAACGACGGAGGGCAGGGCCTTGGCAGAAACGGCCTCGGCCAACGTGGTGTCCTCGGAATCAATCGTAATCTTTTGCGTCGATGAGCCCGAAGCGCCCGCCGTCACGGCGTTCTTGCCGCCGCCAATGTTGAGCGTGCCGCTCATGATAAGCGCGATGACCAGCAGGGCACCGCAGGCGCAGCCGGCGAGCGCCGTAATAAAGATCGGCAGCTTTTTGGTCTTGGTCTTGACCACCGTGTGCTTGTTCACGACCTGTTGGCCGCCCAGCGGCTTGCCGGTCTGCGTGTCGAAGGCCTGCACGTAGGGAATGTTGCCATCGGCAGGCGTCGACTCCACCTGCACGCGCGGCTGCTGCTGAGTCTCGCCGGCGTGGTCCGCATCCTGGGGACGCTGGGAATCGTTCTCGCTCATAGCTGCGATCCTTTCGTCAAATAACCAAAGGCCCGCCAAACATGTGGCGGGCCATCATTGTTCACGTTGAGTTGTACCCCAATATGCGGGCGCACGTGTATGAGAACGCAATCTTTTAGGAAGGCTTAAGTTCTGTTGCAGGCCCGAAAGGAATCCGTACCTGCGTCAAAACCACCACAAAAGTGCCTGTCCCCTTTGTGGTGGAAAGCTAGTCCTTAAACAGATAGCCCACGCCGCGGACGGTGGTGATATGTGCCGCAATCTGCGGGCCCACCTTGGAGCGGATGCGTCGGATGTGCACGTCGACGGTGCGCGTGCCGCCGCAGTACTCAAAGCCCCACACGTGGTGCAGCAGCACTTCGCGGCTGTAGGCACGGTTGGGGTGCGTCGCCAAAAAGCTCAGCAGCGAGTACTCCATCAGCGTCAGGTCAATGGGCTCGTTATCGAGCGTCACCTGGTAGGTAGCCAAGTTGATCTCGAGGTTGTCAATGTTGAGCACATCGTCGGCGGTAACGGTCTCCTCCTCGCCCATCAGGCGCTGCGCGCGAGCCTTGAGCTCGTTGGGCGTCGCCGTGGGGCATACAAAGTCGGCATGCGCGTGATTCGGCAGACGCAGGGTGCCGAGCGCCTCGTCGTCGACGATCACCAGCATGGGGACGCCGCCGCGGTCGTCGAGCCATTTGGCAATCTGATCGATGCGGTCGCTGCGGATGCCATCGGAATCGAGAATCAGCAGGTCAAAGTCGTGCGCCGCAGTCGGCGAATCGGGGGTGGCCAGGCTCACCTCGACACCCAGGGTGGTCGTCAAGCTGCGGGCAAACTCGTGGAAGCGCGTCGTGCGCGCCATGAACAGGGCACTCTTTTCGGACATATCGGCCTCCAAAAAAATGAGCTCAATCGTACTGAAACAAGCCAGCGCGATTAGGAGTTCGCCAGGTAGTGCTTGATCTCCCACTCGGTGATCGTGGACTCAAACTTATGCCACTCGTCGCGCTTCTTTTTGAGGAAGAAGCTGTGGATGTGCTCGCCGAGGGCATCCTTCATAAACTGCGAGTCCTCAAACACGTCGAGCGCCTCTTTGAGCGAGCGCGGCAGCGGCGTGTAGCCGGCCTCGACCATCTGGCGGTCGGTAAGCTTGAGCGTCTCAGCCGTTGCCTCGGGCGGGAGTTCCAGTTTGCGCTCGATGCCGTCCAGACCAGCCGCCAGCGTGACGGCGTTGACCAGGTACGGGTTGGCCATGGGGTCGGGGCTACGAAGCTCGATGCGCGTGGACAGCTGCTTGCCGGGCTTGTAGACCGGGATGCGGACCATGCTCGCGCGGTTGCGCAGGCCCCACGTGGCGTACTGCGGCACGGAGTCGCCGCCCGTGGTGATGCGCTTGTACGAGTTGACCGTGGGGTTAGTGATAGCGCTGATCTCGCGCGCGTGTGCCAGAATGCCGGCCATGTAGTGCTTGGCGATATCGGAGAGGTGATACTTCTCGTCGTCCTCGCCCCAAAAGACGTTGTTGCCGTCGTGGTCGAATAGCGACTGGCACAGGAACATAGCGCTGCCGTCCTCGCCCGCCAGCGGCTTGGGCATAAAGGAGGCGTGGCACCCGCTCTCGTAAGCCTGCTGCTTAATGATGAGTTTGGCCGTGGTGATGGCGTCGGACATGCTCAGGGCCTCGGCGTGGCGCAGGCTCATGCCGTGCTGCGAGCGACCGGCGGCGTGGAAGGTGTACTCCACGGGCACGGACATCTTCTCGAGCGTAAGGACCGTGTTGCGGCGCAGGTCGCGGGCGGCATCGCTCACCGAAAGATCGAAGTAGCCCACGTTGTCGAGCGGCTCGGGCGTGTGCTCGTCGGGGAAGTAGTAATACTCCAGCTCGGCGCCCACGTTGAGCAGATAGCCAGCCTTCTCGGCCTTGCGGAACATGCGGCGCAGGGCATCGCGTGGATCGCCGGCAAAGGGCTTGCAATCGGGAGTGCACACGTCGCAGAACACGCGGGCGACGCCGTTGTGGCTCGGGCGCCACGGCAGGATCTGGAAGGTCGAAGCATCGGGAAACGCCAGCATGTCGGCTTCCTCGGGCGTGGCAAAGCCCTCGATGGCGGAGCCGTCAAAGCCAATACCC
This sequence comes from uncultured Collinsella sp., assembly GCA_902496335.1. Lineage (GTDB taxonomy): Bacteria > Actinomycetota > Coriobacteriia > Coriobacteriales > Coriobacteriaceae > Collinsella. The sequence goes on from CABVAO010000011.1 coordinate 21,994, forward strand.
TCCTCAAAAGCGACCTCGAGGTCCTCGGGGCTAATGGCAAAGTTCTTGAGGCGGCCGAGAATGTCGACAAACCACAGACGCACAAAGCGGATGTCGCGCTGCTCTACGGAGCGGAGTACGTAATCGATGTTCTGCTGGTTCATGTCGCTCCCCTTTCTTTCGGGCGGGTTTCGACTGGTCTATATCGCAGATACTATCGCAGAAAAATGTTTCCGCAGGGTTAAAGCGTATCAAGCGCTCAAAAAACGCGTGCGAACAGGCAGTTGCGAACGAGCGGCTAGCGCGAGGTCGAGGCGCGGTGTTCGATGTGGCCGGGGATCTCGATGCGTTTGGGCGCCAGCTTCGCGGCCTCGCCCACGGTGGTGGTAACAACGTCGATACGCTCGGAGAGACGCTCGACCACGCGCTCGGCAATGGTGAGGGTGTCTTGCGCTGCCGTGGTGACGCCGCCAAAGAGCACATGGTTCCAGGGGTAGTCGTCAAACGTCGCGATCTTGAGCCCCGCCGGCAGCGAGGGTCCCAGCTGCGCTAGCGCCTCGGTCAGGCGCAGGAAAACCAAGCCGTTGACAGCAATGAGGCCGAGCTTTTTGCCTGCATAGCCGCGGATGGTCTCGTCCAAGCGGCCGACGCCCGAGACGCCACCGTCGGCCAGAGTGACGACCTCACCCGCAAGGCCGCGTCGCGAAAGTTCGTCGGCAAAGGCCTCGGCACGCTCGCGACGCACGGGGCTGTCGTCGCTTGCCTCGGTGAGCAGGCACAGGCGCTCGCTGCCAGCGGCGGCGAGCTCGTCTACCAAGCCAGCGACCAGCTCACGGTTGTTAGATGTCACCAGATCGACACCGCCGTCGGCAACGTCGCGGTCGAGCAGCACAACAGGCAGACGTCCCGCTGCCGCGGCGATCGCCTCGTCATTGCCTCCGCAGGTGTTGACGACCAGGCCGTCCACGCCGGCATCGATAAGCCTGGTGAGCGACTCCGCTTCCTTAGCGGGGTCGTTGCCGCTAATGGCCGTCATGAGCGAGCAGCCGCGCGCGGCGGCGCTGACGGAAAGCCCTTCGAGCATGGCGCTAGAGAATGGGTTGGCGATGTCGGCCAGGATCACGCCGATGAGGTTGGTGCGCGAGCTGCGTAGATTGCGCGCGGCGGCACGCGGGCGATAGCCGGTGCGCTCGATAACCGCCGCGATGCGAGCACGGGTTTCCTCAGTCATTTGCCCGGGGCGGTTGTTGAGATAGCGCGAGACCGTGGCCGGGCTCACGCCCGCCTCGGCGGCAATGTCCTTGATTCTCATCTGCGCCATAACGCACCCCGTTTCCCAATTGTCGGCGGTCTGAGCCATTTTAGGCATTTTTTTAAAAATCTCGGTTGCAAAACGCTGTAGGTGAGTATACTACAACTCGAAACGAAACCGATTTCGTAAACCGATTTCGGCGAGCGTTGGCACGCAGGTGCAAAGACGCACCCTACCGTCTTGGCACCTGCGTGCCAACGCCATATCAAAGGTGTACGCACGAGCAAGAAGGAGCTACGCGACCATGGGTAAAACGGTTCTTACCTTCGGCGAGATCATGATGAGGCTATCGCCCAAAGACCACCTGCGCATTGAGCAGGCGACCGAGTTTGATGTCCGCTACGGCGGCGCCGAGGCAAACACCGCGCTTTCCCTGGCCTACCAGGGCGACAAGGCCACTTACGTCTCCGTTGTCCCGGCCAACCGTCTGGGCGAGTGCGCCCTGCGTTCGCTGAAGGCCTACGGCGTCGACACCACGCGCGTCGTGCGTCAGGGCGATCGCCTGGGCTCCTATGTCTTTGAGGTCGGTGCCTCGCAGCGCGGCAACGGCTGCGTCTACGACCGCAAGTACTCTGCCATTAACATGGCCAAGCGCGACGTCTTTGACTGGGACGAGATCCTCAAGGGCATCGATGTCTTCTATTTCTCCGGCGTGACGCCCGCTGTCTCCGACGAGATGGCCGCTGCGTGCAAGGATGCCCTCACCGCCTGCCGCGCCAAGGGCATCACCACCGTGTGCGACGTCAACTATCGCGGCAAGATGTGGTCGCCCGAGAAGTCGCAGGCCACCATGAAGGAACTCCTGCCGCTCGTCGACGTCTGCATCGCCAACGACGAGGATGCACCCGCCGGCCTCGGCATGACCTGCGTCTCCGGCTCCCTTGCCCACGGCATCGAGGAGCGCGACACCTACGTCGAGATGGCCCGCCAGGTCTGCGCCGAGTACGGCTGCAAGAAGGTCGCTTCGGTCGTCCGCAACATCTCCTGCGTCGAGCGCTCCATCTGGATGGGCATGCTCTATGACGCCGAGAGTGGCGAGCACTGGTTCTCCCCTGCTCACGACGTACACGTACTGGAGGGCGTTGCCGCCGGCGACGCTTTCAACGCTGGCCTCGTCCATGCCCTCATCAACGACTTTGACCCGCAGGACGCCGTCAACTACGCGATTGCGGCCTCGATCCTCAAGCTCACCATCAAGGGCGATTCCAACTTGGTGACCGCAGACGAGATCGCAGCCGTGGCATCCGCCGTCGACGGTGGCACCCGCGTCGCGCGCTAGTCCGTCTCCATTCCGCGGGCCGCAGTTTTCCAATCCCATACCTCTGCGGCCCGCTCCCCGATTCCTCCGGCCGGGCAAAACCACCAGTCCCATTCCGGTTTTGCCTGGCATTCCCTACATGACTGGTCGAGCAGCCGGTTTTGGAATTGCTTGTGACCCCAAGCAGTGCCTCCGATAACCAATCCAGAATCGGCTCCTGACCAGCACATTTGGCAATCACGCGCCCATGCGCGCCACACATCGAAAGGAACATCATGTTCGATCAGTTCTACACCACGCTTAAGTCCCTGGGCATCGTGCCGGTCGTCGTGCTCGACAAGGTCGAGGACGCCGCTCCGCTCGCCCACGCCCTTATGGCAGCTGGCATGAAGTCCGCCGAGGTCACCTTCCGCACCGCCTGCGCCGCCGAGTGCATCGCCGCTATGGCCGAGGCCGAGCCCGAGATGTGCGTTGGCGCCGGCACTGTCCTGACCGTCGAGCAGGTTGAGCAGGCCCGCGCAGCCGGTGCCAAGTTCATCGTCTCCCCGGGTTATAACGAGGACGTCGTGAAGCACTGCATCGACATCGACCTGCCTGTCCTTCCCGGCACCGTAACCCCCTCCGAGGTCACCGCAGCCGAGAACCTGGGCCTCAAGGTCACCAAGTTCTTCCCCGCGTCCCAGTATGGCGGCCTGAACACCATCAAGGCCCTCGCCGCTCCGTTTGTCGGTCACCGCTTTATGCCCACCGGCGGCGTGAGCACCGCCAACGTCGAGGAGTACCTGAGCTCCTCCGCCATCATCGCCTGCGGTGGCACCTGGATGGTCAAGCCGGCCCTGTTTGCCGACGGCGACTTCTCCAAGGTCGAGCAGATTGCCCGCGAGGCCATGGACGTCGTCAAGAAGGTCCGCGGCTAGGTTTAGCTCTCTATCGTGAAAGGGGGCGTGCCCTAGACCTCGCCCCCTTTCTTTTAAAGCGGCTCGGAAGCGCGCCGTTTCCGTCACGGACAAGAACCGAAACCGTCTTGTATGCTGATAGAACGTGACGGAAGCGACACGCCCCCGAGCCGCTTTGCCTACTCGGTTGGCAACCGCGCTCAACTGAGCCACTTCGACAAAAGCCGAGCCATCAAAACAGCTGCGGCGCCGTCTGGAGGAATGGACCCTTGCTTCCGGTCTTTTCCTCCAAGCGGCGCCGCAGCTTTTTCGTGCCCCGATAGTGCCCCGGCAGTTGCGGTGAGATACGGACTGCTTGCACCATCAGAGCCGCAAAACAATCCCTATTTCACTGCAGCTAATGAGGGGGGGCGAGTTAGATGGCCGTATCTTTGGACAGCTCAAAATAGTCGGGATGCAAGGCGATAACCGGGCCCTGCTCCTCGGGCATCAGATGCAAGTGCGTCTCGGCCAGATAGCTCGCCGTATCGGTATCGCCTTCCTTAATGGCCTCCAAAATCCGACGGTGCTGACGACGAATCGGCTCCCAATCAAGGTCCTGAGATACCGCGCGCAGCCAGTTATACCGCTCAAAATGCGTATTGACGCTCCTCATCCAATCCCACAGCATGTGACGGCCGGCAATCTCAAAACACGTCTCATGGAACAGGTTGTCCAGATCGAAAAAGCGACGCGTTTCGCTATGGTCGAGCGACTCGGACTCGGCAAGAATCTGCTCGAGCCGATGCTTTTGCTCGGGCGTGGCGGCCGAACAGCATTTAATAAGCACGCTTCTCTCGAGCTTCTCACGCAAGAAGCAGGCGTTTTCGGCGTGTTCCATGCTGATCTTAGAGACGTAGGTGCCGCTTTTGGGGCGCGTTTCCACCAGCTCCTGCTCACGCAAGCGTACAAAGGACTCGCGAATGGGCGTGCGCCCGATTCCCGTCTCCTTTTCCAGACCAATCGCCGAAAGGCGCGTGCCGGGCTTGAGCTCGGCATAGATGATCTTGGACCGCAATGCGTTGTACGCCTGGTCTTGCAGGCTCTGATAATACTGCTGTTCCATAAAGCCCTCGGATGAAGCCTCGGTTAATCGAATACCACCATGCAATACTATCGCATCCCCCGTCCCCTCATAAGTTGCGGTGGAATAGTTCCTGTTCAAAGCCTTCAGCAGCAAAAACAGGAACTATTCCACCGCAACTTATGGGGGGGGACGGGTGCGACATGCCGTTGGTATAAAAAGCAAAGGCCCGCGGACAGTTTGATAGGCAACTGTCCGCGGGCTTGCGGTGAGACACGCTTGTCTTATGCGTTTCTCGCCTAGATAAACAGGCTCAGGATTAGAACCATGATGAGGCCGACAACGGAGTTGACGAGCTCCAACAGGCCCCATGTCTTATAGGTATCCTTCATCGACAGGCCAAACGACTGCTGGAACAGCAGGTAGCCGCCGTCATACATAGGCGTGATGGTATTGGATGCGCAGGCGCAGACCAGTACTGCAAGCACCGGGTTGATGCCAAACTGCGTAACCATAGGTGCCACGACGCCGGCGGCGGTGATGGCCGAGACGGTACCCTGGCCGGTGAGCAGGCGCAGGACCACCGTGATCACCCAAGCCAAAATCAGCGGCGACACCGGCATGAGGCTCACCATGTCGGCAAGCGTCGCGCCAACGCCAGAAGTAATGATGACCTGCTTCATGATGCCGCCGGCACCGATAACGAGCAGCACGTTCGCGACGCCCTTGATAGCATCGGACATAGAGCCAGAGATCTCTCCGCCATCCATGCCGCGCGTATAACCATACGCAACCATGGCAAGAATCATCGTGATGAGCATAGTGATATCTGCGCTACCGATGCAGCTGGCAAGATCGTATGCAAAGCAACCCTCGCCCACCGTGTTCTTGATAATCGAAGCCCCAATCATGATGATTGCCGGGAACAGCGGCACCAGAATGGAAAGCCAGAACGGCGGAAGCTCGTCCGCGGGCCTGCGCTCCGCCGGCTTCATAACATTGCCAAGCGGCATGTCATCGAGACCGGGGATGAAATGGCACAGCAAAAGACCAGAGCAGATAAGTGTCGGAATCGTGACGATCAGACCAAAGATGTAGACCGGCGGAACCTCGGCACCAAAGGCACTCACCAGCGCCATAGGACCAGGCTGCGGCGGAAAAAGAGAATGGCCCATCGTGGTACCAGAAACAGCCGGGATAATCAGGCGCATATAGGGGATGTCGGCCTCTTTGGCGATGCTGATAACGAGCGGCGTAACGATAAGGAACGCCACCTCGTAGAACATGCTCATACCAAAGATAACGCCGATGATCAGAAGCGCAACAGGCAGCAGCTTAATACCGAGCTTGTCAACGATAGTGTCGGCCATCTGCTGCGAGGCACCCGAATCGGTCATCAGTTTTCCGATGGCTGCGCCAAAGATAATGATCAGCGCAAGCGACTTAAGCGTTCCGCCCAGTCCATCTTCCATGGTGGTGACAAGGTCGCCCACAGAGATGCCGTCGGCAAGGGCGATAAAAATGGCGGAAAGAATAAGCGCAATGATGCTGTTGATTTTAAACTTAACGATCATGGCGACCAGCAGGACTACGCCCACCAGCACCCAAAGGAGTGAAACAACTGCTGCATTCATAGATAAGCTCCTTTTAACTGGCAATGAAGCCAAGTGCTTCTATTCGAAATAGCAGCTTTTACTCGCTTACAGGTTGGCGACAATTGCCTGGGCGATCTCGTCGTACTGAGCCGACTCGAGCGTGACGCGACCGGGGTTCATGGCAAACACGTCGCCAAACTCAAACGGGTCGTCCTTGTACTTGGGGACGATATGCACGTGCAGGTGATGCATGGTGTCGCCGTAGGCACCAAAGTTAATCTTGTCGGGATTGAACGCCTTGTGCAGCGCTGCCGCGACGTGGCGGACATCGGCCATAAAGGCGGCGGCGTCTTCCTCGGACATGCAGGAGATGTCATCGACGTGCTGCTTGGAGGCCACGATTACGCGGCCCTTATGACTCTGTTCCTTAAACAAGATGAGCTTGCTGGCAGGCAGGTCAAGCATGGGGATGCCAAAGGCATCGACGAGCGTGTTGTCGGTCCCGCACATGCAGTACGAGCAATCGGTATGCTGTTCCATGGTGATCCTTTCAATCTGGACAATGATGAATGCCGCTTTTGCGGCAGGTGTAACCCCTCGTTTACACCACCAGATAATGGACAGATACAACGCATGCGTAGTCGATACGAAATCGGTTTCGTATCGACTACCGCCATGATACAGCCAACGAGTTGTTGCGATTAGGTGAACGTTCATCTTTTTATTGTTTTTCTCTTCGCAAATAAAATCCCGTGCGTATACTTAGGCTCAAACGAAACCGATTTCGTTGAGCGTGGGCAATAGGATGCTAAGACGCACCCTACCATCTTGGCATCTTATCGCCCACGCAATGCCATTTGCTTTCTTCCCGTCTCGTTGGACCTTTAGTCCCATTCCGGCACAGCGAGACACTTCCTAGACGACTGACCGTGGGGCCGGCTTTTCTGCTTTTGCAGCAGTGCCTCCGATAATCCTCTTTTGCCGGTCCGGGTCAGTTTTTTCACACAACCGAAAGAACGGGTAGCAACATGCGACCGCTCATCATCATGCATGGCGAGAAGATCGATTGGTTCCATACCGTCATCAGGATGCTGATGTATCTGGCGGGCGTTGCAGTACTGGCACTCGGCATGAGTCTCCAGACGGCATCCGGCCTGGGCGTCGCCACGCTCACGTGCTTTGCCACAACCCTATCCATGCTCACGGGCAAGACGCTCGGCTTTTGGATCACTGCTACCTATGTCGCCTACATCGTGGCACAATTCACTATCTTGCGACGCGAGTTCCAGCCGCGCATCCTGCTCGAGCTGTGCTTCTCAACGCTCATCGGCGGCTTCACCGACTTCTTCATGGCGGTCAACCCGCTGCATCCCGCAGCACTCCCCATACAGGTTGAGACCATGCTGCTCTCCCTCGCTGTCACTGCATTTGGCGTAAGTCTCGTCGTCAACATGGGCGTTGTCCCCAACGCGCCCGACGGCCTGGTGCAGGTCATTGCCGAAAAGATTAAACGCCGCTTTGGCGACGTAAAAGTCGTGTTCGACTGCTCGCATGTCGCCGTGTCTCTCGTTCTGTCGCTCGCGCTCATGCACAACCTAGGCGGCTTTGGCGTGACCACCGCCATCTCGACGCTGTTCTTGGACCATGTCATCAACATCGCTAATAAGCTGTTCGCCCAGCGCTTTGTGCGAGCGGCATTCGGGAAATAGCACCACCGTAAGAACCCGCAAACAGCGCTATACGTTGCTATATCTCACTATACTTTGCTATATCTTGCTATATCTTGAGCAAAGGTGGCTCACATGCAAACAAACCCTTTTAAGCCCACAGCAGGTAAAACACCTCCCACGATTATCGGCCGCGAAGATGTACTTGAAGAATTCAGTGAAGGCCTCACCAACGGGCCTGGTGCCCCTGGGCGCCTAATGCGCATAGCCGGCGTCCGTGGAACGGGCAAGACGGTCCTCCTTGACGAGTGCTCACGTTTGGCGCAAAGCCGTGGCTGGACGGTCATAAAAGAGGTCGCAACCGAGGGACTTTGCCAGCGCATTCTCGAACAGCTGCAGCCCAAATTCCAGGCCAAACACGCCAGATTTGAGCCCACCGTAGCTGGCATATCCATCGGCAGCATAGATATTGAGCGAATCGGCCCATCGCTACGCGACGCCATGAGACAGACAATATCCAAGAATGGAAATGGCCTGCTCATCACTCTCGACGAGGTTCAAGACGCAGAGCTCGATGAGGTCCGAACGCTCTCCATTGCGATTCAGCAGGTTATCGGCGAAGACCTTGATATAGCCTTTGTTTTTGCGGGGCTGCCTTCGATGATTGAAAGCATCATCAACGGAAAGACACTTACGTTTTTGCGCCGTGCCCTCCCCTTTGACCTGAAGGCTGTGGCAGTAACCGAAGTGTCGTACTCCCTCGAGGAAACCATTGAAGCGTCTGGCATGGAGTTGCAGCCAGGTATTGCCGGCCAACTTGCCGAGGCAACGCAAGGTTATCCTTTCATGATCCAACTCGTTGGATACTACGCATGGCAGTTGGCAAGACGCGCACATACACCGATTATTGGAGAAGAAGAAGCCGAGCGCGGCATTGCAACGGCACGCGAACGCTTCTGCGCCATGGTGATTGAGCCCGCGCTGCGGCGCATTCCGCCCACGTGCATCGCTTATCTGCTGAGCATGGCGTCTTTGGGGCAGACGAGCTCGACCAGCATGGTTGCCGATGCCCTAAACAAAACGCCTCAACAGGTGAGCTCCGTCCGCAGCCGCCTGTTAAGAGAATCGATTATCGAGGCCCCTTCGTACGGCAAGGTCTCATTTGCCATCCCCTACATGCGCGACTACCTCTACGAGCACAAAGCCGAACTGGAAGTTGAACTGTAGAAACGGCAACTGCCCTGCAAGACGAAAACCGTTTTCGTACGGATTAAAGCAGACGTAAACGATTTTCGTCTTGATTTGCGTACGGAATTAAGACGTAAATTGCGCTTTCGTACGCTTATTACCAGACGCAAATTGTTTTCGTCCGGCCATGCGTCCCCAATCTAGACGAAAAGAGCCCCGAGCTCGTATTGAACTGCATCCCAATTCTTGGACGGGCGCCGATGCCCTGATCTCTGCCATGTCGAGGTGCGAGATCAAATCCTTGGCGCGCTCGCCGGAGTGGTATGCCTTGTTCGGCGCCACCTTCCTGTAGAGCTTCTTGAGCTTCGTCTTCCCCTTGTTGCCCGGCGGCATCTCCGTCTCAGGTGGCAGCCCTAGGAAGGACAGGACGCCGGGCAGGTCGCACAGCATCACGTCCTCGATGTCGGCCTTGGCCGCCAGGTCGACGACTCTCTGCGCTGTCGGCGAGATGTTCGGGGTGCTGCTACCGCCCGCTGGTTCGGAAGCTGGCGGGCAGTAACGGGCAGTAGCGGCAGTAGCGGTGTGGCTCGATAGGCCCGAATATCCGTAAGGAAGGTGCTCGCTCTCATATGTGCTGATATGCCTCGCCTCGCGAACCTTGGGATGCTTCCTGAGGTAATCCCTCAATTCGAGCCACTCTTTATGCTCATAACGCTTCGAAATCGTTTCCCCGTCGACAGTTTCCTTCACATAATGGTATGTTCGAACGCCTTCGAACTTGCCGAACCCGTTCTCGACGCTGAAGTTTCTGAACCAGCGCGAAAACCCATTCAGGTCCATGAAGTTGACTTGGGGATGCCTGTCTTTCGTTCGTTCGAATGAGTGGACGAGCGGAGTGCCTTTGACTTGTTCCAGGCCGAAGGCTTCCATTTCGCGGGCCTGCTCCTTTTTCCAGAATTCGAGATACGACGTCAGCGTCTCGCTTATCGAGATCCTCCGCACGCTTTTCTTGCTTTTGGGCGAGCGAACGCTTCGATCGGCCGCGAACTGCTGCTCAATGAGGATGCTTCTGTTCTCGACGGAGACATCGGACCACGTCATCCCGAGGGCTTCTGCCCTTCTCATGTCGGTGTCGAGCATGAGCATCACGCATGTGATGTGCGCGTCCGGTTCTCGATTGAGTAGGATGTCGAGTAGGCGAGCGGCGTGATGGTTCCTTCGCGGTTGTCGTGGAACTTTTTTGCGTACGAGCCGACGGTGTCCCTCGATTTTTGGACGTAGGTGCCGCTGTTGAGTTCTGCCTTGTAGGCTTCGAGTGCGGCGTCGACCTCTCGGCTTTTGGTGGTATGTATGGTCTGCCACGGCGAATAGCGGTATTTGCCCGTGACCGGATCCTTGCCGAGGCTGTGACGGTAGCGCCACGTGTATTTGTCGCGGCGTTGCTTCGTTCCTTTGCCTATGACGAGAGGTCGGTCGTTCATCGTGTTCCTTGCCTGAAGTGCCTGAGAATCGCGCTCGGTTGCGCGGAATGGCGCAAAGGGCTGGGGCGGGTGGGCATTACCCTTGGTGGTGGGCCCTGCGTGGGGTCACACCCCAAGGGTAATGCTCCGCCTGACCGCTTTCAAGCTCGTTGTGGGTCGAATTTGGGTCGAATTATTCCGCGTACTTTTCTTTCGTAAATCTATGAAAACATCAAATGACCTGGAGTTATATTGACTTCAATTTGGGTCGAAATGTCTGAATGAAACAACGTCGTAGCGACCTCATAACCCGAAGGTCGGTGGTTCAAATCCGCCCCCCGCGACCATGAAACTTCAGGTCGGAAGCATAAAAGCTCCCGACCTTTTTCTTTGTCTAGGGGTTTCGGCATCTCTCGTTCTTTGGGTACCTCGAGGCGGGCAATCAGATAGATGCTTACGAGTATCATAGGGTCTTTTTACGTCGCGGTCGTGTCTCGTACTGGTGCGCCGCTCTTTGTGGGACGTGTCACTTTGCCATAGGTTGTCCGGCGGCGGGGCGCAGGTCGTTCCCCGTGGCGTCGCTCCTTTCGACGCTACGCTGCCTGGCTACTCGTTCCACTGGTGCTTTTTCATGTCGACGCAGCCGTTGTCTCGGAAGGCAACTCCTTCCTCCGTCAGTAGTGCTCGCTGGTCGGGGAAGTTTGGCGCGAGGCGTCCCGCGTGGTTGACGACGCGGTGGCAGGGATAATCGCCGTAGCGATCCGCCTCGCTCAGCACCGCTCCGACCAGGCGAGAGTTTTTCTCCCTGCCGATGAGGCGCGCTATCTGACCGTACGAGGCGACGCATCCCGCCGGAATCTCTGCCACGACGGAGAGAATCTCATAAACCAAATCTTCGTCCAGGACTTTTCCCATCGTATCGCTCCCGTGTTCGCTTTTGCCTTCGGGGGCGCGGCGCCGATCACCCGTGCTGCGATTTTCGCAGCTCCCCTTACCGAAGCATCGAGGGAAAGCGCGTGCGTGTCAAGGTTGTCTAGTCCAGTTGCTGGCTCGATGCCTCGAGATGTTCGCCTCAAGTGCGACCTGCCCCTATTGGAAAAGGATGCCGAAGATGTATTTGGTGATGGCGGAGCGGCGGATGACCCCCACGAGTTTGCCCTCGTCATCAACCACAGGAAGCTTCTTGAACTTCTTCTTCGCCAGCAGCGCGGCGACGCGGGCGATGCTCTGCTCGGGACGGGCACACACTACCTGGCGCGTCGCGAAATCCATGACGCAGCGATCCTTCAGGTCTTCGATGCGCTGCTCAAGGCTCTGATCGTCGAAGTACAGCATGGACGCGTCGCCGCCCGTGAAGATGGTGTGAGCGCGATGCTGCGCGATGGCTCCCATGACATCGCCGTCGGAGATGAACCCGACCACCTGGTTGCGCTCATCGATTACGGGCATGCTGCTCACCTCGTTTTCGGCGAGCATGCGCACCACGTCGGAAATCGTGCAATCCTGCGTGCAGGTGAACGGCTCTTCAATCATGATGCTCGAAACGGGCGTCCCCTCGAGCTCGAGCGGGATGCGCTCGGACAGAATCTCGGACATCGCTTATGCCTCCTTCGTTTTCGGTGCGGTTTTCTTGGTGCGCACGCTGAATATGGCGCAGATAAGGGAAACGAGGCCGATTGCCGCGCACACCTTGTAAGCGACGCCCGCGCCCACGGCGGTGGCTACTTGGATGCTCGCATCGACGCCGGCCGACGCGGTGACGCTTGTCATGACCGTGATGATGAGCGCCGTGCACAAACCGCCGGCGACCTGGCGGCCGGTGTTCGCGATGGCGTTGCCGTGGGCGATCATGTCATTTTTCAAGGCATTGACACCCCATGTGTTCACCGGCATGTTCGCGAGCGACTGGCCGGCGGACTGCAGCATGCAGAACAGCGCAACCACCAAGATGGGCGTGTTTACCGTCGAAAGCGAGAGCAGGAACAGGGCGCCGGTCATGAGGGCCAGGCCGACGATCGAGATGGCACGCGGACCGAACTTGTCGAACACCACGCCGGAGATAGGGCTGATGATGATGCCCACCGCCGCGGCGGGAAGCATGGCCATGCCGGTTTCGAAGGCCGAAGCGCCAAGCGAGGTTTGCAGCAGCAACGGCAACAGCGTGTTGGTGACCAGGCATGCGGCGTTGATGAGCGTGACGATGATGGCGGCCACGCGGAACTCGCGCGTCTTGAGCGTGCCCAGTTGAAGCAGCGGGTCCTCGATTTTGCCCTGGCGTACGACGAACAGCACCAAGCACACGACACCCGCGACGATCGAGCCGAGCACCACGGGGTTGCCCCAACCCATCGACGAGGCGCTCGAGAACCCGTAGAGAAGTCCGCCGAAGGCGATGGTGGAGAGGACGACCGAGGGCAGGTCGAGCTTGGGGTTCTTCAGCTCGCCCACGTTTTTCAGCATGAACACGCCCAGCACCAGCACGAGAATTGCGAGGGGGACGATGGCGCCGATCATGGTGCGCCAGCCGTACGTGTCGATCACCGCGCCGCCTACGACGGGGCCGACCGCGGGACCCGCCGACATGACGATGCCCGCCATGCCCATAGCCGTTCCTCGTTTCTCGACGGGGAACACCAGCATGGGAACCACCGAGACAAGCGGCATGAGCACGCCTGAGCCCGCCGCTTGCAACACGCGACCGATGATGAGGAACAGGAAATCAGGGGCTGCGGCGCACAGCAGCGTGCCCAGCGCGAACACCAGCGTCGCCCCGAAGAATAGCGCGCGGGTGCTGAACTTGTCGATAAGGAACGCCGAAACGGGGACCATGATGCCGCTCACCAGCGGGTATATGGACATGATCCACTGGGCAGTCGAGGCATCGATGGCGAAATCGGACATGATGACCGGCAGCGCAGGCGACATCACCGTTTGGTTCAGTAGCGCCAAGAAGGCACCCAGGACGACGACCGCGACGATGCGGATCTGGGTACCGGTAATGCGCCCATTGGCGGGCGCGACCGTACAATTATCAGACATAAGCTTCCTTCGTATCTATTCGATTCTTCGCCGAAGGCGCGCCGGCCCACGGGCGAAATAACATGCACGTGCTATGCGTGCATCAGATACGACAGGAAGAAAGCGGCTGCTCAGAGCGCACTTGGGGAACAACAGGAGAGGCCCCGTATACCAGGGGCCGCCGAATTGCGATGTATGCTTTGGTCAAATCCTTCATAGCGGGGAGGCATTCTAGCAGCCGTCTTCGCCCCTTTCAAGGGATGTAACCCAGACGTTGATTTTCTTCACCGAGGCGCCATCGTTGACGGGTGGCGTGCTTCTCTATCGCCACACCGCGGGGCGAGGGAACGCCGCGGCGAGCTTGTACATCGGCTATGTGTGCAGCTGCGAGCGTATCGCCGGCGCGCGGGGCGCCAGTCCGATCCGGCCGACTCTTGCCGACGGTCGGTCGCCGTCCTCCTCCATCTCCGCCTGCTCTGTTTTTGCTCGGCTCCCTTGTCGTATCATGGACGGACGAGAATTGAGCGAAGGCGAGCTCGAAAGCGTGGCGCGCGCCGTCGGCGGGATCGACGCTGTGATCGATCCAAAGGCGAAAGATGCCGACACGGTTGCGCTCGTACAGTATCTTGCTGCCGACCAGAAGTTCGAAAAGGTGCTCGATAACCAGCAGATTCTTCGTGAGCCCATCGTTCGCAACGGCCGCCAGGCAACCGTTGGCTACGAGCCTGACGTGTGGAAGGGCTGGGAATAAAGCGGCTGGGAATAAAGTGAAGCGCCCACGCCCGTGGTTTTATCCACGGACGCGGGCGCTTGCGTAAGACGTCTCTTGTCGTTTGAGTGGAGCGCCCCGGCGGCGCTGAACAACGCGCCCCGGTGACGTGGCATATGAACTCGGGGCTCTTTGTGCCGCACATCTATGAGAGGAGAAATTCGATGCGTACGTGCGCTACTCCATATAGCCACCCTGAATGGCGGAAACTGCATGCTCGGTAAAGAACTTGAGCGTGCCGGAGGTGTAACGATTAGCCTTGGGCTTCCAAGCGGCTCGGCGCTCGGCCAGGACGGCGTCGACCTCGGCCGGCTCCATCTCCTTGCCGGCGATGCCCACGATGGACAGCGAGCGCTCGGGGATGTTGATTCGGATAAGGTCGCCCTCCTCAATCAGGGCAATCGGGCCGCCCACGGCAGCCTCGGGCGAAACGTGACCGATAGCCGGGCCCTTGGAGGCGCCGGAGAAGCGGCCGTCAGTGATCAGGGCAATGCTCGCGCCCAGCTCGGGGTCGCTGGCGATAGCCTCGGTGGTGTAGAACATCTCGGGCATGCCAGAGCCCTTGGGGCCCTCGTAGCGAATGATGACGGCGTCGCCGGGCTTGACCTCGTGCGTCAGGACGGCGTGGATAGCGTCCTCCTCGCAATCGAACGGACGTGCCTTAAGCGTGGCCTGGAACATCTCGCGCGGAACAACCGTGTGCTTGACGACGGCGCCCTCGGGGGCAAGGTTGCCGTGGAGAATGGCGATGGAGCCATCGGTACCAAAAGCCTGGTCAAACGGGCGAATGATGTCCTCGCGCTTGAGGTTCCACTTCTCCAAGTAGCGGCCGCACTTCTCGTAGTAGCCGTTGTTTTTAAGGTCCTCGAGGTTTTCGCCGAGGGTCTTGCCGGTGACGGTCATGACGTCGAGGTGGAGCATCGACTTGATCTCCTCCATGATGCGCGGCACGCCACCCGCATAGTAGAAGAACTGCGCCGGCCACTCACCTGCGGGACGAACGTTGAGCAGGTAGTGGGCACCACGGTGCAGACGGTCGAAGTCGTCGGCGGACATCTCGATGCCAAACTCGCGGGCGATCGCAGGGATATGCAGCAGCGAGTTGGTGGAGCCGGAAATGGCGCCGTGGACCATGATGAGGTTCTCGAAGGACTCCTTGGTCACGATGTCGCGCGGGCACAGGTTGTGTTCGGAGAGCCACACGGACTGACGGCCGGCCTCGCGCGCAAACTCACGCAGATCGGAGCTGGTTGCGGGCAGCAGGGCCGTGCCGGGGAGCATAAGGCCCAGGGCCTCGGCGGTAACCTGCATGGTCGACGCGGTGCCCATAAAGGAGCAGGCGCCGCAGCTGGGGCATGCGTTGTGCTTGGCAAACTCAAGTTCCTCGCGAGAGATCTCGCCGCGCTCGTAGCGGGCAGAAATCGCACCGAGCTGCTCCAGGGTCAACAGGTCGGGGCCTGCATCCATGACACCGCCGGTAACGACGATGGAGGGGATGTTGATGCGGCCCATGGCCATAAGGTTCGCAGGCAGGCCCTTATCGCAGCTGGCGACAAAGACGCCGGCGTCGAACGGGGTGGCCTTGGCATGGATCTCGATCATGTTGGCGATCATGTCGCGGCTGGGCAGCGAGTAGTTAATGCCGTCGTGGCCCTGGGCCTCGCCGTCGCAGATATCGGTGCAGAAGTAACGGGCACCGTGACCGCCAGCCTCGGCAACGCCGGCACGGACCTCCTCGACCAGCTCGAACAGGCCGGCAGAACCCGGGTGCGAATCGCCAAAGGTCGACTCGATGATGACCTGCGGCTTGTCCAGGTCCTCGATCGTCCAGCCGGAGCCCAGACGCAGCGGGTCCATCTCGGGGCTGATGGTGCGGAACTTGCCAGAACGCGGCTGCAGCTTGGCAACCAGGTCGGCAGCCTCCTGCTGAATCTGTGCTTTGGTCTTCTCGTCCATGATGTTTTCCTCTTTTGGTTTGAACGGTTGTACCAATCGTTGGTGATTAAATCTGATGTAGGTGGTTGCCGAGCGATGTGCTCGGCAAAAGATGCCCGACTAGGCGAAGAACGAGATCACCAGGGCGCAGGCGAGACCCGAAAGGCCGATGAGCGTCTCCATAACGGTCCAGGACTTGAGGGTGGTCTTCTCGTCAATCTCGAGGAACGAAGAGCACATCCAGAAACCGGCATCGTTGACGTGCGAGAGAGCCGTGGCGCCGCCGCAGATGGCAAGGCAGATGGCGGCACGCATGAGCACCGAAGCGCCGGCGACCGCGGGCATGGCGGCCATAATGCCCGATGCCATGGTCATGGCGACGATGGAGCTACCGACCGAGGCACGCACCATGACGGCAATCAAGAAGGCGACGACCACCAGGGGCAGCGGAGAGGCCTCGAGCACGGGGCCGATAACCTGGCCCAGGCCGCAGTCCTGCAGCATCCAGCGGATCACACCGCCGCAGGCAATGACCAGCAAGATCATGCCGACGGGCTTAAGCGAACGGTCGAGCAGGGCCTTGAGCTCGGCGCCGGAGTAGCCGCGCCGCGCGCCCAGCAGATACATCGCAACGAGCGTGGCGAGCGTCAAAGCGACGAACGGCTTGCCCAGGAAGGCAAGGATCGAGGCGACCTGCTCGGGCATGGAGATGTAAGAAGACAGCGTGCCAAGCAGAATTAGGCAAAGCGGCGTGAGCACGATCGCAAGGACCATGCCAAAGGAGGGAAGCTCCTTGTCGTCACTTGCCCCCTCGGCGGAAGTGAAATGCTCGGGAACGTCCGTAAAGATGCGGCCGCCCACGTTGCGGCCCCACACGACGCCGGCTACCGCCATGGCGATGAAGGCGGTGGGGATACCGACGAGGATCATAGTGCCCAGGTCGACACCGAGCGTGCCGGCAACCAGGACCGAACCGGCCGAAGGCGGCACGAACGCATAGCCAGCCGCCAGTCCCGCGAGCAGGGCGATGCCGTAGTAGAGGGTCGACTTCTTGGTCTGCGACGCCACACTAAAGGCAAGCGGGATCAAAACGACCACGCCGGCCTCAAAGAACACCGTGGTGCCGATGACCAAACCGGTGATGCCCAGCGCCCAGCTGGAATGGCCCTGGCCAAAGGTGTCAATGAAGGTCTGGGCGATCTTCTTGGCGCCGCCGCTCTCCTCCAAAATCTGGCCAAACATCGATCCCAGGCCAATGAGCAGGGCGATGTTTTGCAGCGTGGTGCCCACGCCCTTGGTGACGGTGTCTGCCACCATATCGAGCGGCATGCCGGCTCCGATACCGATCACAAGCGCCGAGACCATCATCGACAGCACGGGGTGCAGCTTGAACTTGATGATGAGCGCAAGCAGCAGCGCGATGCCCACGATGGCGGCGATGACCAGCCTGGTGGGATCAGCCATAAACGTTGGGTCTGACATCTTTCCTCCAATTCATCAGACCTTTTGAATTCGTCTGATGACTATAGCGTGTTTTGGAAAGGTCTGATGTTTCATTTTGAAATTTGTTCGAAATACATCTGATGTATTTGGTAAACGGTCGTATTTACGCTGCGAACGGTATATCTAAGCCGCCCGACTCAAATCCAGCGGCTAATATCGCATCCGTGGTGCGCTAAAATAGCTCAGATGAATTTTGTAATGAAAGGTATAGCTATGGCCCGCGCCGAATCGGGACTCCCCGAGCAAATATCGGAGAAAATCATTCAATTGATTCTGGATGAACACCTTGAGCAAGGCGATCGCCTACCTAAGGAAACCGTGCTGGTCGAGCGCTTGGGCGCCGGCAGGAGCACCGTGCGCGAGGCCATGAAGTTGCTGCAGTCGCGCAATATCGTGCGCATTAAGCAGGGTTCGGGCACCTATGTGGCGTCAAACCCCGGCGTTGCCGACGACCCGCTGGGCTTTACCTTTATCGACGACAAGCAGCGTCTGGCGCGCGACCTACTCGAGGTGCGCTTTATGATCGAGCCGCAGATGGCACGCTTGGCAGCCGAGCACGCGACCAACGACCAGGTCGTCTGTATCAAAGAGCTCTGCGATGAATCCGAGCGCCTGGCCGAGGCCGGTAAGGATTACTCCGCCGCCGACACCGCGTTCCACAATGCCATTGCCGAGAGCTCCGGAAACCTCGTCGTTCCCCGCCTGATGGGCGTGCTCAAGGCATCCGTCCCCCTCTTTATCGACGTGACTGGCAAAAAGCTCGTCGAGGAAACTATCCGCACGCACCGCGATGTGGCCGACGCCATCGCCTCGCGCAATCCCACCGCCGCGCACGACGCGATGTACCTGCATCTGGTGTACAACCGCAACATGATCGCAGAGGGAGCGCAGGAACAGAGCAAATAGACGTCCGCACGGCAAGGGCGAGACCACCGTTTACCTTTTAAAAGTGAACGTTCACCTGTTTTTAGGAGAATCTGTCTTTTAATTCCCCATCTTCTCCTATACTGACCTTGTATGAAAAGCAAGACTTATATAGATGAACGTTTCTTTTGAAAGGATCGCTATGTCTGATCTTATGGACAGCTTCCGCCTGGATGGCAAGGTCGCGCTCGTGACCGGCGCCACCTATGGCATCGGTATGGCCATTGCCGAGGCGCTCGGAGAGGCCGGCGCCAAGATCGCCTTTAACGCACGTCACGCCGACAAGGTCGCCGAGGCCGAGAAGCACTACCGCGAGCTGGGCTTTGAGGCTCATGGTTACGTGGCAGACGTCACCGACGAGGCCGCCGTTGCCGAGCTCATCGCCAAAATCGAGGCCGACTTTGGCACCACGCCCGACATCCTGGTCAACAATGCCGGCGTCATTCAGCGCACCCCGATGCTCGACATGAGCGCCGAGGACTTCCGCCGCGTCGTCGATATTGACCTCAACGCACCGTTTATCGTGTCCAAGGCCTGCCTGCCCGGCATGATCGCCAAGGGCCACGGCAAGATCATCAACATCTGCTCGATGATGAGCGAGCTAGGTCGCGAGACCATCGCCGGCTATGCCGCCGCCAAGGGCGGACTCAAGATGCTCACCAAGAACATCTGCTCGGAGTTTGGCGAGGCCAATATCCAGTGCAACGGCATTGGACCCGGCTACATCGCCACGCCGCAAACCGCACCCCTGCGCGAGACGCAGCCCGACGGCAGCCGCCACCCGTTTGACCAGTTCATCATTGCCAAGACGCCGGCCGCCCGTTGGGGCACGCCCGAGGATCTGAAGGGCCCCGCCGTGTTCTTGGCTTCCGATGCATCGAACTTCGTCAACGGCCACATCCTCTACGTCGACGGTGGAATCCTCGCATACATTGGAAAGCAGCCTCAATAAGCGTCGCCGCAACTGCCCATATCAGGTTTCATCCACTCGTTTTTCATTTGAGTTGCGGTGAGATAAGGATTGGTTTTGGCTTCTATCAGGCAAAACAGTCCGTATTTCACCGCAAGTTAGAAATAGAAAGGTAATTCGCAATGAAGATCGCTCTGATCAATGAGAACTCTCAGAACTCCAAGAACTCTATGATCGAGGCTGCCCTTAAGAAGGTTGTCGAGCCCATGGGGCACACCGTCTTTAACTATGGCATGTATGCCGACGCCGATTCCAAGCCCCTCACCTACGTGCAGAACGGCATCCTTGCCGCCGTGCTGCTCAACTCCGGCGCTGCCGACTACGTCGTGACCGGCTGCGGCACCGGCGAGGGCGCCATGCTCGCCTGTAACTCCTTCCCCGGCGTGCTGTGCGGCCACGTTGCCGACCCGCTCGACGCCTACACCTTTGCCCAGGTCAACGATGGCAACGCCGTTGCCATGCCCTTCGCCCTCAAGAACGGCTGGGGCCAGGAGCTCAATCTTGAGTACACCTTCGAGAAGCTCTTTGGCTTTGGTTCGGGCAACGGCTATCCTGCCGAGCGCGTTGAGCCCGAGCAGCGCAACAAGAAGATCCTCGACGGCGTGCGCGCTGTGACCATGCGTCCGCTCGTCGACGTCCTGGGCGAGATCGATCAGGACCTGGTGAAGGGCGCACTTGCCGGCGAGCACTTCCAGGAGTACTTCTTTGCCAACGCCACCGACGAGGCCATCATCGCCAAGGTCAAGGAGCTCCTGGGGCTCTAATCGCACGACTCATTGCGGCTAACGCAAGCGGCGGTCGTCCCACGTACGGGACGACCGCCGCTTTTTGCTATCTACCGACTGACGCCGCGGGGACAGGCCCCATGCACCAAGGGATTAACTAGAGCTCGCAGGCAATCTTGTAGCCGTCGCCGATGGCGTCGCGGATGTTGCCGCACTTGTTGGCATCACCCAACACGTGGGTGGTAACGCCGGCTGCAGCAAGGTCGTCGGCCAACTTGGTATTGGGACGATAGCCCATGGCAAGCACCAGCGTATCGGCACCGGTGATGGTGTGGACCTCGCCGTCCTTTTCGTAACTGATGGTGTCCTCTGTGATCTCGGTCACCTTGGCCTCGGTCAGCACGTGGACGCCCTTGGAGAGCATGCGCGTGATGAGCACCGCGCGACCGGCGCCACCCTCGTTGGCGGCGAGCGTCTTGGTCATCTCGATGACGGTGACGTCGCGATTGGCCGGCGACAGATCGTTGACCAACGGGGCCAGGTAGTCGGCCGTCTCGCAACCGACGGTGCCGCCGCCCACGATGACAATCTTCTTGCCCGGGAAAGCCTTGCCGCCCAACAGGTCGTCAGCCGTCATGACCTGCTTAAATCCCTGCATGAAGGCCGGGGCGATGGGCTCGGCGCCATAGGCCAGGACGACCTCGTAGCCGGCGTAGTCGCGCTGAATGTCCTCGGCCGAAAGCTCGGTACCAAAGACGCATGTGACGCCGACCTCGGCCAGGCGACGGTACTGATACTTAATCACGCGGGTGAGTTCCTGCTTTGCCGGCGGAACGGCTGCGATGCGCATCTCGCCGCCCGGTTCGTCCTGTTTGTCCACGAGCACCACGTTATGACCGCGCTTGGCGGCAATGTAGGCTGCCTCCATGCCCGCAGGACCAGCGCCCACAACCAGTACGTTCTTAGCCTCGGCGGCAGGCTCGTAGCCGGCCTCGTCGCGCTCCACGTCCGGGTTGACGGTGCAGGAGATGCGCTTGCCAAACATAATGCCGTTCAGGCAGCGCAGGCAGCCAATGCAGGGGCGGATGTCGTCGGCGTTGCCGGCAGCGGCTTTGTTGCAGAACTCGGCATCGCACAGATTGGCGCGGCCCATCATGCAAATGTCGGCAGCGCCGTCCTCGATCAGCTCCTCGGCAATCCAGGCCTCGTTGATACGGCCGACGGTGGCGACGGGAATGTTGACGTGCTTTTTGATCTCGCGCGAGCAGGCGGCGTGCGAGGCCTGCTGGGTACCGGCGGCGGGAATCGCAGAGCCGCGCTTGATGGTGGTGCCGCCCGAGACATGAATCATGTCGACGCCGGCCTTCTCCAGGCGACGCGAGACGTAGATCATGTCGTTGAGGGTCAGACCGCCGTCGGTGTACTCATCGCCCGAGATGCGGACGTCGATGATAAAGTCCTTGCCGCAGCGCTCGCGAATCTCGGCGATGACCTCGAGCAGGAAGCGCATGCGGGCGTCGAGCGAGCCGCCGTACTCATCGGTGCGCTTGTTGTAGAGCGGAGTCAAAAAGCCGCCGAGCATACCGTGGGCGTGCGCCGCATGGACTTCGACGCCGTCGACGCCAGCCTTCTGCATACGCACGGCAGCGTCGCCAAACTGATGCGTGAGCTCGTGAATCTCGTCGACCGTGATGGGGCGCGGTGCCTCGCGGGCATAGGACGGTCCCACGAAGGACGGAGCGATCAGGCGCGGCGTGCCCGGAATGTTAAAGGCCATGTAGGCGGGGTGGAAGAGCTGCGGCATGATCTTGCAGCCATACTCGTGGACGGCCGCGGCGAGCTTTTCCCAGCCGGGGATGAACGTGTCGTCGTAGCAGCACATGTCGCCCGGCAGATAGGTATAGGTGGGCTCGACCGTCACGACCTCGGTGATGATGAGGCCCACGCCGCCCTTGGCGCGGGCACGGTAATGATCGACCAAGTCGTCGGTCACATAGCCATGATCGGCCAGGTTCGTGGACACCGGCGGCATAAAGACGCGGTTCTTGACCTCGGTCGTACCGACCTTGATCGGGCTAAAGAGCATCGGGTAGGCGGAGGACTCCATACAGGGTTCCTTTCATTTGAGCCGCTCGGCGGCAGTTGCTGACGTACCTATCGTACCAGCAACCGCGCAGCACCCGACCGTGCGCGTTCCTCCAGCCTCTGCTCAACCCCAAAAAGTTGCGGTGAAATACGGAGCAATGGGGGTGCGGACAGAAAGTTGGACCGCGGGGCGGTCCGGACTGGAGGTTCGCATGTACAGCAGGGAGAAGGTCGAGCTCTTCCTCCTGGCGACG
>CABVAO010000012.1 GCA_902496335.1 uncultured Collinsella sp.
GCGACGGGGGCGAGGCGAATGGCTGAGCGGTATCGATATGCGGGTTCAACGGTATCACATTGGCCACATAGATTTTTAACTTGCATTTCTACCCGCCCTTTTCGTAGAGTCGCCGATACGTGCTTAGCGCACCCTCGGCGCGTCCGGCAGGCTTTGCGAAATGGGATCCAGGAGACTTCGGCGCAGCATCATCTTGCGGAATGCTTCTAATGAGCCTCCCATCCTTCAAAAACAGAATCTCATCGCACAGCCTATCGACCGAATCCAAGATGTGGGATGACATGATGATGCACGTACCAGAATCGGCCAGCTTCCTGAGAATCTCGGAATGCAAGTCCACCCTGCTGGGGTCGAGCGCGTTCATGGGCTCATCTAATAGAAGGTACCGCGCGCCCGTCGCATACGCAATCGCCAGGGTAAGCTGCTGCTTCATGCCCTGGCTCAGAGTGCGGATCCTCATCTTCGCGAACTCGCCTATCTGCGTTTGTTCCACTATCTCTTCGATATCGCGAGCATGCGGCCACATATCGCAAACCATCTTGAGGTGATCTTCCGCACGCAATCCGGGATACAGCAGCGTCCCCTCACCAGGTGCATAGAAGATCATAGAACGGGCCTCTCTCGCACCCGTACCCTGCACCTCATCCAGAACGATGCTCCCGTCCACGCGAGGACCCGGCAAACCTGCCATCGCACGCAGCAACGTCGTCTTTCCATGCCCGTTCGGAGCGACGAGACCGTAGACCGTACCCGGGGCAAACTCAGCGTTCACCGAATCTACGAGCACCTTCTTTCCATAAGAGATCGTCAGCGTTTGAAGGTCAATCATCGAGATCATCCCCTTTCGATCTTTGGAACACTCAGGCGCACCATCAACGGAGATACGGCGCCCAAGACCACCAGCAGAGCGCCCGATGCGCCGACGACCTCTCCAAAAGGCATCGCGTTCGTCCCTCGCCCAAGGAACCCAATCGTCCCCACCTGGGAAGCGGGATCAAACGAGGCGAATGGAGCCAGCAGCGCGACGCCCATGCCCACGCTTTCAACATGAGCGCTCAACGAACCCAACACCAAGAGAACCGCGCAAACCATTCCGGTGACAACGGGGTTGCGGCTAATCGCTGCTGTCAACGCAGCGACGACGGAAATCACGCCGTATGCCATGACCAGCAACGGAATACTGCACAACACCGCCTCCCCCACCATGGACGTTGTCGAAGCTCCCGCCCGAATGAGAGCGACGGGATACTCCGATCCACCCGCACCGTTCTTAATCACGGACACAACGACAGCGGGAACCATCGACACCAAAAGCAGCACCAAGCCAAGCAGGAGAGCCAGCGCAACAGCCGTCAGAAAACGCACATGCGCTGTTGCGGGGATCTGGAGAACCAGAAGGGAACGACACTGCAGGTGGGTGCACGCGAGCGATGTGACAACCACGGGCAACAGCAAAAATAAGGAGGGAAGCGCTGCCTGGAGATACGAAAGGAGGATTAATGGGGGCATCTTCGTACTTAACTCGTAAACCTTGGGGTCCGGCAAGCTCGCGATCGACTCAAGCAGAAGGGCGCGCGCCTCCGCACGAGAAGGAGTCTCCGGCTCGATTCCGATCGATTGCAGGAGAGTCGCATCTGCCGCGCCCAGCTCACCTCGAGCGCGCTCGTACGTCGCAAGGCTTCGAAACCCCTCCGCAGGCATAGGCGCGTACACGAAACCCGAAAGAGCATCCCGCATGTCTTCCAGGGCCGCTTTGCCCTCGACGTCCATATTCGCAGCGTTCTGCTCTAGATACCGATCTATTGAACGGAGCTCCCCATCCCTATACCGAACAGCGGAAACGTTATCAGCGTCAGGAAACATCTCGACCAGAGCCGGGGCCAGCATCGTCGTCGACATTGCAATCGCGCATACGGCGAGGGTAGGAGAACGCAGGAGCAGTTTCCCCATCGTTCTTACGTATGCAACGGCGGAGGCACAAGCGCTCGAACGAGTTGCCGTTCTCGATGCAGTGAAGGAACCTCTCTCAAGACAAATCGGGGATATCGGGCACGCGCAGCCGCTCTTTCCAGCAACGCAAAGCAGGCTAATTGCCAGCACCTCGATCCCGATTGCGCATACGAGGGCAATCGCGCCACGCTCGAAGCAAAGTCCAGGCAGATTCACTATCTGCGTTGTCGGGTACGGGCTATAGGCGCCGACGGTCAACTCAGTGTTCGCATACGTAAGGGGATTCAACAGGGCGAACTCACGTAAAGCGATGGATCTTCCGTAATACCCGGGAACCATCGTCACCCCCATCAGGGCACATACGAACACGATTCCAAGCGTAGGGTTATTGGCAATCTTCACGGCAAGGTGAACGACAAGCGAGATGAACGCTGCCACCAAGAATTGCAAGATGGCCGTCTGCGCGAACACCAGCCAAGCCGGTTTGATAACCGGAGTCGCATATTGAATGTAGCCTATCGGATAGAACGGCGAGCCCGGGCCATTCTTCACAAGCGCGGCGATTATCCCTGGAAGATTGATGGCGAGGACGGCAAGCATTGCAAAAACACTCGCCCATACGCTCGATGCAACAAGTCTACCCAGCTCGCCCATCGGTGCCTGGATGATGAGCTTTTCACGTTTGTTAAGACGCGCGGCAAGGAACGAGACGGCAACGGCCGTTGCGACCCATAGCAAGTACTCCTTCGATCCGTCATAATAGGTGTACTCTCCATCCGATATCTGCAGAAACGGAAGTAGGGGAGAGAGCGGTGCCAAGATAAGACGTCCCGCGGCAAGAGGGTACAGAAGCGCGGGCATGCTTGATGAAGAGGTATAGACACCGTCCTCCCCCGCATTCACAAGCGCATCCGCATAGGATGCTGACAATTCCTGCTCAACACGGGTTATTCCCGACTCGAGGTATTCGACCCGTCCGTCGATGCCAGCCGCGCTCCTGAAGACGGGCAGAGCACAAAGAACCATCAACGCAACAACGACAACACAGAGCGACCTGGAGGAGAGAAGCGACCTAAAGATCGCCTTCGAGATTTTGAGCATATTCATCGCCAACCTTAACCTCATCCAGTCGGAACAGAGGGGCCGAACAAAATGCTCGGCCCTTATTACTTGCCGGCAAAGTCAATTTAACATAAACTGTTAAAAAGTAACCTGAGTTTTTTAAATTCTTCGGAGGTTATTATGAGTTCCGACAATCGCACTCCCCGGCTTCATTCCTTCCGCATCGCATGTGCGATAGCCTCTGCGACCCTTTGCGCCACCGCCATCGCACAAGTGGCGTTCTCCTTAAAGCCAGCAATCGAAGTGCTCGACAACCCTGTAATTGCAGACTCCCCCGCGTATCCAGCCCTTGCGATCTCGACATTGGTCCCTGCCGTCATCGGTATCGCTACGACCATCCTCAGCGCCGTTCTCGTGTGGACGATCAAGAGCGGAGACCCCTTCAAGAAAGGGTCTGCGACATGCTTGAAGGTGCTCGGCATTCTCTTCGTTGTTCAAGCTGCCACCAGCCTCTACGCCGGCTCACTCAAAACCTCCGTTTCGATGTTTGGCGGCGAGGGGGCCGTCGGCGCCCAAGAGATCGCTTCATCATTCGATTGGACCTCTCTGGTTCTCGGCATCGTCCTGTTCATGCTTTCCCAGCTCTTCTTGTACGCCCGAGAGCTGTACCTCGACTCCGACGAGATTGCGTAAGGAAACGCCATGCCCGTAATTGTTCGCCTCGACAAGATCATGGCCGAGCGAAAGATTTCCTCGAACGAACTTGCCGAAAGGATTGGAACCACGCCCGTGAACCTGTCCCGTATTAAAAAAGGGCATATTCGCGGCATTCGCTTCAACACACTCGAGCAGCTATGCCTCGCCCTTCGTTGCCAACCCGGAGACCTTCTCGAAGTCATGAGCGAAGAGGATGCCCGAAAGGAGTTCGGACTCGATTGGTCCGCCGAGGATTAGAGGGCGGTCGTACTCGCCCTGCACACGGGGATGCGAATCGGCGAGGTCTGCGGCCTTCGGTGGTGCGATGTGGATTTCGAGACGGGCCTGATCTCGATCAGACACTCGGTGGCGTACGCGAAGGGAATGGGTTCGTTCATCAAGGACACCAAGACCCATGACGCCAGGGGTATCCCCATCGACCCGGTCGGCCTACTCCCCTTCCTGAAGGAGACCCACGAGATCGACTGCGGAAAGCTGCGCTTGCGCGGCCTTACCGGGGCGGTCGAGATCGGGGACTGCTACATCCTGTCGGAGCCGGGCGCGACCTTCGCGACGACAAGCTATATCCGCAGGGCGTTCAAGACGTTCTCGGAGACCAACGGCCTCATGGGCACCAACGACGAGCTGATCACGTTCCACGGCCTTCGCCACACGTTCGCAACGCAGTGGATCCGCCAAGGCGGCGATATCAAGGCGCTCCAATCGATCCTCGGCCACAAGGACGCCATGGCGACGCTCAACGTCTACGCCGACATCGAGCCCATCTCCAAAATCCATAACATGCTGCGCGCCACGCCGTGCCTTTGGCGCGGGCACCTCGGGCCGAGGGTCGATCCGGGTCCCATGTTCCAACAGAGGATCCAGGAGTCCATCGAGACGCTCCAGGCGTTCGGCTACGGCATCACCGAGCCGGACGACCGAAATATCGCCATACGCGACGTGAAGACGAACAGTTGGCTCTAGCTCACCGAGTACGCGGCAGTGCTGGGCCCATCCCAACTGAGGTCACGGTGGTCCGATAGGGGCGCCGCCCGCGGCATGCGCCGCGGAGCGGTATCCCCTACCGAAGGGCGGGGATGCCCTCCGCTTCCAGTTCGGAATCAGCCGTCGGAGGCGTTCGGCTGACTGCGGGAACGGCCTGTCCGCTCAATGTGTTCGGCTGAGATCGGAAATCAACCCAACACGAGCCGGACACGCGCCAGACGGCTCTTCCCCGTACGGCCTTCCCCCTTACGCTCATGTTGCAGGCATGTAACGCCGCAGCGAGCGCGTCTTTTTTGCGCCAGACAGGTACAATGATGAACACTGTACCGTAGCGGAGCGCCCCGCGCGCGCCGCAATCACGCGAAAGGGTTTCCCATGGCCGAGATCTCGTCCTCCCGCATCGTCATCACCGTCCTTGGCAAGAACCGCCCCGGTATCGTCGCCGGCGTCACCCGTGTTCTGGGCGAGGCCAACGTCGACATCCGCGACATTACGCAGTCCATTATCGAGGACATCTTCACCATGACCATGCTGGCCGACACCGCCGAGTCCAAGCTCGACTTCGCCGAGCTGCAGAAGGCCCTGGCCGAGGCAGGCGAGCTTTCGGGCGTCAACGTGTCCATCCAGCGCGAGGACGTCTTTAACTTTATGTACCGCCTGTAGCGAACAGGCCGTGCGGGAACAGGCCGGCGCATCTGCACCCAAGCACGCCGCCCCCACACGGCCCCGAGAGGAGCGCGCATGGCTTACGACGCCAAGAAAATCTACTACCGCTTCGATGACCATCTGAGCCGCCTGGTCTTGGATTATGAGGCGAGCCGCCAGATTTCGCCCGAAAGCGAAAACCTCTACCACGGCATGCCGACTAATCCGTATGACGAGGGTCTGTTCGTCGAGCATAACGTCAAGCGCGGCCTGCGTAATGCCGACGGCTCGGGCGTGGTTGCGGGCCTTACCCGCATCTCGGACGTGCACGGCTACAACAAGGTCGACGGCAAGGTCGTGCCCGACCAGGGCAAGCTCACGCTGCGCGGCTATAGCATCGAGGATCTGGTCAACAATGCCCAGGCCGAGAATCGCTATGGCTACGAAGAAGTCGCCTATCTGCTTATCACGGGCTCGCTGCCCAACAAAGAGGAGCTCGACGGCTTTTGCGAGCGCTTGGGCGCCTTTAGGCATCTGAGCGACGAATACGTCAAAGAGTTCCCCATGACCACGGTGTCGTCGAGCATCATGAATGTGCTTCAGCGCGCCGTGCTGCTGCTCTACGCCTTCGACGCCGAGCCCGACGCCATTACACCCGAGCACGAAATCGACGTCGCCATCTCCATGCTCGCCCGTCTCCCCCGCATCGCCGCCTTCGCGCATATGGCCTCGGTCGCCAAGCGCCGCGGCTCCGAGGTTCATGTACCGCACCCCACACCCGGCCTCTCCACCGCCGAGACCATCCTGCAGGTGTTGCGCGGCGGCATGGCATTCACCCGCGACGAAGCCATGCTGCTCGACGTGATGCTCATGCTGCATGCCGAGCACGGCGGCGGCAACAACTCCACGTTCGCCTGCCGCGTGCTGTCCTCATCGGCCACCGACCCGTATTCCGCCTACGCCGCGGCTATCGGCTCGCTCAAGGGCCCGCGCCACGGCGGCGCCAATGCCAAGGTCGTGTCTATGCACGAGGACATCCGCGCGCATGTCTCCAACTGGGAGGACGAGGACGAGGTCGCGGCCTACCTGGGCAAGATCCTCGACAGGCAGGCTTTCGACGGCACGGGCCTCATCTATGGTATGGGCCACGCCGTCTATACGCTCAGTGACCCGCGCGCCGAGGTGTGCCGCCGTTACGCGCGCACGCTTGCCGCCAAGAAGGACTTGGGCGAGGAGTTCGCGCTCATCGAGCGCATCGAGCGCCTGGCACCGCAGGTGATGCGCGACCACGGCATGACCAAGCCCATCTGCGCCAACATCGACCTGTACACGGGCTTTATCTACAAGATGCTCGGCGTGCCCGAGACGCTCTTTACGCCGCTATTCGCCGTCGCCCGCATGGCCGGCTGGTCGGCGCACCGCATGGAAGAGCTCTTCTGCGCGCACCGTATCATCCGCCCCGCCTATCGTCCGGTGATCGAGCCGCTGGAGTACAAGCCACTCGCCGACCGCTAGGACGCGGACCGTTATAGAACCCGAGCGTGGCCAGGGACCCAAGCCCTTGGCCACGCTTTTTTGCCAGTAGAAAGGGCTGCATCAAATGATTGTGTTTTCCGATATGGACGGAACGCTGCTAACGAGCGATAAGCAGATGAGCGACGCCACTTGGGCAATGCTCGACGAGCTCGCACATCGTAGCATCGAGTTTGTTCCCTGCACGGGGCGTCCGCTGTCGGGCATCTTTGAGCCCATTCTCGCCCATCCCGCCGTGCACTACGCGGTCTGTGCCAACGGCGCCAGCGTCTGGCAGCTCGACGACGATGTGCCCACCGACGCCTCGTGCGCCACGCGCATCTTGAGCCGTCCGCTCGACCGTGGCATTGCCCACCGCATCCATCGCATTGCCGCCGGCCACGATGTGACCTTCGATATCTTCGCGGATGGGCAGTGCTTCCTCCCCCGCTCGCTATACGGGCGTCTGGATGAGTTCTGTGGCGGCGACCCCCACATCGCGGCTTCGCTCAAGCGCACACGAACACCGATCGACATGGATATCGACAGCAAGATCGACGAGGTCGAGACGCTCGAGCGCATCGCCATGTACTGGCACGACCCGGCCGATCGCGACGCCATCGCAGCAGAGCTCGACACGCTCGGAGGCATTGAGGTCACGCGTTCGTACGCCATGAATATCGAGGTCATGGGTGAGGGCGCCACCAAGGGGACGGCCCTCACGTGGTTATGCAAGCACCTGGGCGAGCGTCTCGCCGACGCCTGGGCGTTCGGCGACAACATCAACGACATCCCCATGCTGCAGGCAGCGGGCCACGGCATGGCCATGATCAACGCCGAGCCCGAAGATCGCGAGGCCGCCGACGCCATCACCGAATACGACAACGACCACGACGGCGTCGCCCGCACCATCATGGCCGCCCTCGCCTAGTCATTGATCAATCATTGGGGACATTCTTAAACGACTAGTCACTGGGGACACTCTTCGCAAAAAGCTGCAAGGACTGTCCCCCACTGCCGGCAGAAAAAGAACGTCCCCATCTGCCGGATTAGGAGAAACTCTCCAGCACGCGACGGAGCTCACGTTGGACGGCGTGGTCACGGTTACAACCCACCACGCGATCGGCCACCGCCTTGAGCGCGGGGCGCGCATTTTCCATCGCGCAGCCCGTGCCGACAAAGCGAATGATCTCGTAGTCGTTCATCGAGTCGCCAAACGCCATGACCTCGTCGCGTTCGACGCCATAGTGCTCCATGAGCTGCTCGATTCCCGAGGCTTTCGACACACCGGGCTGCATGGCATCGATCCATGCGTTTCCAGAAGGCGCAAAGGTAAAGAGCTGGCCAAGCTCGCGCTGCAGTACGTAGGCACTGTCCATAACGGCACAGTCATCGCAAAAGATACTCGCCTTGATGATATTTACGCTGGGATCGGGCAGCTCCCAAATGCGCTCGGCATTGGGAAGGTCCTTATCGACCTCACGCACGAACTTGCACTCGTCATCGAGCAGGAAGGACTTGGTTCGGTCAAAGAGCGCAAGATGCAGATTGGGAAACGTCCTGACGGCTTGGGCGAGCCTTCGAATCGCCAGGTGGGAATACACCTCACGGTCTACCATCTTACCGTCGGCGTAGACTTGGGCGCCGTTAGCGGCGACAAAGTCCATCTTGTCGCGAACGGGCGCAAAGAACTCGCACAGGCGATCGTAGCGACGACCTGACGATGCAGCGAAATGCACGCCATGCTCGTGTAGCGCCAGAATCAGTTCGTAGGTCTCGGGAGGCACCTGGCCGTTTTCGTCAAGCAATGTGCCGTCCATATCGGATGCAATCAGTTTAAACATAGAAAAGCTCCCTTCGGGCTTGTTGGAATCAAACGCGTATCCGATTCCAACGTACCCAAAGGGAGCTCAAATAAGACTCCGCGGGCGTAAACGTTACAAGGACCTGGCAAATAGCTCACGCGCGCCAGAGGCCCCACGGTCGCGACGTCAGGCAGCCCGCCAAAGAGTGTCCCCAACGACTAGTCGTTTGAGAACGTCCCCGATGACTAGTCGGCGTAGGTGAAGGTTGTAACGTCGAACATGCCCTCGGGGCGGATGCGGAGCGTCGGGATGACCGGCAGGGGCAGGAAGATGATGCCCATGATGGGGTCGAGCGGCGGCTCAATACCCATGGCGCGCGCCTTGACCATAAAGTCGTCGTGCTGCGCAGCAACGTCCTCGGCCGTGCCTTCGCTCATAAGGCCACCGAGCGCCAGCGGAATACGCGCCACGACCTTGCCGTTGCGCACCAGCACGTGGCCGCCCTGGCCCACGGCCTCGACGGCAGCCATCATATCAGCCGCGCTGTCGCCCACCACGCACACGTTGTGCGAGTCGTGGCCGATCGTCGAGGCGATGGCACCGCCCGTGATGGTAAAGCCGCGCACCCAGCCGCGGCCGATATGCTTGCCGACCAGGCCCAGGCCAGCGGGGCCGTCGCCATCGGCGCCCTCGGCCTGCAGCGACACGCCGCGGCCGTGGCGCTCGATCAGCATAATGCGGCGCAGGCCCTCGGCACTCTCGGGGCGAGCCATACCCGTGATGGCCTTGCCCGGCACCACGTCGATCACGGCCTCGCCCGGCTTAAAGGCATAGTCGAACACGTCGAGCGATAGCTTCGGCAGTTTAACGGAAGCGCGCAGCTCATCGGCAAGGGCCGCAACCTCGGCCATCTCGGGTGCAATCTCGCCCACAAAGGTACCGTCCTGCGCCACCAGAGCACCGGCGGCATAGACACGATGCGGAGCCTTGGCAAACGTCAGGTCATCGAGCAACAGCAGGTCGGCGCGTTTGCCCGGGGCGATCGCGCCACGGAGCTCATGCGGGTCGCGACAGCCGTGGTCCAGGCCAAATGCCTCAGCCGTGGAAAGGGACGCCATAGAGATGGCAACCACGGGGTCAATACCGGCCTCGATAGCCACGCGGCAGGCGTTGTCGATCATACCGGTCGAAAGCGCATCGGAGGGAGCACGGTCGTCAGTCGCAAAACAGCAGCGGCGGGCGCGCGCGGGATTCTCCAGCAGCATCGGGGACAAATTGGCCAGATCGTGGCTGCACGTGCCCTCACGCAGCATCACATACATGCCGCGGGACAGTTTATCGAGCGCCTCCTCGGGAATCGTCGACTCGTGGTCGGCGATAATACCCGCCGCGGCATAGGCGTTGAGGTCCTTGCCGGCAACGAGCGGCGCGTGGCCGTCAATCTGCTTGGACGGCGTCTGGTTGGCAGCATCGATGCGAGCGCAAGTCTCGGGGTCGGCCATAAAGACGCCCGGCAGGTTCATCATTTCGCCCAGACCAAAGACATCGCCTGGATGCTCGGCAAAAAACGCCTGCATATCGGCAGCAGAAATAACGGCACCGGCCTGCTCGTCGGGCAGCGCGGGCACGCACGAAGGCATCATGTATTTGATGGAGATGGGTGCGCGGCGGCCGTCCTCAATCATAAAGCGCAGGCCGTCCAGGCCCGCCACATTAGCAATCTCGTGGCTGTCGGCAATGGCGGTGGTAGTACCGCGCGTCGCGGCCATGCGAGCATACTCGGCGGGACGGATGTTCGAAGACTCGATATGCAGATGCCCGTCAATAAAACCGGGAGCGAGATAGCGACCCTGGCAGTCGATGACCTCAGTTGCCTCATAGGTGCCAGCGGCATCGTCGCGACCATCGTAGAGCACGCCGACGATCACACCGTCCTTGACGGCAACGCTACCGGGCGCCACGCGCTGGCCATACACGTCGACGATCTGTGCATTGGTAAACAGCGTGTCGACGGGCACGCGCCCCTCGGCAGCATCGATCACAGACCTCATGACCTCAACGGACATACATACTCCTTTAACCGTAGAAAAAAGCTGCGGAGCGGACAGGCCTTCACCGCAGCAAACCAATAGCCATTGTATGCCCAAACGATGGGTCAACAATACGCCTCTCCGCTTAACGGCACACGCCGCTTGGCGCAATGGGGACTGCCGCTGAGCACCAATGACTACTCGACGACTACTAACTGCCGTCCCGACAACAAAAACGCCGATGTTTTGGCAACGACAGCGAGCGGGCCGCATTTGAGACAAGGTGACGTGAAACGAAAGGGCGCTGACCTTCTGGTCGCGCCCTTGAAGTTAAACGTCAGATTGTCCAAATGCGGCCCGCGCAGCGTCGGCCGGTCCGCCGTTCGTTAGAACGGCGGAACTAAATCAACTTAAAGCCCTTGCGCTTACCCACAGAAAGGGTGTCGCCCAGCTTGAGGGCGCTGGGATCGATGTTGTAGCTCTTGGGAGCCACGGCCTTGCCGTTGATCTTGACGCCACCGCCGTCGATATCGCGACGAGCCTGGCCGGCGCTCGCCGAAAGGCCCAAGTCCTTGAGCAGGCCGGCGAGGTAGATCTGGCCCTCGTCGTTGACGGTCAGCTCGACATGCTTCTCGGGGAAGTCGGCAAGCTGGCCCTCCTTGAACACGCGGTCGAACTCGGCCTGAGCCTCGTCTCCGGCGCCGGCGCCGTGGTAGGTGTCGCACAGGTCGCGGCCCAGAGCGCGCTTGAGCTCGTAGGGGTCGGCAGAACCATCGGCCAGGGCGGCGTCGATCTTGTCGACCTCGGCCGGGGTGAGCGAGCTGGCCAGACGATAGTACTTGCCGATCATCTCGTCGGGGATGGACATGGTCTTGCCGAACATATCCTTGGGAGCGTCGGTCAGGCCGATGTAGTTGCCATAGGACTTGGACATCTTGCGCACGCCATCGGTGCCCTCGAGCAGCGGCATGGTGAGCGCGATCTGCGGCTCCATGCCCATCTTCTCCATGAGCTCACGGCCAGCGAGCAGGTTGAAGAGCTGATCGGTGCCGCCCATCTCGACGTCGGCCTTGATCTGCACGGAGTCGAAAGCCTGCATCACGGGATACAGGAACTCATGCAGGGCGATCGGCGTCTGAGACTGGTAGCGCTTGGTAAAGTCGTCGCGCTCGAGGATGCGGGCGACGGTGAACTTGGAGCACACCTGCAGCAGACCGGCCAGATCCATCGAAAGGATCCAGTCACCGTTGTGCACGATGGTGGTCTTCTCGGGATCCAGGATCTTCATGGCCTGGCTCACGTAGGTCTCGGCATTGGCCTCGATCTGCTCCTGCGAAAGCTGCGGACGGGTGGAATTCTTGCCCGAAGGGTCGCCAATCAACGCGGTACCGTTGCCGATGATGAGGGTGACGTTGTGGCCCAGGTCCTGGAACTGACGCATCTTGCGCAGCGGCACGGCGTGGC
The DNA here is from genome assembly GCA_902496335.1 of uncultured Collinsella sp. GTDB lineage: Bacteria > Actinomycetota > Coriobacteriia > Coriobacteriales > Coriobacteriaceae > Collinsella. The sequence goes on from CABVAO010000012.1 coordinate 12,170, forward strand.
CCAGGTGCAGGTCGGGGCTGGTGGGGTCGACGCCGAGCTTGATGTTGAGGGGCTCGCCCTTCTCAAGCTTCTTGCGAAGGTCGGCCTCGGGAACGATCTGCGCGGCGCCCGAGGTGATGATACGCATTTGCTCGTCAACAGACAGCATTGGGTATCCTCCTTTTGCTATAGCACCCTCGCCGAAAACGGCGGTGCTGGAAGTCCATAAACTCTCTTATGATAACAAACTGACGCGACGCAGCACCTACGACAGGAAAATCCTCGTCCTGCCGCATGCGTCAATGGCAACTGGCAGACGTGTACCGTCACGCTCGACCAGATAGCGTACCTGCCGACGACGCAAGCAGTCGCGGCAACGAACCTGTCCCGTCGCATCGGTGGCGCAGACGCCCTCGGCGGTCAGCAGGCAGTGCTCGCACACCATAAGCTCGGGACGGTCGGCGTCGACCGGACCCAAGACGCCGGGTTCAGCGGCCAGTTCGGCAATACGCTCCGCATCATTGCCGAGCAACTCCGCCGGCAAGCACACCCGCCCCGCACCGAGTCCGCGCAGCCAGGTAAGCGTGGCCCGATTCGCGCAGAACACCGGCGCCGCCACGTCAAACGTCACGCCCAGCTCGCGAGCGATCACCACCTGTCCCAGGTTGCGGCAGACGACGCGCCCGGCACGCTGTATCAGTGAGCGGGTCCAGTCAGCGTCACCCGTGCGGCACACCTCGTCAAGCACCACAACGGCGTCGGACAAATCAAGTTCTCCGCGCGGGTCGGCATCCATCAGCTGCCAAGCAAAAACCATGCGAGTGGGAACCGCGCACTCCACCAACTCCGTGGACGCACCGCCATCCACCGCAACGCCCTCAAAGGGCAGCACCTCAACGGCACGCGCAACGGGCGCAATCGCATCCGCCTCGGCCCGCATGCGCTCCAACACCGCCGCCGTCTGATCCAACACGCCGGCGCTGCGAATCAGGTACACCTCGCAGCCCGTGTCCACCTTACGCTTGCAATGCACGACGACGCGCTCCCCCGCTGCGGCATCCACCGGGCAGGGCACCTGCGGCCAGCGCTTGGGCACATCGGGACGCGCGTCGACACCCGGATAGAACCGAATCTCGAGCGTGTCACCCGCCGCCACGGCGGCGTCGAGCTCAACGGTCACCTCTTCGTGGCCCACAGCGACCAAACGCCCCACACGCACGCCCTGGTTAATTGCGCGCTCAAAGCTCATCAGTTCGGCACCCGAACGCCCTCGCAGGTACGCATCGGTAAACCCACGGTTAAACGACCTTCCCAGCTCGCGCTCAAGCTCTTCCACGGCACCGGGATCCCACGCGCCGTCGCACAGCATATCGAGTGCCCGGCGCCACACCCGCACCACGTTGAATACGTAATCGGGGTTCTTCATGCGCCCCTCGATCTTGAGCGACGCCACGCCGGCATCTACAAGCTCGGGCAGATGCGCAATACCCAGATAGTCGCGCGGGCACAACAGGCGATCCCCTTCGACGGCGACAACGCTCTGCCCCGCCTCGTCCACCAGGTCGTACGCCAGACGGCACGGCTGCGTGCAGTCGCCGCGCATCGCCGAGCGCCCACGCCGCAGGGCCGAGAACTCGCACGCCCCCGAATAGCCGATGCAAATCGCACCGTGGCAGAATACCTCGATGGGCACGCCCGTGGCACATAGCGCCGCAATCTCGTCGACCGTCAGCTCGCGTGCCGTCGTCACGCGCTCGACCCCCAGCTCATCGGCGGCAAGCCGCACGGCGCCTTCGCTATGAACGCCCGCCTGCGTGGACAGGTGAATCTCGACCCCGGGAATCACCGCGCGCAGCGCGCAGGCCAGCCCGGCATCGGCGACAATCAGAGCATCGGCGCCCAGCTCCAGTGCATGAGCTCCCAGCGCCACCGCGTCGGACAACTCATCGTCAAACACGAACACGTTGAGCGTCACGTACACACGCACGCCATGGGCATGCGCCACGGCACAACCGCGCGCAAACTCGTCATCCGTAAAGCCATGGGCGCTCACGCGGGCGTTAAAGCCGCCCAACCCCGCATAGATGGCATCGGCACCCGCGGCGATGGCCGCAAGCATCTGGTCGAGCCCGCCCGCCGGCGCCAGCAGCTCGGGCAGCGCCGCACCGGCAGCATCCAATCCAGTCTCGTATTGTCCGCTCGGCCCTATCGTCCGAATCGCCATCGGCAAACTCCTTACCAAGGTATGCATTCACTCTGAAAAATGCCGTCTTCCAGCATACACGAGGCCTCGCGCGCCCCGTTTGGTTTATCGTGTAATAACTTATGTCCATCCTGCCCCGACGACACATTCACCGTCCGGCACGACATACCTGGAGGTCAATATATGGGTCCTCGCCAACGACAGGGACGCAGCCGTTCAAAGACGCATGCTCTGCCCATAATCCTGCTCTCGTTTTTGGGCTTTTTGCTTATCGCGGGCGTGGCGTTTGGCATCGGCATGGTCGGCAACGTCAACCGTTGGCTGTCCGATCTGCCCGACTACACCGACGCCAACGCGTATCTGGTGAGCGAGCCCACCGAGATCGTCGACTGCAACGGCAACAAGATCGCAAGCTTCTACACGCAAAACCGCAAGTCCATCACCAAGGACGAGGTCTCCCCCTACGTGCTGCAGGGCACCGTTGACGTCGAGGACGAGCGCTTCTACGAGCACGGCGGTATCGACCTGTGGGGTATCGCGCGTGCTGCGGTGGCAACCCTCGGCGGCGGGCACGAAGGCGCCTCGACTATCACCCAGCAGCTGGTGCGCAACACCATCCTGCAGGAGGAGCAGTTCGATTCGACCATCGAGCGTAAGGTGCGCGAGGCCTACATCGCCGTAAAGATGGAGGACATGTACTCCAAAGACGAGATCCTCATGATGTACCTCAACACCATCTATTACGGCCACGGCGCCTACGGCATCGAGGCCGCAGCCGAGACCTACCTGTCCAAGAGCGCCGCCGACCTCACCCTGAGCGAAGCCGCACTGTTGATCGGCCTTCCCAACTCGCCTTCGCAGTACGACCCCACGGTCAATCCCGATCTGGCACTGTCTCGCCGCAACAAGGTCCTCGACAACATGTTGCGCCTGGGCCACATTACGCAGGAGGAACACGATGCCGCACAGGCCGAGCCCATCACCCTCAACGTGACCGAAATCTCGGGCAGTGGCGTCGACGTATACTCGCAGCCCTACTTTGTCGCCTATGTCAAGCAGCTGCTGGAGCAGGAGTTCTCGACCGACGTGCTCTTTAAGGGCGGCCTGACCGTCAAGACCACCATCGACCCCACGATGCAGCAGGTGGCAGAGAATGCCGTTCGCGAGCAGCTCGACACGCTCTCGCTCGACGGCCTGGACATGGGCATGGTCGTCGTCGATCCCAAGACCGGCTACATCAAGTGCATGGTGGGCGGCTACGACTACAACGCCGACGAGAACCACGTAAACCATGCCACGGCCAAGCGTCCCGTCGGCTCCACCTTCAAGGCCTTTACGCTGGCAACTGCCATCCAAAACGGCATGAACCCCAACGTCACCCTCAACTGCAACTCGCCGCTCAAGGCCAAGGGCACCACGACCGAGGTCCAAAACTACGCCAACCATAGCTATGGCAACATCACGCTTAAGCAGGCGACGGCATACTCCTCCAACACCGGCTACATCCAGGTGGCGGAAGCCGTCGGCAACAGCAAGATCATCTCGCTCGTCAAAAAGCTCGGCATCGATCCCGCCAAGGACAACATCGAGGACGTTCCCGTCATGACGCTCGGCACTGGCTCGATCTCGCCGCTCGAGATGGCCGCCGCCTACGCGACGTTTGCCAACGGCGGCTACTATCGTCAGCCGATCGCCATCACCGAGATTGACTCTCGTACCGGTTCGGTGCTGTACCAGCACACGGACAATCCCTCACAGGTGCTTACCGAGGGCGAGGCCGCCGCGGTCACCGATGTTCTGTCCGGCGTCATGCAGGGCAGCGGTACAGGTGCTGCTGGCGCCCTGAGCGTCAACCAGCCCTATGCCGGCAAAACGGGCACCACCGACAACACCACCAACCTGTGGTTCTGCGGCTATACCCCGCAGCTGGCGTGCGCCCTGTGGACCGGCTATTCCGCAGGTGAGATCCCCATCCAAAAATACGGCACGGACCTGCTGGGCGACAGCACCAACCTGCCTGTCTTTAAGCGGTTTATGAACACCGTTCTGACCGGCACCGAGCGCGAGGAGTTTGCGACCGGAACGGCGCCCACCTACAAGAACAACAGCGTCTGGAAGTTCTACGGCACCAACAACACCAAGAAGACGGAGAACGACGACAAGGACGAGAACGAGGACGAAGAGGAAACCACCACAACGACTACCACGACGACCACGACGACCGAGACCACGGGCGGCGACACCACCGGCGGCACCGGAACGACCGGTGGCTCGACGGGCGGCTCCACTGGTGGTTCGACCGGCGGCGATGGCGGCACGCCTACGCCCACGCCTACGCCCACTCCCGACCCCTCGCCCACGCCTGACGATACGGTCGGCTAGAAATTCATCCGGCCATTAGCAACAAGGCCCCCGAGCAGCTTATTAAAGTGCTCGGGGGCCTTTTAATTTAAAGTGACCTGGTGGACGGTCTTTATACCGGCAAACAAAGGGGGGGGTACCGACCAACGTCGATACCCCTTACAAGCCACCATGTCACGCGCACAGTGCCGAGCGCACGACCCGCACGCCTACTTGCGAGAATTGCTCAGCTTATTGATCAGCGCCTCAAGACGCTCGCCGTCCTCGGCCGTCTGGGCAATAACCAAAATCGTATCGTTGCCGGCAAGCGAGCCAAGCACATCGGGCAACTCTGCCGCATCAACGGCGGCGGCGATGCCGGAAGCCGTGCCAGGCTGAGCCTTGATCATAACCAGATTATCGGTACGCAGAACGCCCGTTACAAGCTCGGAAACCATACGCTGCAGGTGCAGGTCCTCTGCCAGAACATAGATGCCCTCAGGGAGCTTACGCAGCCCCATGTCGGCAATATCGCGAGAGACAGTCGCCTGCGTGCAATCAAAGCCCATAGCGCGGAGCTCATCGACCAGCACGCGCTGCGTGCGGACGTCCTTATTGCGCACAATATCTCTAATGGCATCCTGGCGCCCATTGCGTTTTTTAGCCATACAAACCCTCTCTCCAAAAGATGGCGGAGACAATCAATCAGTGATTGAATAGTTTAACGCTATTTGAAGGCTTTTGTGTATAAGAACGCATTTCGAAACAATTCTATGCAAGTTTGTTTCGAAATGAGCCGTTTAGGCGGTTTTTGCGCCCGTCCGGTTAAGAAAAGCTGCCAGATGCGTACACATCACGCAGCGCGCGGGCTTGGCGCTGGCGATCGGCCCAAACAACAGACCGAGCCCCCGATGGTTATCCTTGAGCGCGGCGACCATCTGACGGGTTCGAGGCGCATCGAGCATATCACGCATGCGGGCGGAACGCTCGATTGACGACACCCCATGCGGGCTCAGACACAAATTCTCGATGCAGGCGACCAGTCCGGCAAAGTAGAACTTTTGGCTTGCCAACTTGAGCCGACCACCGCTGTCTGCTTCCGAGAGTGAGTCCGCAAGCTCGTCGAGCGCTCGAGTGTCATCGGATACCTTGGCATACATGGTGGGATCAAAGGCATCTGTAAGTTTAGGTGCCGCCGTGTGGAAACAAGCATCGCCGCAGCCGGACACGCATCGTGTCTGCGAAAGCGCGCATGCCATAAACCCAACTGTGCGAAACACCTTGTCGCACAAAAGGCATGCCTCAAACAGCGAGCGGCTGTACATCACACCAGAGGTCTGAACGACTAGGCCGCCTAAAATCAACTGAGGCAGCCCGGCCACCATCGAAGATTTGCTATCAATGGAAATATGAGCAGCATCCAAGACGCGCGAATGGCGCTCTCGATGTGCATCATAGCGGTCGAGCGACACCGTGGGGAGCACTATGTCTGCCGTAGTATCGCACGCGATATTGACCATCTTGGAAAGGGACTGCGGAGCAAACCACTCATCGGCGTTCATAGCGATGATTTGAGAGCCGCGCGAGGCAGCAAAACCGGCACGAAGACAAGCGCCGCGCTTCGCGTCCTCGACGTCAATCAAATCAATATGGATGTCCCTGTCGGCAGCAACTTGAAGCGAATGGCGCACACCGGGCGCAGCATCGCGGCAGACAACGACAATCTGCAAATCGTAGAGGTCTTGGTTCTGGATACTCTCGAGCGCACGCATCGCATAGCTGGGCGAACCTTCTACCACAAGGATCACCGAAAGTCGCGGATGCGAGCCACGTCGAACCAAGTTATCCGTCCTCTCGACAGCAGTGAATCAAACTGTCGTTCATGGTACACCCCGGCAATAAAAGCAATGAGACACCGGTTGTATTGCACGCCAAGAACAGATGTTGCACACGCGCAGCCCACAGATGACAGGTGCCGACGCACGACGCGCCGAGCCCTCCCCTAGTCGAGCACGACAAGCTCGGCGGGATCGTAATCCACGCCCATAAACGTAAGGCCGCAGGCAGGAGCCGTGGGGCCCGCAGCGGTACGGTCGCAAGCATCGATGACCTCACGCATCCACTCGGGTTCACGGCGATGCATGCCAATCTCGACAAGCGTGCCCACGATCGTACGGACCATCGAATGCAGGAACGCATTGCCCTCGATGGTAAACGTCAGGATGTCCTCGCCAAACGCAATCTCATGGCCAAACTCGGCACGCATCACGCAGCGGTGCGTGGGCTTGCCCACGGCAGACGCCACCTTGCAAAAGCTCTTGAAGTCCTGCTCGCCCAGCAGCGCGGGACAGGCCGCAGACATCGCCTCAACATCCAATGGGTAGCGATGCCACCACACCGCACCGCGCGAAAGCACAGGGCGCGCGTCGCGATCGGCAATACGGTACGTATACGTACGGGAACGCGCATCAAAGCGTGCAGAAAAGCCTTTACGGGCCTTGTAGACCTCGTTTATGGCGATATCTTTGAGCAGGAGGGCATCCATAGCCCTCAGCCACCTACGGCGCGTCAAAGCCAACTCAGCGTCCGTTACGGGCACGCTGATAAACTGTGCCACCGCATGCACGCCGGCATCGGTACGTCCCGCACACGTCAGGTCGATCGGACGGCGCAGGAGCGTCTCAATAGCTCGACGTAGCTCACCCGCAACCGTCGTCTGTCCCGGCTGCTCGGCAAATCCGCTATACGACGAGCCATCATAGGCCACGCGAAATACGAGCGTGGCGTCAAGCTCGGAAATCGAATTGAAATCAGACGGCGCAGTCATGGGCGCTCCCAACAAACAAGCAACGGTATCGCGACAAAAAAAGAGGGGTACGCGAACGTACCCCTCGAATATAGCCTATGCAGACGGATTGTCTACTCAGCGGTCTCCTCAGCAGGAGCCTCCTCGGCAGCCTCGACCTTCTTGGGAGCAGCGGCCTTCTTGGGGGCCGGAGCAGCCTTCTTAGCCTTAGGCGTGCAAGGCTCGGTGACGAGCTCCATGATAACGATGGGAGCGTTGTCGCCCTTGCGGTTACCGAGCTTCATGATGCGGGTGTAACCGCCGTTGCGGTCCTGCCACATGCCCTGAGCAGCCTTGTCGAAGATCTCGGCAACGAGCTGCTTATCGCCGAGCTTGGCGATAGCCAGACGACGAGAGTGCAGGTCGCCCTTCTTGGCCCAGGTGATGATCGGATCGACGACCGAACGCAGCGCCTTAGCGCGGGTCTCGGTGGTCTTGATGCGGTCGTTCTCGAAGAGGGCCTTAGCAAGGCTCTTCTTCATGGCCTTGGTGTGGCTCGCATCGGTGCCGAGCTTCAGGCCCTTCTTAACGTTATGACGCATGGTCTAGTTTCTCCTCAAATATGCGAAGCATTAAGCCTTCAGGCTCAGGCCCATGGACTCAAGCTTGTCCTTCACTTCCTCGATCGACTTAACACCGAAGTTACGGATGTTGAGCAGATCGTTCTCCGAGAACTCAACGAGCTGACGGACCGAGTGAATGCTGGCGCGCTTAAGGCAGTTGTAAGAACGGACGGAAAGGTCCAGATCCTCGATCTGCTTGTCCAGCTCAGCGTTGTCGTTGGTGACCTCGGGAGCGAAGATCGAAGCCTCCTCCTCGACCTCGGGGGTCTCGGCAAGGTTCATAAAGGCAGCCATATGCTGGTTAATGATATTGGCAGCCTGGACCACGGCGTCGCGCGGGGCGATGGAGCCGTTGGTCTCGATCTCGAGGACAAGGCGGTCGTAGTCGGTGTGCTGACCGACACGGCAAGCCTCAACGAGCTTGGCGCAACGGGAAACCGGCGAGTACAGCGAGTCGACGTGGATCACACCGATGGGATCGTTGTCGCGTTTGTTGGCCTCGCCAGAAACATAGCCGCGGCCATAGCCGATGCGCATGCTCATGGTGAGATGGCCACCCTCGGTGAGCGTAGCGATGTGCTGCTCGGGGTTGACCAGCTCAAACTCGGACGGAATAAAGAAGTCCGCACCGGTGACCTCGCAGGGGCCGTCAACCGAAATGGTGGCGGTCGCCTCGTCGGTCGTGCCGAGAGCCCTGAAGACAAGACCCTTGACATTCAGGACGATGTCGGTGACATCCTCGACCATGTTAGGGATGGTCATGAACTCGTGCTGCGCGCCATCGATCTGAATAGCCTCGACGGCGGCACCCTCGAGCGAGGACAGAAGAACGCGACGAAGGGAGTTACCCAGCGTATCGCCGTAGCCACGCTCGAGCGGCTCGACGGAGACACGAGCAGACGTCTCGTTGATCTCTTCGACCTGAACCTGAGGCCTAATGAATTCTGACATGTATTACCTCCAGCCTCAGCAGCCCGGATGGACTACTTAGAGTAGAGCTCGACGATGAGCTGCTCGTTGATATCACCGCTGATCTGCTCACGCGTCGGCAGAGCGAGCACGTTACCAGACAGCTTCTCGATATCGACCTCGAGCCAGCCAGGAACCTCAAAGCGCTCGGAGGAAATCAGGGCCTCCTTGATGGGGAGGAGGTCACGGAACTTCTCGCCGACAGCGACGACGTCGCCGGCCTTGACGCGGTAGGACGGGATGTCCACGCGCTTGCCGTTCACGGTGAAGTGACCATGACGGACGGACTGACGAGCCTCTTTGCGGGTGCGGGCGAAGCCAAGACGGAAGACGACGTTGTCGAGGCGAGACTCAAGGATGATCATGAGGTTCTCACCGGTGACGCCGTTCATCTTGCGGGCCTTGTTGAAGTAGCCGTGGAACTGCTTCTCCAGAACGCCATAGATGAACTTGACCTTCTGCTTCTCGCGCAGCTGCATGCCGTACTCAGATTCCTTGCGACGGCGCTTGGGCTGACGGATAGATTCCTTCTTGCTGCTGTAACCGAGCTCAGCGGGATCGATCCCGAGCTGACGGCAGCGCTTAAGAACAGGAGTCCTGTCGATTGCCATATTGATACGATCCTTTCAGTTACACGCGGCGACGCTTCTTGGGGCGGCAGCCGTTGTGCGGAATGGGGGTCTTGTCCTGGATGCTCGAGACCTCGAGGCCAGCAGCCTGGAGGGAGCGGATGGCGGTCTCACGACCGGAGCCGGGGCCCTTGACGAAGACGGAAACCTTCTTCATACCGTGCTCCATGGCCTGCTTGGCAGCAGCCTCGGCAGCCATCTGGGCAGCGAACGGCGTGGACTTACGGGAGCCCTTGAAGCCCACCTGGCCAGCCGACTTCCAGGAAATGACGTTGCCCTGGGGATCGGTGATCGAAACGATCGTGTTGTTGAACGTAGAACGAATGTGAGCCTGGCCCACGGAAATGTTCTTACGGTCCGCGCGCTTCAGACGGGCAGCGCGAACGTTCTTCTTAGCAGTAGCCATCTATCTAGCGCTCCTTATTTCTTCTTCTTAGCACCGATCTGACGCTTCGGGCCCTTGCGGGTACGAGCGTTAGTGTGGGTGCGCTGGCCGCGGACCGGGAGGCCCTTGCGGTGACGAAGGCCGCGGTTGCAGCCGATGTCCATAAGGCGCTTGACGTTCTGGTTGCGCTCACGGCGGAGGTCGCCCTCAACCATGATCTGGTTCTTATCGATATAATCGCGGATGGCGTTAACCTCATCCTCGGTGAGGTCCTTAACGCGCGTATCCACGTTAACGTTGCACTCGACGCAAATCTTCGTCGCAGTGGTGCGGCCGATGCCGTAAATGTAGGTCAGACCGATCTCAACGCGCTTCTCACGCGGGAGGTCGACACCATTAATACGGGCCAACGTAGTCTCCTCTCTTAACCCTGACGCTGCTTATGACGGGGGTTCTCGCAAATGACGAGGACCTTGCCATGGCGCCTAATGATTTTGCACTTATCGCACATCTTCTTGACCGAAGGACGTACCTTCATCGTTCTTCCTTTCGGTAGCGCTCAAACTACTTCCCTACTATCTACTCGCCCAGCCGCAGGCGTTTAAAACTATGGCTGGTCTTCACACACAATCCGACCGTAGGTTGAGCTAAGCCTGCAGTCGGAAATGGAGTGCGTGTATGCGTGCCGCTATTTGTAGCGATAGGTGATGCGGCCGCGGGTCAGGTCGTACGGGGAAAGCTCCACGACAACCCTGTCACCGGGGAGAATACGGATGTAATTCATTCGGATCTTGCCAGAAATGTTGCACAGAACCGAATGACCGTTCTCGAGCTCGACCTTAAACATGGCGTTGGGCAGCGGTTCCTTTACCGTACCCTCGAGCTCAATTGCGTCTTCCTTCTTCACAAGCAATCATCTTTCTCTAGAAAACGACAGCGATTAACTATTCTACAACACGTATGCACGCATCGTAATAACTTCGTAATGGCTCCACAACTAAGTGGAACTTGTTACATTTGAAATGTAAAACAAAGCCGTTCCCTGATGCCCAAGATCGCCTTGAAATGAGAAGGCATAGACCTTGGGGTCATGCCTTCGAAATTGAAAGGCGAGGTTGGGCATCAGGGGGCGGCGACTTTTACATTTCTCCGCCTTGGAGCGAACACCAAGCACCTTGGGCATCCGTGGTGAGAATCACCGGACCGTCATTGGTAATGGCGACGGTGTTCTCGTAGTGCGCGGCGGGCAGGTGGTCGTTGGTCGTAACAATCCAACCGTCGGAGCCCGTGCTCACATGGTTGGAACCCATCGTGACCATCGGCTCGATGGCAATGACCATGCCGGCCTGGAGGCGAACGCCCCTCCCCTTCTTTCCATAGTTAGGAACGTTGGGGTCCTCGTGCATCACGCGGCCAATGCCATGGCCCACATAATCACGAAGCACGCCGTAACCGTGAGACTCGGCGAGGGACTGAACGGCATAACCGACGTCCCCGATATGGTTACCGGGAACAGCCTGCTCGATGGCAGCCTTAAGGCAATCACGCGTGACCTCGCACAAAGCCTTGGCTTCGGGCGAGGGGGTGCCGACGAAAAACGTCCAAGCGTTATCGCCGACCCAACCGTCGACAACGGCTCCCGTATCGATGGAGATGATATCGCCATCGCGCAGGATCATGTCGGGGTTGGGAATACCGTGGACCACGGCATCGTTGATCGATGCGCAAATGGTCCCCGGGAACCCGCCGTAACCCTTAAAGGCCGGGGTGCAGCCATGCATGCGGATAATCTGCTCCGCGAGCTGATCGAGCTCAAAAGTCGAAACGCCGGGACGCACCATGGCTCCAACGTGGCGGAGCGCCATCTTAGATAGCGCTCCTGCCTTCTTCATCTGCTCGATTTGCGTTGCAGACTTAATCTTGATCATAGACCGAGAGCCTCTTTGACATCCCCGTACACGGTCTCGCGAGCCTGGTCACCGTTGACCGACTTGAGCAGACCCTGGCCACGATAGTAGTCGACGAGCGGGCTCGTGGACTTCTCGTAGACGTCGAGACGGTTCTTGATGGTCTCGGGCTTGTCGTCGTCGCGCTGATACATCTCGCCTGCGCACTTGGGGCAGGTGGCATCGGCAGCGGTGCCGGTGTAACCGCAGGCGCGGCAGGTGCGACGCGAAGACAGACGATCGATAATGACCTCGGGGGCCACATCGACCAGAAGGGCACAGTCGATCTCGCGACCCATGGCGGAAAGCTCGGAATCGAGCGTCACAGCCTGGGCGGTGTTGCGCGGGAAGCCGTCGAGGATGAAGCCCTGCTGGGCGTCATCGGCGGCAAGGCGCTCCTTGACAAGGTCGATCACGAGCTGGTCGGGAACGAGCTCGCCAGCGTCCATGTACTTCTTAGCCTGAATACCAAGCTCGGTGCCACCCTTGACGGCAGCACGCAGCAGGTCGCCCGTGGAAATATGGGCGACGCCAAACTCGGCGACGAGCTCCTGTGCGACGGTGCCCTTACCGGCACCCGGAGCTCCGAGCAATACGAGGTTCATGAGCAATCCTCCTCTAGCCTATTTAAAGAATCCATCGTAATCATACATCTTGATCTGGCCTTCGAGCTTATCGACCGTGTCGAGCACGACGCCGACCATGATGAGGATGGACGTGCCGCCAAATGCCTGGATCAGATGGTTACCCGTGAAGGAGAAGATGATCGAAGGCACGATGGCGATGAGCGCCAAAAAGACAGCGCTGGGAAGCGTGATCTTGTTAAGCGCGTTCTTGATGTAGGCCGCGGTAGCCCTACCCGGACGGACGCCCGGAATAAAGCCGCCCTGCTTCTTAAGGTTATCGGCCGTGTCATCGGGGTTGAACACCATGGAGGTGTAGAAGTACGCGAAGAACACGATGAGGACAACGTTAAGCACCCAGTTGAGCCAACCGGTCGAAAGCGCGGAGGCAACTGCCTGAATCCAGCCGATGCCGGGGAAGAACACGGCAATCTGAGCCGGGAAGTACAGCAGCGCCGAAGCGAAGATGATCGGCACGACACCCGCGGTGTTGACCTTGATGGGCAGGTAGGTGGTCTGGCCACCCATCATGCGACGGCCCACGACGCGCTTGGCGTAGGAGACCGGGATGCGGCGCTGGCCGCGCTCAAGGAAAACAATCAGCGGGATAACCAGCAGAATGATGGCGCAGATGATCACCATGGTGATGATGCCACCGGCATTGCCCTCAGTGCTGGAGAAGATAGCCTGCGGCAGACCGGCCATGATGTTCGCAAAGATGATCAGCGACATGCCATTGCCGATACCGCGCTGGGTGATGAGCTCACCAATCCACATGATCAGCATGGCGCCCGCGGTGAGCGTACCGACAATCATGAGGTCGAAGATGATCTCGGGAGCGCCGGCGCCATTGAAGCTGATGCCGAAGCTCTTAAAGAGGAAGAGGTAACCCACGGAGTTGAGGATTGCCAGAGCCAAGGTGAGGTAACGCGAATACTGCGTAATCTTGGTCTGACCGACCTCGCCCTCGCGGGCAAGCTCATGCAGGGAAGGCACGACGGCCTGGAGCATCTGGAGGATGATCGAGCTGGTGATGTAAGGCATGATGCCCAGCGAAAACACCGACACATAGCTCAACGCGCCGCCAGAGAAAAGATTCAGGAGGGCCATAGCACCTGCGGCGACCGAATTGTTATCGGTCGAGAAAAGGCCCAGCATCCCCTGGAAGGGAATGCCGGGCACAGGAACGTGCGCACCAATGCGGTACACGACGAGCATAGCTATGGTAAAAAGAATCTTTTCGCGCAATTCTTTGATGCGGAAAGCATTCTTAAGACCATTTAGCACGGCAGCTCGACCTTTCCGCCGGCGGCCTCGATCTTGGCCTGCGCAGAAGCGCTGACCTTGTCGACCTTGACCGTGAACTTCTTGGTGAGCTCACCATTGCCGAGCACCTTGACGGGCTCGAACTCGCTCTTGGTGATGCGAGCGGCCTTAAGAGCGGCACCGTCGATCACAGCGCCGTCCTCGAACTTACGCTCGAGACGCTCAACGTTAACGGCGGTGTACTCGATACGACGGGGGTTGCGGAAGCCCGGAAGCTTGGGCAGGCGCATAGCCAGCGGAGTCTGGCCACCCTCGAAGCCGGCACCCTTGGTGCCGCCAGAGCGGGAACCCTGGCCCTTCTGGCCGCGGCCAGAAGTGGTGCCGTGACCCGAAGAATTGCCACGGCCGACGCGCTTGCGGTTCTTGGTGGAACCGGGCGCGGGAGTAAGATCGTGAAGCTGCATTTGCTACTCCTCTACAATCTCGACAAGGTGCTTGACCTTGAAGATCATGCCGCGGACGGACTCGTTGTCAGCAATCTCGCGAACCTCGCGGATCCTGTGGAGACCGAGGGCACGGACAGTACGGACCTGGTCCTGCTTGCAACCGTTGGTGCTGCGGACCTGCTTGATCTTGATGGTGTCAGCCATGCTTAGTTCTCCTTACCGACGAACATCTCGGAGACCGTCAGGCCACGGCGAGCCGCGACGTCCTCAGGGCTGGAGAGCTCCTTGAGGCCCTCGACGGCAGCCTTGATGATGTTGAGGCCGTTGTCGGTACCGAGGGACTTGGACAGGACGTTCTTGATGCCAGCAAGCTCAAAGAGGGGACGCACAGCGCCGCCGGCGATAACGCCGGTACCCTCGACAGCGGGCTTGATGATGATGCGGCCGGCACCAAAGTGGCCGAGAACCTCGTGCGGGATGGTGCCCTGCTCGGTCACCGGCACGTGGAACATGTTCTTCTTGGCATCGAGAGATGCCTTGGAGATGGCCATGGGCACCTCAGCGGACTTGCCCATGCCAACGCCGACGTTGCCCTTGCCGTCGCCAACGACGACGAGAGCGACGAGGCTCATGCGACGACCACCCTTGACGGTCTTCGACACGCGGTTGATGTAAACGACGCGCTCCTCGAACTCGGAGGCCTCGCGCTGCTGCTTCTGATTACGAGCCATGTGCTACATACCTCCTAGAACTCGAGACCGGCGGCACGAGCACCGTCGGCGAGGGCCTTGACGCGGCCATGGTAGATACGGCCACCGCGATCGAAGGCGACCTTGGTGATGCCGGCCTCGATGGCGCGCTTGCCAACGAGCTGACCGACCTTCTCCGCAGCCTCCTTGTTCGAGGTGTGGGTGCCCTTGAACTCGGCCTCGAGGGTCGAGGCAGAGACGAGCGTCAGGCTGGAGCCCTTGCTGTCGTCGATGATCTGGGCATAGATGTTGGCGTTAGTACGGGTCACGCGAAGACGCGGACGCTCGGAGGTACCCGAGACCTTGCCGCGAACACGACGCTGACGACGCTTGAGGCCTTCCAGCTTCGCCTTATGCTTGTTCATACGTAAACTCCTAAAAAGGTTGATCTTGCCAGCACCTGACGGGGTGCTGGTCTTATGCGAGTGAGTCGGTTACGACTACTTGGCGGCCTTACCCAGCTTGCGGCGGATGTGCTCGCCAACGTAGTGGATACCCTTGCCCTTGTAAGGCTCGGGAGGACGATGGCCGCGGATCTCAGCGGCGATCTGACCGACCTGCTGCTTGTTAATACCCTTGACGTTCACGTGGGTGTTGTCGGGAACCTCGAAGGTGATGCCCTCGGGAGCCTCGACGATCACGGGGTGCGAGAAGCCCAGGGAGAACTCGAGGTTCTTGCCCTTCTGCTGCACGCGGTAACCGACGCCGGCGAGCTCGAGCTTCTTCTCGAAGCCCTCGGAAACGCCAACAACCATGTTGTGGATGAGGGCGCGGGTGAGGCCGTGGCGGGCACGGGTCTCACGCTCGTCGTCGGGACGGGAAACGGTGAGGACGTTGTCCTCGACGTTGATAGCGAGCTTCTCAAAGACATCGAGCTCGAGCTGGCCCTTGGGGCCCTTGACGACAACGTTGTTGCCGTTGACTGCCACTTCGACTCCGGCGGGAATCTGGACAGGCTTATTACCGATACGAGACACGGTGATCTCCTTTCCTTCTACCTACCGACCGAATTACCAGACGTAAGCGATGATCTCGCCGCCGACGTTGTGCTTGCGAGCATCGCGGTCGGTCATAACGCCATGGCTGGTGGAAATAATGGCGGTACCAAGGCCACCGCGGACGCGGGGCATGTCGGCAACGCCGGTGTACTTACGCAGGCCCGGCTTGGAAATGCGGCGGATGCCGTTGATGACCTTAGCCTTCTTGGGACCATACTTAAGCGTGATGTGCAGAGTCTTCTGGGGAACGGTGTCCTCGACATCGTAGCCCTCGATGTAGCCCTCCTCGTGCAGAACACGAGCGATCTCGACGAGCTTCTTGCTGCTCGGCATGGAGACCGTGGCCTTGTTCACAGAGTTAGCGTTACGGATGCGCGTAAGCATATCTGCGATCGGGTCTGTAAGGTTCATACAGATTCTCCTTCGTTCTTGATGAACACGTGCTCTTGGTTCTTCGCCGCCCTTAACGGCAAAGCCTATTTAGCGCGTTTTCCCTGTTCCAAACTGATGCTTGAAACGCTGGTAGTGACTTACCAGCTGGCCTTCTTAACGCCGGGAAGCTCGCCCTTGAGTGCAAGCTCGCGGAAGCAGACACGGCACAGGCCGAACTTGCGGTACACAGAGTGCGGACGGCCGCAGCGCTGGCAGCGCGTGTACTCACGAGTAGAGAACTTCTGCTTGCGATTGCACTTGACGATCATCGATGTCTTAGCCACTTATATCCTCCTCACATAGAGTATTGTTCGCCCCAAGCGCCGCCCCCTTGTGGGAACGGCGCTTATAGGGCAGGTGAACCTATTTCTTGAACGGGAAACCGAAGGCGTCCAGAAGGGCCTTGGCCTCCTCATCGGTGTTGGCGGTGGTCACGAAAGTGATGTCCATACCACGCTGGTGATCGACGGAGTCGAAGTCGATCTCGGGGAAGATGAGCTGCTCGGTGACGCCCATGGAGAAGTTACCACGGCCGTCGAAGCTCTTGGCGGAGATGCCGCGGAAGTCGCGGATACGGGGGATCGCGACGGAGGTCAGACGATCGAAGAACTCCCACATACGGTCGCCACGCAGGGTAACCTTGCAGCCGATCGGCATACCAGCGCGCAGGCGGAAGGTAGCGATGGACTTGCGGGCACGGGTGATCATCGGCTGCTGGCCGGTGATGGCGCGCAGGTCGCGCACGGCACCGTCGATGGCCTTGGAATCGGTAGCGGCCTCGCCGACACCCATGTTCACGACGATCTTCTCAAACTTGGGGATCATCATGACGTTCTCGTACTGGAACTTGTCCTGAAGCTGCTGCTTGACCTCGTTGTTGTACTTGGTCTTCAGACGCGGCACATACTTCTCTTCTGCCATTGTTCACTCCTTCTTGGGGTTTTAAGCACGGGGCGTGGCCACGATGGGTTGTCCTCGTGCCTCCTGGCTGCATCCGCGCCGCTCATGGCATTTCGCGGTTTGGACTCGACGCAGCAGGAGCCGACAAAACAATCGATACTATACGCGCATTGGGTGCGTATTTCCAGAAAAACCTCGTCTGCCTGCACAACTCCACAACTCCCCCGCACAAATGGATCCCAAAAAGCTGTTGCGGTGAAATAGTTCCTGGCCGACCGCCCGTCGGGCCCATCTAGGAACTATTTCACCGCAACTTATTGATGGGGATGAGATTAGCGCTTGCGGGGGACGAGTTTGGTGCGGCGCAGGTGGATCATCTCGGCGGCGATGGAGATGGCGATCTCCTCGGGATCCTCCGCCTCGATGGCAACGCCAATCGGAAGGTGCAGCCCGTCGATTTGTTCCCGCGTAAAGCCCTCCTGTTCCAAGCGGGCCCGCACAAAGGCCGTCTTGCGACGCGAGCCCAGGCAACCCAAATAGGCGGGCTTGGCGCGCATCGCCTGAATCACCACGTCGATATCGGACTTGTGACCCGCCGTGGCAACGACCACCAAGTCGCGCGGACCGATGGGGCACAGCTCGCTCAGGTTCTTGTAATCGACCAGGCGTCGATCGTAGACACCGGGCACCCATTCGGGGGTCAGCGTACCGGGGCGGTCGTCACAAGCCACGACGGCAAAGCCCGCCGCCGTGAGCACCCGCGCCGTTGCGGCGCCCACGTGGCCGCAGCCAAAGATATAGGTCAGGCCCTCGGGGCAGAGCGTCTCGATGTGCGCCGGGGGAATCTCGGAGGCGGCGTTGGTGTAGGTGACCTTACTCCCCTCCTCCACCAGCGAAAGCTCGGGGCAGCCCATTATGGTGCGGCGCGATGCCTCGCCATGGTACTCGGCCACATCGCCCTCGATCGCCTGGGTGACAAACGGTTCAAAGTCGATGACGAAGTCGCCGATGCGCCGATAGGCCAAAACGTCGGCAACCGACTGGAACAACGGCACCTGCGATACATCCAGGTGCAGATAGCACAGGCAGATGGCTCCGCCGCAGATCATGCCAGTATCGGAGTTCTCGCCGCCCATGGTGTAGCGGACCAGACGCGATTGCCCTGCGGCCAGCAGCTCGCGCGCCTCGTCCAGCGCAAAGAGCTCAATCTTGCCGCCGCCGATGGTGCCCGCTTGGCTGCCATCGGCAAAGACGGCCATCCAGGCGCCCACGCCGCGCGGCGATGACCCTGCCGTACCGGCAACTACCACCAGCTCGCACGTCTTACCAGCCTTCAGAGCGCCAAGCGCAGCATTCACCACATCGAGCTTTTCCATTGCAATTTCCTATCCCTGGAATACACCGGTGAGCATGGCGAGCGCCTCGAGTACGCCGCCGCCGACCGACGTCGCCTTGTCCGAAATATAGTTGATATAGCTGGCGTCGCCGCGCGGGTCGACGTCGGCGCACTTAAAGCCCTCGGTCACCTGAACGCCGTCGGCCAAAAGGCCGCGCAAGCAGCCGTCAATCTGCGTGACCATGGGAGTATCACCCGCATACCCGATCACATCGCCGGCACTCACGATGTCGCCGATCGCGCGGTCGGACCTAAACACGCCGGCGGCGGGGCTGTGGATAACGCGCTCTTTGCCATAGCCGGCGATGATGCCCGGCACGCCCGTATTGGGTTGGGGCGAGCCCTGGGTGATGACGCGGCCGAGGAAATGACCGCGCATGGTCTCGACCACGGCGTCGCAATCGACCGGCGCGGTAAAGCCCGGCCCCACGGCGATGACGACAGGCGCCATATCGCGCGTGGTGCCCAAGTTGCGCTTGGCCAGAATCGCGTCGACCACGGCAGCGGGTTTCAGTTCATCGAGCATCTTGGCCTGGGGGTCTACCACGACGGCGACGTCTCCGGCCTCGGTAATTGCAAGCGCCTCTGCCGGCGTCTGCGCCAAGCGAGCGCGAATGCCCTCGACCTGGACCTCGCCCAGGCGAATGGCCTCGCAAAAACTGATTGTGCGACGGATGCACGTGGGGACCGCGATATCGGCCATGACAACCGACACGCCGGCGCGCACCAAGCGAGCGGCGACGCCCGTGGCGATATCGCCGGCGCCGCGAACATAAACGAGCATTCCCGGGGCACCTCCCTGTGCTACGGTTTGAGCAGAGCAAAAGCGGTTCGACCGCTACTCTGATGATTATTTATTATCACAGTATTATACGGCGGTGAACAGATGGAAACGGTTAACGGCAGCCTTGCCTCCACGCTCAAGATTGAGCCGGGCATTACCGCGATCATCGGCAGCGGTGGCAAGTCGACGTTGCTCAAGACGCTGGGTCTCGAGCTCATGCGCGCCGGCGGCAGGGTGCTTCTCTGTACCACCACGCACATGTTTCCCGTCGCCGGCGTGCCATGGGACGGGTCGAGCCGTCGTCTGGACGCCGCGCCCTGGAAGCCAGGTGCCTTGCACGCCCCAGGCTGCACCTGCGAGGCATGCGCGGGCATGAGCCGCGGAAGCATCTGCCAAGCAGGCGTCTTGGACCCCGAGACGGGCAAGCTCTCCTCCCCTGCCGAACCGCTCGACCAGCTGGCGCAGCGCTTTGACTACGTCCTGGCCGAGGCAGATGGCAGCAAGCGGCTCCCGCTCAAGGCCCACGCCGCCTGGGAGCCGGTGATTCCCTCTGGCACGGCCAACATCGTCTGGATCGTCGGCGCCTCGGGGCTCGGCAAGCCCATCAACGAAGCCGTCCACCGCCCCGAGCTCTTCTGCGAGCGCTGCGATTGCGAGCCCACCGACATCGCCACGCCCGAGCGCGTCGCCATGGTGCTCAATGCCGAACTGCGGATGCTGAACCTCAACTATGCCCGCATCATGCTCAACCAAGTCGACACGCTTGCCGGCCCGGCCGTGGCAAGCCGCTTTGAGACTGCCCTCAGCCGCCCCATCGTCGCCACCAGCCTCAAATAGCCGGCGCTGCCCCAGCAGACCTATAAGTTGCGGTGGAATAGTTCCTGAAACGGCCTATTTGGCGGCTAAACAGGAACTATTTCACCGCAACTGCGAAGGGAATCCGGCGCCCTTCTTGTTAGCGGGGGACGTAGCGGCCAGGTTGGGCTCCGGTGGGCTCGCCGTCGCGTGCCGCCAGCACGCCGTTCACAAACACGACCTTGGCGCGGCCATGTGCCTCAAAGCCCTCGAGCGGCGTGTAGTCCACGGCCTGATGCTGCGTCGCCGCGTGAATGGTCCAGCGCGCCTGGGGATCCCACACGCACACGTCGGCATCGGCACCCTCGGCAAGACAGCCCTTGCGCGGATACATGCCAAAGACGCGCGCCGGGTTCTCGCTCATCAAACGGCACAGATCCTCGGGACCCAGCTGTCCCTCAAAGCTCGTAGCGATCGCGACGGGGCGATGCTCCACACCGGGCCCGCCGTTGGGAATCGCGCGGAAGTCGTCGCGCCCGCGGTCCTTTTGCCCGTGCAGGTTAAAGCTGCAGTGGTCGGTTGCAATCGTATCGATCTCGCCGGCCACAAGCGCCTCGCGCAGTGCCGCACGGTCGCCCGCATGGCGCAGCGGCGGGCTCATCACATACTTGGCACCCGCAAAGCCGTCCTCGCCCTGCTCCAGATAGCAGGTGTCGTCGAGCATCAGATACTGGGGGCATGTCTCGACATAGATATTCTTCTGCCCGCGCGCTTTGGCAGCGCGAATGGCCTCGAGCCCCAGCTTGGTCGAAAGGTGCACCACGTTGACTGGGGCGTCGCCGGCCAGGTGCGCCAGATACAGCAGGCGGCTCACGGCCTCGGCCTCACACACGTCTGGACGGCTGAGCGCATGCCCCTCGGGTCCATGAATCCCCTGCTCGTACACGCGCTTCTGAAGTTCATTCACCAGCGTGCCGTTCTCGCAATGCACGCACAGGATACTGCCCAGGTGCTTGAGCTCCTCCAGCACCTCGAGTGTCTCGGCATCGTCCAAGCGCAGGTGGTCGTAGGCAAAGTAGGTCTTAAACGACGAAACGCCCGCCTCGCGCATAGCCGCGAGATCGGCGCGGTTGCGCTCATTCCACTCGGCGAGTGCCATATGAAAAGCGTAGTTTGCCGTGCAGGTGCCGTCGGCGCGGTGGTGCCACTCGGCCAAGGCATCGGGCATGGTCACGCCGCGGTCGGCCGTGGCGTAGTCCACGAT
Organism: uncultured Collinsella sp.; assembly: GCA_902496335.1. Lineage (GTDB taxonomy): Bacteria > Actinomycetota > Coriobacteriia > Coriobacteriales > Coriobacteriaceae > Collinsella. Next base: position 33,682 of record CABVAO010000012.1, read on the forward strand.
GGTCGTGGTGCCACCGCAGGCAGCCGCGCGCGTGCCGGTCTCAAAGCTATCGGCTGTCCAATCCATGCCGGTCCAGCACTGCATGTGCGTGTGCCCATCGATAAAGCCCGGGAACACCCAACAGTCCGTGGCGTCCTGGACGGTATCGTCCTCGCCCGGCTCAATCGCCGCGGCAATCCGCACAATCTTGTCGCCCTCCATGGCAAGATCGGCGCGGCGAAGCCCCTGGGGCGTCACGAGCGCGCCGTTTTTGATGATGATCATGTTGCTCCTTATTGATTAATACAGTTGGCCACGCGATCAAAATACGAGCAGGCGGCAATATGCTCCGTTATGCGTCGCTGTCCCTTGACGGTATCGACGTCCCACAGCTCGTAGGCACGCGCCTCGACCAGCACCACGTCGGTGCGACCTTTGAGAATCGAGCCCCCGCCGTCCTTGCCCTCAAGACACATAAGTGCATCGAACAGTTCCGCCGGAAAGAGCACCGGGCTCGAAGGCTCACCGTTGCACGCAAGACGCACCGGATGCTTGCGGCCACGCTCGTCAAATGCGCGAACCATGGCATCAAAAGAATCCGAACTCACGAGCGGCTGGTCGCCCGGCAAAAAGAGGCAACCTTTCCAGTTGCGTTCGACTCCCCACGAAAGGCCCGCACGGACGCTTTCGCTGCGCAGCCCGCCATCGTGCAGCACGCACGGGCAATGCTTGTCCTCGCAAATCTGGGCGACCTCGGGCCAACGCGTCGAAACCACGACGTCAAAGCCCCGGGGAACCGAATCGATGGTCCGGGCAATCAGCGGCTCGCCATAGATATCGGCAAGCATCTTGTTAGAGCCAAACCGCTTGCCCTCGCCCGAAGCCATAATGACGCAACCAAGTTTCATGGTGATACCTCCCCTGAAACCATCGTACCCATAACTCGCGCCGCGGGCACCCACATCGAAAGCGCTTATCCCGCACGCCCGCGATACAAAAAAGGGGCACCCCGCCGGTTGGCAGAGCGCCCCCTTTACATGGCTTACCTCAACCCGGCTTTAGGCCTGGAGCCAACGGGCGGTGTTGCGCTCGTTGAGGGCCTTGAGGGTAGCGGCGGGATCGGCAACCTTCTGCAGGAACATCATGGCTGCGATGGCGTACGGCTTGTAGCTGGCCTCCTTGTACATGCCCACGCGGTGCATGTCGAAGACGTCGGCGTTGACCTCGCCGTGCTCGCAGGAGACACCGGAGATGTCGGCGGGCAGCGGGTGCATAAAGATGGTGTCCCGGCCGTTGGCAGTCTTCTCCATGAGCTCGGTCGTGGAGCACCAGTCCTGATGGGTGGCGTTCTGGGCGAGCAGCTCCTTCTCGAGCGCTGCGATGCCGGCGTCGTCGCCCTCGGCGTACAGGTTGGTACGCTTCTCCATGGCGGCAAACGGAGCCCAGCTCTTGGGGATCACGATGTCGGCGCCCTCGAAGGCCTCGGCCATGGTGTTGACCTGCTTAAAGGTGGTGCCGGACTCGGCGGCATAGCCCTTGGCGCGCTCGACGACCTCGGGCATGAGGTCGTAGCCCTCGGGGTGAGCCAGGGTGACGTCCATGCCAAAGCGGGGCAGCAGGCTGATCAGCGACTGCGGGCAGGACAGCGGCTTGCCGTAAGAGGGCGAATAGGCCCAGGTGACGGCAACCTTCTTGCCCTTGAGGTTCTCGAGGCCGCCAAACTCGTTGATGAGGTAGAGCATGTCGGCAGAGGACTGCGTGGGGTGGTCGGAATCGGACTGCAGGGAGATGAGCGTGGGACGGTGATCCAGAACGCCGTCCTCGTAGGCCTGCTGCACGGACTCAGAGACCTCGGTCATGTAGGCGTCGCCCTTGCCGATGTACATGTCATCGCGGATGCCGATGACGTCGGCCATGAAGGAGATCATGGTAGCGGTCTCGCGGACGGTCTCGCCGTGGGCGATCTGGGACTTCTTCTCGTCCAGGTCCTGCAGCTCAAGGCCGAGCAGGTTGGCGGCCTTAGAGAAGGAGAAGCGCGTACGGGTGGAGTTGTCGCGGAACAGGGAGACGGCCAGGCCCGAGTCGAAGATCTTGGACGAGACGTTGTTCTCGCGCAGCTCGCGCAGGGCGTCGGCGACGATGTAGAGAGCCTTGAGCTCATCGGTGGTCTTGTCCCAAGTGTGCAGGAAATCGCTGCCGTACATACCCTTAAAATCGAGGCCGTTCAGCTGCTCGACGAGCTCGGTAAACTTAGCGTCCATGGAAATGTCCTTTCTAAAGATGAAACGATCGCAATGAGTAGATGTGCTCCGGCATGCGCGTGTGGCTAGAACATGCAGAGCACCATGACGAGGACCCGCCACCGTTGAGGAAGCATGGGAGATAACGACCGCGGGCCCCAAGTCAACAGGGGGTGCCGGGGACACGAGCGGCCCCCGGCTCAACAAAATCGAGGAATGGGACTAATCGATCTTGTTGTTGGTCAGACCGGCGCGGAACACGGTGGCGTCGCCATCGGCCTTGCTCGGATCGTAGAGGTTCAGGGCAGCCACGTACATGGCGGCAGCGGTGACCAGGTCGTCCTTGTAGGTGACCTCGTTGGGAGCGTGAGCCTGAGACTCGGCACCCGGGCCAAAGCCCACGCAGGGGATGCCGTAGCGGCCCTGGATGGAAACGCAGTTCGTGGAGAAGGTCCACTTGTCGCACAGCGGGCGACCGGTGCGCTTGTCCATGCTGGGCTCGCAGCCGATGCGCTCGTCACCGAACATGGCCTTGTGGGCGTCGACGAGAGCCTTGACGTGCGGAGCGGTCTCCTTGTTGATCCACGTGGGGAAGTAAGCCTCGGTCTCGTAGACCTCGCCGGTCCAGGACGGACGGTCGTACATGTACATGGAGACCTTCACGTCGTCGCCGTACTTCTTGGCGGCCGGCAGGTTGCGGATCTCGTCCAGGCAGGACTCCCAGGTCTCACCGGCGGTCATGCGACGGTCGATGGAGATGGCGCAGGAGTCGGCCACGGCGCAGCGGCTGGGACTGGTGTAGAAGATCTGGCTGACGGTGCAGGTGCCGCGGCCCAGGAAGCGGGCATCCTCGAAGTGCTCGGGATTGTACTTGGGGTCGAGCATCTTGACGAGACCCTTGATGTCGGTCGACTCGTCGCAGCCGTTGTTGTTGAGGGCGCGGACGTCGGCGATGATGTCGGCCATCTTGTAGATGGCGTTGTCGCCGCGGTCGGGAGCGGAGCCGTGGCAGGAGGTACCGTGAACGTCGACGCGGATCTCCATGCGGCCGCGGTGACCGCGATAGATGCCGCCGTCGGTGGGCTCGGTGGAAATGACGAACTCGGGCTTAATGCCATCCTTGTTGTAGATGTACTGCCAGCACATGCCGTCGCAGTCCTCTTCCTGGACGGTGCCGACGACCATGATCTTGTAGCCCTCGGGGATGAGGCCCATGTCCTTCATCATCTTGGCAGCATAGGTAGCAGAAGCCATGCCGCCCTCCTGGTCGGAGCCGCCGCGGCCGTAGATGATCTCGTCGGTCTCGTAGCCCTCATAGGGATCGGCATCCCAGTTCTCGATGTTGCCGATGCCGACGGTGTCGATGTGGGAGTCGATGGCGATGATCTTGTCGCCCTCGCCCATAAAGCCCATGACGTTGCCCAGACCGTCGACCTTGACCTCGTCATAGCCAAGGCTCTCCATCTCGGCCTTGATGCAAGCGACAACCTCGCCCTCCTCGCAGGACTCAGAGGGATGGGAGATCATAGCGCGCAGGAAGCGAGTCATATCAGCACGATGAGACTCAGCAGCAGCCTTGATAGCGTCGAAATCGAGTTCTTTAGCCATTGTTCATAACCTTTCAAACGAAGGAATCTACCTTTGAGGTGGCGGAGCGATACCTATTTACTCCGCCCCAACGATTAGCAAGTGGGATATTCGCCTTCCCAAACAATGCGGCGATACTGGTCGGGATCCGTATCGCCCTCGGTGGAGAAGCAGAGCACGGAGCTCGTCTTGTCCAGGCCGATGAGTTCCTTGAGCTCGGCGTACTCGGGATCGAGCATGAGAGTCTCGACCAGACCGGTGGTCACAGCGCCGGACTCGCCGGAGATGACGCGCGGGTCGCCCTTCTCGGGAGCGCCCAGGGTGCGCATGCCGCGAGCGGTGACCCAGTCGGGGCAGGACACGAAGGCGGTGGCGTGGTTGCGCAGGATATCCCAGCCCAGGATGTTGGGCTCACCGCAGCACAGACCGGCCATGATGGAGGGCATGTCGCCGTCCACGATGCGCGGGTCACCGTCGCCGGCGGCAGCGCCCTTGTACAGGCAGGCGGCAGGCGCGCACTCAACCACGACGAAGGTGGGCGGGTTATCGGGATACAGGTTGGTGAAGTAGCCCACCACGGCGCCGGCGAGCGAGCCTACACCGGCCTGGACAAAGACGTGCGTCGGGCGGTTGATGGCCATCTCGCGCAGCTGCTCGGCAGCCTCGGAAGCCATGGTGCCGTAGCCCTCCATAATCCAAGACGGGATCTTCTCGTAGCCCTCCCAGGCGGTGTCCTGAACGATGACGCCGCGCTCGCAGGCGTCGGCCTCGGCGGCGGCCATGCGCACGCACTCGTCGTAGTTGACCTCTTCGATGGTCACCGTGGCGCCCTCAGCGGCGATGTTGTCGAAGCGGGGCTTGGTGGAACCCTTGGGCATGTGCACGACGGCCTTCTGACCCAGCTTGTTGGCAGCCCATGCCACGCCGCGGCCATGGTTGCCGTCGGTGGCGGTAAAGAAGGTGGCCTGGCCAAAGTCCTTGGCAAGCTGATCGGAAGTCAGGTAATCGAAGGTGCAGTCGGCAACGTCCTTGCCGGTCTCATCGGCAATGTAGTTGGCCATGGCAAACGAGCCGCCCAGAACCTTAAAGGCGTTGAGGCCAAAGCGATAGCTCTCGTCCTTAACGCACAGGTTGGACAGGCCCAGGCGCGCAGCCTGACCGTCCAGACGGGCAAGCGGAGTGACGGTATATTGAGGGAACGACTGGTGGAAGGCACGGGCCTTCTTCACGTGGTCGAGGCTCATGATTCCCAAGTGCTTGTCATCGCTCTTGGGCATCGTGTTGCCCGCCCACTGGATCTTATCGGCCATACGGTGAACTCCTTAAGTCCTCTCTTGCCGGCCCCCGCATACGCGTTTCAGCCCGATCCCATTCACACGGCTGAACTTTTATGTGGATGCCAAACAAAAAGTTTGTTAGTAATGTTCTATCACACTTTTTGATTGGCATACCTAACGAATTGTTTGTTGCCGTAATCGGTACTTTTTCGCCGCCGAACGGTCATGAATTGCCTTGTTGATGGATTTGTTTGCGGTCAAGTGTGGTTTATGGCAAAGTGTGCCCAAACTAATTTTTAGGAAGGCACCCATGACCCCCGCACAGATTGAGTTTTACAAGCGCCTAGCACACGGCCTGGCGCTCCAATTTGGCCCCAACTGCGAAGTCGTCGTCCACGATCTGGAAACCGAGGACGTGGACCACTCCATCGTAGTGATCGAAAACGGCCACGTCAGCGGGCGCAAACTGGGTGACGGCCCCAGCCATATCGTGTTTGAGTCCATGCACGAGGGCACCACCGACGTGCACGACCGCGAGCCATACCTCACCAAAACCACCGATGGCAAGCTGCTCAAATCGTCGACGATCTTTATCCGCAACGACGAAGGCAAGCCCGTCGGCATTTTGGGCATTAACTTTGACATTACGCTCATGAAGGCTTTTGAGCGTTCGCTCGACGCCTTTACCGGCACCGGCGGCACGGGCTATACCGAGCCCGAGCCCATTACCAAGAACATCGGCGACCTGCTCGAGGACCTGCTGCACGAGTGCGAGCAGTTTGTGGGCAAGCCCGCGGCACTCATGACCAAAGACGAGCGCATTCGTGCCATTGGCTACCTCGACCGTCGCGGCGCCTTCCTCATTTCCAAGTCGAGCGAGCGCGCCTGCGAGTTCTTTGGCATCTCCAAGTACAGTTTTTATAGCTACCTCAATGAGGCCAAGGCGGCGGCCGGCGACAAGTAGGCGCTCGCCTGGATTGCCCCTCCCCTTTTGGGCGCGAGTTCTGGAAAGCACGAATCCAAGACCGAGCCACTTGGGAAGTTCCATATAATCGATGTCATTAGTATTTCGAAAGGATGGAACAGAATGGCGTTGAGCAAGGCATCATGCACCGGTCGCGGATTGATTCCGGCAATTGGTGGACATGTGCACCGCATGTTCGATGAGGGTGAAGACGACCTGTTTTCGCTGAGCCTTGACGATGTGATGGATGATCGCCCGTGGACCGCCGACGAACTCATGGGCGGCGGCGCGGCTCGCCCGTCAAGCCCCAATCCCGCACTTGCGCCTAAGACCGCATCTGCGCCGACTCCTGCGCAGTCGGCTGTTTCGACGCCCGCGCCTACACCCGCACCCACTTCGGCGCCCACGCCCGCTCCCCGCCCCGCAAGTGACCCATCCGAGACGGCGGCATTTCTCGCAGCAGCGACGCAGGGCAAATCGGCCGACAGCACTGTTATGTACAGCGCCCAGCAGTTGCCTGTTCCTGCGGCACGCAAGCCTCCGGTCGCAAGGCTCGATGAGCCCGTTGCCCATCAGGTTGCCTACGATTCCTGGGCTGCAACCGATCTGGATGAGACCTCTACCGGCATGCCGGCGCTCGACGTTCCAGTTAACCCGCTTTTTGCCGCCAACACGAGCGCCGCAGACTATGAGGGCGGTACGGCATATTCCGATTATTCCGATGGCTATGCTGGCAACAGTCGCATCGAGACCGAGGACTATGGCACCGCGTCGAGCGATTATCCCAACGATCCGTACGCTGCCACGCCCGCACCGGAATATGACCCGGAGGCCGCGTCCGCGCCGGCGTATACCAAAAGCACGGGCGAAGAGCGCTTCGCCGATTATTACGCCGAGGAAAAGGCACTGCGTTTCTCGGAATTTCCGCAGGCAGTCAAGATTGCCTTTATCGCCATTATCATTGCCCTGCTCGGTGTCATTGCATTTGAGGGATTCCAGCTGTTCCGCGGCCCCACCCAAGCGGAGTCGGAGACCCAGCAAAAAGAGGACGATAACCAGTACCTGGACATCAACACCCTCAAGGGCGACCCCAACGACGGGGACGACGAGTAGCGAGGGCTGAAGGCGGCCACAGGATCCCGCATCCAGCACCAGCTTCTTAGTGCTGTTTTGTCATCCAGCTACACTTTTCCGAAGTTTTAAGGTGCCTATTTCGACACTTTTCCGGATTTTATACTCTGTCCCTCCAGATGCGCTTTACGGTGCAGGCGTTGGAAGAAGGGCCATGTGCCGCTGGCGGCCCACATGTTCTGCAGATCAAGCTGCTCGGAGACGGCTCGCGCGAGCCGTCCAGCTGGAAGCTTTTTGCCGACGGTGCGTGCGTTGCGGACGGATCCGGCGCCTTTGCCCGCGAGTGCTTCTGCGAGGGCGCCGAGGTGTTCCTGGACCTGTGTCGCGACGCCGTGCACGCGGCCGAGCTGCACCAGTGGAGCCAGAGGGAGTACGAGCTGCTGAGCGCGGCGCGCGGGATTGCGGGGGTGTAGGTGGGCAGATAAGCCATCGGCAATTCCGAGATGGCAAGGGCCGGGAATTAGATTCCCGGCCTTTAACCTAGCACTGCTTTATAAGATCGAGCACCGCGGGAATGTCATCGGCATTACGAAGAGCAACATAGGTCGGTAGGCCTGGGCCAAATCCACCCTGCGTACGTTTGTCCTGGCACATGTCCTCTGGATCAATTAGGTCATCCACGCTCTTTGCCAGGCCGACGGCAATCCAGCCACCGTTGCTGGTCCTACCTTCTAACACGGCATGCAGTTTTCGCTTGCCCGACCTGAAGCCTACATAGTACTTGGCTATGTAGGACTCCCACGAAGGGTTACCACTCAGAACGGACTCGCGCACCTCATCGAAAAGCTTCTGGTTGAGCCCACCTTCGGCAAAGGTGGGGTGGTTCTCATGCAGAGTCCAGACAGGAGCCTCGTCAGGCTCCCCACGAGAAGGACGGTACTTGTCGACGACGTCTGCCGGAAGGTCGGGATACTTCCATATCTCGCACGCTTCTTTCGCCAGCTCGTCCGCGCGCTGCCCAATCTCTTCCTCACCCCATTTTTCATGCGAGACAATCGATTTGTTTAGGTAGAGCGGGCTGCACTTAAATCCGACGTCAGGCAGATTGAGCTTGTCCGAGAACGACCGGTTTGAGTACTCCTGGTTGTAGCCCGTCAGCGTAAGATTTCCCAAGTTGTTGCACAGCCTGTCGTGGACGTCTTCCCAGTTCTCACCAAGCGATTCCTTCCAGCCGTGCTCATCATCAATCGTCTGGGGCATGATGTGCTCGATCTGGTAATCGTCGGCTGAGATGGACTCCTTCGGGTGGTGCCAGTTCTCCATGCGTTCCAGGTAATAGCGCTTTTTAGAGAAGCGGTTGTAGCAGTCACGCGCCTTAAACTCCTCGACAAAATGCTCGTCTGTCGGAAAGTATGCGGTCATACCGCTGCTGTGGATAAGGAGCATCGCCGTAACGTACTCCTCGATATCGTCCTGCTGCTCGAGATTGCGATACATGCCGGCAAAGAAATTATTTAGGCCCGTGGTAAGTCTGCCGCAAACCGCTCGCCTGAACAGAAACGACTCGATAGTCTCGCAGATACGTAAAAACGCATTGCGGTCTAGTCCATTCCCCTCGTAAACCGAATAAAGCAACATTAAGAGGGGCCTTATCTGCTTCACGTCGAGGCTTACGATTCTGCCGAACACTCGGCGCAGTCCGTCGTCCTTCTCCTTACCAAGGAACAGACTGGCGTATCTATGTGCATACCCGCGCAGCTCCTTAAGCAGGCCCTCGGTGTCACCATCGTAGTCGTCGGCGAAATAGCGCTTAAACTCGTAGTAGGCCTCGTTCTCCTTCGGCATCCTATTGGGAACTTTAAGCCACAGCCAGTACCAGATAAATGCATTGAACTCGTCCTCGCCGCCTTTTCCGAACAAGCACTCGAGTGGATGCCAATAACCCTCATAAAGCTTGGTCTGTTCGTCGTTGGGAAGCGACATTAGAACGTAGTTACGGATGAGGTCAATGGGCGTGAGCGGCTTGCCCTTGGAGTTCATGGACTCAAATATGAGCTGGGCATTATCAACGCCAGCGGTGAGCTTAGTGTCGATGACCTGCACGCGGTTTAGCCCCGCCCAAAGCCTTGCCGGGTCAAATGATTTACCACGCATCTTCTCGCGGAAGAACGCATGGTTCTCGACAATCCGATCCGATTTTTCATCTGGCACGGGAGCCCCAGACACGATGGAGAACAGCGTCTCTTTATCGTCCTGCGAGAGCACCAGCTTGTAGCGTGCCAGACCGTTGTAGTCGTCATCGTTAAAGAGGTAATTTTTCCTCAGCGCCGAGATTTTGAGGTCGCCAAGGAAGCCAGCCTTGTCGGGGTTGCTCTCCAAATAGTCAGCCAAAGCTGCAATCATCAACGAAAACGTCGTCATGCGCTGCTGTCCGTCAATCAGAAGCACGCGCGAAATGCTCGTGGCAGAGCTCTCGGACTCGGGGATATAAAGCATTGACCCCACGAAGTGCGATACGCCATCACGACCCGCTCGCATGACGTCATCCCAAAGCACCTCGCACTCTTTTACACTCCACGAGTAAACTCGCTGGTACACGGGAATGACAAACTGCATCTTCGCCACGCCCATAAGGTCGAGCAGATTCGCCTCGGTTGCTTTCATTTACGCTTGTCCCCTTTCTTGTTTACGCCGCTTGCGGTCAGTCCCCCACTGAACGAAAGACGCTAAAGACCAGAGCATCGAAGCGCTGGAGCAACCGGGATGCTCGTCTCACTAGATTTTACAACGCTTGTCGCGAATACAGTTGAAAGCCAATCCGGTTCCGATGGCTCCCCCTATGAGAAGCACGTGGACACTAAGGGACGCGTTCTGAGCGACAAGTGCATCGCGGACGAGGTTCCGTTTGGGATTCCGGAAAGCTGGGCCTGGGCGAGATTTAGTGAAGTCATTGGAATTGCAGCGCGTTTGGTCGACCCGTTGAAATATCAGGACTTTCCTCATATCGCGCCTGACAACATCCAAAAAGGCACCGGAAAGCTCTTGTTCTGTCATAGTGTTAAGGCCGACGAGGTTAAGAGCGCCAATCACCTGTTCTCTGCAGGACAGATTCTTTATTCGAAGATTCGTCCAGCTCTTCGAAAGGCGGTTATCGCCCCTTTTGATGGGCTGTGTAGTGCGGATATGTATCCGCTCAACACCAAGCTGCAACCTGAATATGTCCTCACGGTTCTCCTCAGCAATTTCTTCACTGAGGAGACGCTTAAGGGTGATACGCGTGTCAAAATGCCAAAGACTAATCAGAAGTCATTGAACGTCATTCTGGTCCCAGTTCCGCCTCTCGCCGAGCAGCGCCGCATCGTCGAGCGGGTGAACGAGCTCATGCC
>CABVAO010000013.1 GCA_902496335.1 uncultured Collinsella sp.
CAATGGTATACGGGTGCATCATCGACGTCTTCAATACAGAAAATATCAGTGCGGAGTGTTTTCAGGGGTTAGCCCGTACGGCCTTCTACCGCCACGTAGCAATCAGGGTATCTGGGGTGGACGGCGGCTTGGCTACGAGCTGGGGCTGAAAATCTGAATGAATGGGTGCCGTTGCTGGAGGGTCAAACGATGCAGATATGGTCACTTTGGGACCGAAATGTTGGCTGCGGTCTGATGTCTGGCCCACCGGAAAGTGTGTCCCGGTTTGGAGGCGGATTGTGGGATGTGGCTTCCGCTTGGGGCCTGTTTGGGAAACTTTGGGACGGAATTTTGCTTTATTGTGGGTCGCACTTTCCGCAACGTGCCTCAACCGGAAAGCGTGTCCCAGTATTTGCGCTCGAAATGGGATGGAGTTTCCGCCGTCCGCCTGTCAAGCAAAAAGGCCTCCAGAGCTGTTGCTCTGGAGGCCTTTCGTTTACTTGCAAATGCGCGTGTTAGTTGTTCTTGGTCAGACGCTCGACGTCGTGGGCGATCATGTATTCCTCGTCGGTGGGGATGACCATGACCGTGACGGCAGAACCGGCGGCACTGATGACCTGCGGGCCGTTGCCCACGGCCTCGCGGTTCTTGTTGTTGTCGATGCGTACGCCCAGCCACTCAAAGCAGTCGCAGAAGGCCTTGCGGATCGACCAGTCGTTCTCGCCGATGCCGGCGGTAAAGGTGATGGTGTCCACGCCCGCCATGGAAGCGATCATGGAGCCAGCCTGCTGCATGGCCTTGTAGGCGAACATATCGAAGGCGAGCAGGCAGCGCTCGTCGCCCTCGGAGGCGCGCGTGCGGATGTCGCGGGCGTCGTTGGAGATACCCGAGATGGCAAGCAGGCCGGACTGCTTGTTCATCATGTCGTCGACTTCCTGGTAGCTGTAGCCGCCCTCGCGCTGCAGGTAGCACACGGTAGCCGGGTCAATGGAACCGCAGCGGGTACCCATCATCAGACCGTCAAGCGGCGTGAGGCCCATCGTGGTGTCGCGGCACACGCCGTCCTCGATAGCAGCGAGCGAAGCACCGTTACCCAAATGGCACGAAAGCAGGCGGTGGCAGCGCGAACCCAGGATCTCCTTGGCCATCATCCACTCATAGCGGTGGCTCGTGCCGTGGGCGCCGTACTTGCGCACGTGGTACTTGTCGCACACGTCCTTGGGCAGCGCGTAGGTATAGGCGACCTCGGGCATGGTCATGTGGAACGAGGTATCGAAGACGGCGACGTTGGGCAGCTCCGGATACTTCTCGCGGCAATACTCGATTGCTGCGGCCTCGCCATAGTTGTGCAACGGAGCGAGCGGGGCCACCTCAAGGATCTTAGCCATGACCTCATCGTCGACGACCGCGGAATCATCGAAGTGCCAGCCGCCCTGAACGATACGATGGCCAATGCCATCAATCGTAAAGTCGGTCTTCTCGAGCTCCTCGAGCACGCGAGCGATAGCAGAGCGATGATCGGGGAAAGGGACCTCCTCGGTTTGCTTGGCGCCACCGTTCTCGGAGTGGCCAAAGATGCCCATGTCCGAACCGATACGTTCGCAGTTGCCCTTGGCGAAAACCTCTCGGGTATCGGTATCCAAAAGCTGATATTTAAGGCTTGAGCTGCCGGCGTTGACAACAAGTACGTTCATGAGACTCCTTTGCAGTGCAATACGGTCGACGCAGACCCCTTAAGGCGGCCGCATGTTAATAAGAAGTTATCACAACTTGATAAATAGCTATCAGGCATATCGCCCAACGAGCGCAAAAGAGGGGCCAAACGGCATTTGGCCGTCCAGCCCCTCCCCTCTTGTAATTACTTGCCGTTGACGATGCGCTCGACGTCGGAAGCGATCATGAACTCCTCGTCCGTAGGGATGACGAAAATCTTGACCTTGGAATCCTTGGCGGACAGGCACCAAGCGCCGTCGCCACGCAGGGCGTTACGGGCATGATCCATCTTGACACCCATAAAGGCCAGACGGTCGGCCACGCCAGCGCGAACGGCCGGAGCGTGCTCGCCGATGCCGGCAGTAAAGACCAGGGTGTCCATGCCGCACATGGAGGTGGCCATCTCGGCGGCCTTGGCGGCAATCTTGTAGACAAACATGTCGAAGGCGAGCTGAGCCTCGGGGTCACCAGCGGCGGCGAGCTCCTCGACGTTGCGGCAGTCGTTGGTCTTGCCGCCGGTCACAGCCAAAAGGCCGGACTTCTTGTTCATCATCTCGTCGACCTCGTCGAAGGTGTAGCCGCCCTCGCGCTGCAGGTAGCAGACGGTGGCCGGGTCGATGGAGCCGCAGCGGGTGCCCATCATGACGCCGTCGAGCGGGGTGAGACCCATAGTGGTATCCATGCACTTGCCGTCCTCGATGGCGCACAGGGAAGCGCCGGAGCCGATATGGCATACGACGACCTTGCGGGCCTCGCCGTTGGTCATCTCTGCGACCTTCTTGGAGATGTAACGGTAGCTGGTGCCGTGGGCGCCGTACTTACGAATGTGCAGTTTGTCGCAGACGTCCTTGGGCAGGGCGTAAGTCTTGGCGACCTCGGGCATGTTGAAGTGGAAAGCGGTGTCGTAGACCGTGACGTTGGGCAGATCGGGATACTGCTCGAGGCAGTACTCGATAACGTTGGCCTCGGGGTTGTTGTGCAGCGGGGCGAGCGGAGCGACCTCGCGGATCTTGGCGAGGACGTCCTCGTCGACGAGGGAGGAATCGCCGAAGTACCAACCGCCCTGAACGATACGGTGGCCAATGCCCTCGACCTTGACGCCGTTGGCCTCAAGGTCCTTCAGGACGACCTCGATGGCGACCTTGTGGTCGGGGAACTCGATGTTCTCGGTCACCTTCTTGGAACCGTTGGCAGCGTGGGTGAAGGTACCGCCGGTAAAGCAGACGCGCTCGCAGGAGCCCTTTGCGGACACCTTGTGGGACTTGGTATCGATGACCTGATACTTAAGCGTCGAAGATCCTGCGTTGACGACCAGAACGTTCATGTGTCTCCCTACTAACAGGCGGTGTGGCGCCGCCAGGTTACATACGTTTCAATAATAAACCCAAACGCCCTCGCGCTCGGGTTTATTGCGTTGATATATAAGTTATCGGTGCCTAAATACTCATGGCCTTTGGCTTGTAAGACGAAAGAGCGCGGGGATATACACCAGAGAAGAAATCCCGAGCGCAACAAGCAATATGACTCGAATGTCCGCGATGCCGCTCAACGCAGCATTGAACAGATAGAAAAGGATGGCACCCACCGCCACCATCTGGCTTTGAACCGAAATCAGTGAACAGCGCATCGAAGAATCGGCAGCATTTTGAAAAATCGAGTATTTGATTGGGGCAAACAACGAGTACGCAACCGTCTGCAGCACATAGAACACGGGCATCAAATTAGCCGGAGTAAGGGGAATCAAAAACAAAGCTGTCAATACTAAGCGAATGATGCCGCAAATACGCGCAAAACGGCCCTTGTCGACACGAGCAATCACACTGGGCACAATAAATCCTATGGAGGCGGAGGCAAGGAGCTGGACCGCAATGGTCGCGCCCGAAGCGACAGCATTCATTCCGCGACCTGCAAGCAACAGTGAGAAGAAGTCTTCCAGGGCGACAAAAGCAAATGCCTGAGAACAGTCCATGATGAACGCTGACCGAAGAATGCCATTATCCGCAATAGCAGCACCGATCATCTTCGGGCTCATTCCATGCCCAGGTGTCACCGCAGCGCCCTCTCTTCTCGCCTCAGGAATACAGACAACGACAACCAATGTCAGCACCATTGTGATGATATCGACCGAAAGCCCAATGAGATACGCGCCAACGGACGAAATGAAACCGCCCACGCAAGCGGAGATGGCATAAGAGGCATAGAAAACAAATCGCTCAACGACATTAAGTCTTACGAGCTGGTCCTGAGAGACGCTGTCAATGTAAATCGCTTCTATGGATCCGCTCACGCATGCAACGGCAAAACCTTTGAGAGCAAACGCGCCGATTAAAAGCAGAGGAGAACGGACGAGAAGCAGGGCGACATAGTATCCAAGCATCCCCACGACGCCAACGAGACCACTTGTCTTTCGTCCAAACCTATCGGCAATATAGCCAGTGGGAACTTCAAGGATGAACTTGCTCATTTGATATGCAATCATCATGCTAGAAATCGCTACCATCGAAAGCCCGACGAACTCAAGGTAGACGGTTAGAAAATACAAGATGGTGCTAAAGTTCGACAGGAAAACGAACATCATATAAAGCAAAATCGTACGGTTTTTCATGCCCCGCCCTCCAAGAGTCAGCAATCTAAATCGGAATCTTAGAAAAGCATGAGGGCAAAACTGTCAGCTATGTGTTGCAAGGCGTCAATAATCACTTGACGTCTCGAAGCCAATTAATCTCACGAAGCAAGATGACGCAATAGGTGCAGAAAAACCGTCTGGTGTCGATCGGTCCAGGCATTTTGTCGATAGCAAAAGTAGATGGGCAAGGCTACGTCATGCGAGCCTTCAATGGAGCACTCGCTCACTTCCAGTCCATCTGATGCGAGAGAAGAGCCAGAAAAACTCAATATCAATCCCCCGGCTTGAAGAAACTCAGTCTGCGCCCTGTTTCCGTATTCGACATCGCGAAAGCGGAAATTAACCAGCTGAGCTTCGGGACATTGATTAATCGCATTGAGACAGGGTGACAAATTAATTGGAACAGCGAGCCTGCCGCCCAGTAACTCACGAACGGTCATAGCACCCACAGATTGATGACCAGCTGGGCATGAAAGAACCCTGAGCTCCTTTTCACCCATATATTTTGAAGAAAGGACGCTGTCCCGTGGTTCCTCAAACGAGATAGCCGCGTCCGAAATGCCAAGTATAAGTGATTCAAAGCATGTAGCCGTTGGCTGATGCCACACATCGAGGTGAATCTGAGGGTGCGAGCTTTCAAACGAGTCATACCAGTTTTCGGCAAAAAGGCGCCCCCGCCCATGAAGGCAGGGGGCGTAAAGACGAAAGTGGCCGTCGGGCGAGACGCCGTCGTCCCTCGATTGAGCGTACTTTTTGAGATCGTCGACTTGTGCCAGGATCACGCGTGCACGACGCGCAAATTCTCTGCCCGCCGGAGACAAAACAGCCTCCCCCGCCGATCGGTTGAGCAAAACGATCTGATACTCAGATTCCAACTTTTTGATTGCCGACGAAACGGCCTGCGGACTCACATGAACGGCGCGAGCTGCTTTGCGCACGCCGCCATAGTTCGCTACCGCTTGAAGGTATTCGAGTTGAGAAAGCTGCATAGATTACTCCAAAGGCAGCCAAGTCGACGGCCTACGCGCCCTCAGATGAGGTTCTCACCCAAGTTCTTGCCGCCGAGGACGTGCATATGGAAATGCATGACGGTCTGACCGGCGTTGACGCCCTTGTTGGAGATGACGCGGAAACCGTCCTCCAGGCCCTTGGCCTTAGCGACCTCCTGGATGGCGTGAGCCATGGCGCCCATGGTCTCGGCCGGCACGTTATCGGCGATATCGCTGTAGTGCTTCTTGGGGATCACGAGCGTGTGGACCGGCGCCTGGGGATTGAGGTCATCGAAGGCGATGACCTGATCGCCCTCATAGACAACGGTCGAGGGAATCTCGTGGTTGGCAATTTTGCAGAAGATGCAATCGCACATGGTTGGTTCCTTTCTCACAGACCAAGGTAATTATATTTGGTCGGGATGGTTAGAACGAGAGGTTGTCGTCGGCGTTGGCGGCTTCGCCGTCGGCGAGCACGTCGTTGCCGTCGACGTCCTTAAGAAGCACCGAGACCTTCTGCTCGGCATCGGACAGGCGGGTGCGCAGGCTCTTGAGGAGCTCGACGCCGCGGGTATAGCTCTCGAGCGACTCCTCGAGCTCCATATCGCCCGACTCCAAGCTGCGGATGATGAGCTCCAGCTCCTGCGAGGCCTGCTTGTACGTAAGCTGCTCGACCGGGGTCTTCTCTGCCATATCTGTTTCCTTTCCTAAAGGTTTATCGCTATGAAACGCGGCCTACTCGACCGTATTGACCGTTGCTGCCACGTTGCCGTCTGCCATGCGCACGCGGATGGCGTCGCCCGGCTTAAAGGTCTTGGCGCTCGTAGCCACACCGTCATCGCTGTACGCGATGGAGTAACCGCGGGCAAGTACCTTAAGCGGCGACAGGGCATCGAGCGACGCGGCGGCTCGGCCCAGGTCGGACGCGGGCTTGCCGAGCATCGTACGTCCCTGATGCTCCAGACGGGAACTCGCAAGCGTGAGCGCATGGCGTTTGCCATCGAGCCCCGAGGTGCTTGCAACCAGACGCTCGGGCAAGCGTTCAAAGCTGGATCGGAAAGCTCCGACCGAGCGTACTATGGCACCCGACAGGCGATCGGCGGTCAGCGCAAGCTCCGATTCGCGACGCTCGACCATAAATGTGGGGTCGTTGAGGCACGGGCGGCATGCAGCCGCATCGAGCGCATCGCCCAAGCGGGCCGTATAGGTATCCCAGGCACGGCGACCGCGCTGATCGAGCATCTCCAGGTCGACCTGGGCCGACCCAATCATCGATGCCATCGCGGCACCCAGACGCTGATGGCGTGCCTCGAGCACATCGGCCAACTCCGTCATAGCCGGCGCCACCGATTCTGCCGCCGCCGTGGGCGTGGAGGCGCGGCGGTCGCTCACCATGTCGCAAATCGAGGTATCGGGCTCATGGCCGATACCGGTCACCACGGGCACGGGACAGGCAGCCACCGCACGGGCAAGCTCCTCGTCGTTGAAGGTCATGAGGTCCTCAAAGGAGCCGCCGCCGCGCACCAGCAAGATGCAGTCGGGCGCCGGCGTGATTGCGGCGGCACGGCGCAGGCCCTCAATAAGCTCGGCCGGCGCGCCCTCGCCTTGAACCTTAGCGCCCACGCAGACGAGCTCGACGAGCGGGTTGCGACGACGCAATGTGCGCTTGACGTCGTCGATTACGGCACCCGAAAGCGAGGTAACGACCGCCACGCGGGAGCAGAACACCGGGATGCGGCGCTTGCGCGCTTCGTCCATCAGGCCCTCGCGGCGTAGCTTTTCGGCCAGTTGCGCCACTTGTTGACGCAGCAGACCCTCGCCCGCCAGCGAAAATGAGCGAGCGACAAAGCTCATGCGGCCCGTGGCCTTATAGAGATTGAAGCTGCCCTTAAAGCTCACCTGCATGCCATCGCGCAAGTCGAAGGTGCGCTTAAGGTAGGCGCCCTTCCAGATGATGCAGTCAACGGCGGCCGAGTCGTCCTTAATCTGGAAGTAGCAGTGACCGCTTCGGGCATTGGGGCCACGGAAACCCGTGACCTCGCCCAGAACGCTCAGCTGCGGAATGGCATCGAGCGCACCGGCGGCGATCTCTACCGCCTGGCTCACGCTGAGTTCTTTACGCTCCTGCTCGTCCGAACCGTCGAACTCGGCGGAAACGGCATTGCCGGTCAGATTCCAGCCTGCCACGCAGCCTCCTTTCGTTATCGTGCACAAGGGCTCCGGCCCTGCGCAAATTCAAGTCCAACACATAGTACAGCGCCGCGGGGACACAAATCTCCGCGGCGCCTGTCAAGCCAATTTGTTATCGGTTGGAGTTTCTGTTGTAGCGAGCCATCAGGTAGAGCAGCTGAATGATCGAAGTGAGCGCTGCAGCAACATAGGTAAGCGCGGCTGCCGTCAGGACCTTCTTGGCACCATTGACCTGCTTGGAGCTCATGCCCGACTGCTCGATGTACGCCACGGCGCGGCGGCTGGCATCAATCTCGACCGGCAGCGTAACCAGTTGGAACAGCACGCTAAACGAGAAGAAGATCAGTGCGAGGGATGTGAGCCCGGCAATGTTCATAAACAGGCCCAAGAGCAACACGATGGTCCAAGTGTTCTGGGTAAAGTTGACAACCGGAACCAGGGCGGTACGCACTTTCATCATGGCGTAACCGCTTTGACGCTGGGCGGCATGGCCCGCCTCGTGGCAGGCGACGGCAACGCTTGCGACCGATCCGCCCGAACGGTTGGCATCCGACAGATACAGGTTGTTGTCCTGCGGGTTGTAATGGTCGGTGAGCTCGCCAGCGACACCCTTGATACCCACGGCGCTACAACCGTTGGCATCGAGCATGCGGCGAGCGACTGTGGCACCCGTATCGCCGTCCGAGCGAACCTTGGACCAGGTTTTGTACGTCGAGTTGATATAGTTCTGTGCGGCAAGGCCAAGCACCGTGCAGACAAGAACAACCAGCAGGTACAGCGGGTCGATGCCAAAGCCGTATCCATAGTAATAAGGCATGCGAATTCCTCCGAGTCGAGTTACACGTTGAAGGCATTTTACCCACTCAACCGGCTAGGCTTCCCTACAGGAGCTCGATTTTGCCGTCCTTCACCGTCAACCCCATATTGCCGGAAAGCAGATCGTCCAGGCGCGAGCCCACAAGCTCAAAGCGCCAACCTTCGCGCAGGCGGCTCTGCTCGGGATGCTCAATGTAGTCGGCCAGGTCATCGCGCGAGGCAATGACCGAGGTCGCAACGCCTGAGCGCTCGGCAACCAGGCGGATAAGCGCATACATAAGGTCAGTCACGCTCTCCAGCTCCGGCGAAATCTGACGATGTCCGCGCACCAAGAGCGGCAGGCGATCGTGCGGACAGCTCGCACCGCGCTTGATGGCCATGAGCGCACCGTCCACGTCGCGCTCCCCCAATTGATCGGTACCGCGAATGCTACGGAACTCCTCAACGCGCACGGGATTGCGCTTAACGAGCGCTAGCAGCGTGTCGTCGGACATGACCCACTTGCGTGGGATGTTGCGCCGCTCGGCGCGGTCCTCGCGCCAGGCGGCGAGCTCGCGCGCGATACCCAGCTGATGACGGCTGCACGAATTGATGCGCTTGACCTTGCGGAACGCCTCGTGGCGATCGGCGCGATAGTGCGACTCGTCAGCCAGCGGGCGCAGCTCGTCGAGCACCCAGTCCACACGGCCCAGCTCGCGCAGGCGGCTCATCATCTCGGTATAGGCGACGATCAGGTACTTGACGTCATCGATCGCATACTCAATCTGCTTATCGGTCAGCGGGCGGCGCGACCAGTCGGTCAGTGACTCGGTCTTGGGCAGCGATACGCCGCAGAACGTCTGAACAAGCGCGCCATACGAAATCTGCTGGCGCTCGCCCAAAAAGGCGGCGGCGACCTGCGTATCGAAAATCGGTCGTGGCAGCACGCCCACGGTATGGAGCATGACCTCCATATCCTGCGAGCACGCGTGGAAGACCTTGGTCACGCTCTCGTCGGCCATAAGCTCGGCCAGCGGCGATAGGTCGTCGATTACCAGGGGATCGACCGCGACGCTCTCGGCAGGGGTGGCAATCTGAACCAAACATAGACGCGGATGGAACGTGCGCTCGCGCAAAAACTCGGTATCGACGGCAATCGCGTCGAACTCACGGGCGCGCTGGCAAAAGTCGAGTAGAGCCTGATGTGTGGAAATGTACATATCAACCCATCGAATAAGGTTAGGCCCGAAAAACACGGGTAGGATATCGGCATTGCCTTACAACTATACTCGGTTAGTCACAGAACGGGAACGTAAGTATGCGCTGCCTTATCATCCACAACCCGGCATCGGGCCCCAGCTCAGATGAAATCTTCGCATTCACGCACGCCCTTGCACAGGGCGGCGACGAGGTCGTGATGCGCTTTATCGGCGATGGCATGGAACCCGAGGACGCCGTGGCAGACGTGCGCGAGTTTGACCGCGTGGTCGTTTCGGGCGGCGACGGCACTGTCTCCAACGTGCTCGACCAGATGCGCGGATGCGGTGTCCCCACGCTCGTCTTCCCCTCCGGTACGGCCTGCCTGTTCTTCAACAACATCGGCAATGCCCCCGAGGCGGCGGCGCTCGCCAAGGCCTGCCGTGCCGGTCGCACGGTCAAAGTCGACATGGGCGAGCTCTTTTGGCTCGACGAGAACGGCAACGAGAAGCGCCACGGCTTCATCATCATCGCCGGCTCGGGCTTCGACGCCGAGATCATGATGAAGGCCGCCCCCACCAAAAACGACATCGGCGAGATCGCTTACTTCCTCTCCGCGCTCGCCACGCCCAATCCCACGGTGGCGCACTTTACGATTGAGCATGACGGCATTGTCGAGGAGCTCGACGGCATCTGCTGCATGGCCGGCAACACCTCGGTCATCCAAAACGACATCAACCTGTTCCCCGACTGCCGTATGAACGATGGCATGGTCGACATTGCGGTCATCGAACCCGTAAAAACTGTGCAGCTTCTACCGACTGTGATCACCGCCGCACTCGACCCCGCCGGCAAGGTACTCGGCCGCCCGCAGTTCAAGATCATCCAGACCAAGGAAGCCAAGATCACCTGCACCCCGTCGCTGGGCATGCAGTTCGATGGCGAGATTATCTCCAGCAATTCGGGCGTCTTTGGAGCCCGCGCGCTTCCGCAATGCCTCGACCTCATCGTCGACGAATTCTCCCCGCTCGGAAAATAGGAGGACCCCATGAACGACAATCCCCTGATCGGCTTTATTGTCATCGTCTTGGCCATGCTCGTCGGTTACGCCATCAACGTGATTCACCGCCGAAAGAAGTAAATCCACATTGGTATGATATTCATCCAGTTATCGACTCTCCCGCTGTTTATGCAAATCCTAAACAGCGGGAGAGTTTTCTTTTTGAGCGCCGTCTAATGCTTTATTCAGCTACAGTAAATGCAGGGTGCCTTTATTTAACTAAAGCCATAAAATGAGTATTATTATCCGTTCATCGTATATTTCCACACGCTCATCGAGTAAAAGCTGTTGTCGAGTGAATACTCTTTACACTTCCTTTAGGCTAGTAGATGTATTTATTAGCTGAAACTCCGTACGGTTTCGCGGGGTTTCAACAGTTGGGAGGGATTATGAGGTTTACTCATCCTGTCAACACGCTCAAGAAGCTCGGCTGCGGCCTTGCGTTTGGAGCAGCGGCCATCATGGCCATGCCGACTTCGGCACTCGCCTGCACCCAGATCTACATGGGCAGCAAGCTCACGGCAGACGGCAACACGTACTACGGCCGTTCCGAGGACTTCGGTCCGCGCTATGTCAAGCACTTTGGCATTGAGCCCGCACACAAGGACGGCAACGAGTACACCTCGGTCGAGTCCGGTTTTGAGTACAAGTCCAAGGACGCAACCTACCGCTACACCTTCGTTCGCGACAACCCCTCGCAGTGGGAAGATCGCTACGACGCATATTCCGAGGCAGGCATCAACGAGAAGGGCGTCTCCTGCTCTGCCACGCTGAGCACCTCCTATAACGAGAAGGCCGAAGAGGCCGACCCCATCACCGAGGAGACTGGCATTGGCGAATACAGCTATGCCAGCGTCATCCTGGGCGAGAGCGCCACGGCCCGCGAGGGCGTCGAGCTCATCGGCAGCCTGATCGACGAGCAGGGCGTCTGCTCCAACGACCAGATCATCATCGCCGACAGCACCGAGACCTGGTTGTTCGCCGCGCTTTCCGGCCATCAGTGGATTGCTATGAAGCTCGCCGATGACATCGCCTCGCTCAACCCCAACATCGGCAACCTCACCTATAACGTCGACCTCGATGACACCGAGAACTGTCTCCATTCCGAAGGCATCGAGTCCATGCCTAAGGAGAAGGGCTTTGCCGAGTACACCGACGGCAAGTTCGACGTCGCCAAGACCTACGGCGAGGAGATTAGCGAGGCCGGTATGCACCAGTGGTCGCGCTATATCCAGGGTCGTGATTACTTCATGGCTCCGCTTGCCGAGGGCACCGACTACGAGATCGTCAAGGACGAGCGCGAAGAGGCTCGCGCCACGACCGGCGCCCTGGTCCACGAGATGCAGCCGCTGTTCTTCCAGCCCGGCAAGTCCGACTGGAACACCTTTGAGATGATTCGTTCCTTCGCCGCTCGCGGCGAGAATGTCGCCGGCCTCAACGCCAACACCGACGGCGCCTATGCCATCGGCTCCAACCGCAACACCGAGATCCACACCTTCCAGATCCGTCAGGGCATGGACCCCGAGATCGCGACCATTCAGTGGGAGATGCTCTCCAACGCCGAATTCTCCGTCGCCATCCCCTTCTACTCCGCACTGCTCACCGAGGTCAGCCCCTACTTCAGCGATCAGGATGTCTCCTTCGATCACTGCGAAGAGGAAGACGTCGTGAACAACGAGGAGCCCAAGAACTCCATCAACTACGTCCTCATGGACATCAACACGCTCGCCTATGAGAACCGCGACCACTGCGCCACCGGCGTCCGCGCCTATCTCGACGCCCTGCAGAAGGAACTCATCGAGCAGAACCTGACCGTCGACGAGGCCATGCAGGCCGAAGAAGGCACCGAGGCCCGTACCGCCCTGGCCAACAAGGCCGGCAAGGCTGCAACCAAGAACACCTATGTTAAGTGCAAGGCCATGCTCGAGGAGATGCGCGACTACCTCAAGGAGGGCGATTTCTCCGAGGAGTTCGTCCCGAGCGACTACGATGCCGACAACGACTGCCTGGTCGAATCCATCACCTACGCCGACGAGGCCCTTTCCGATGAGGACGTGACCGAGCCAGAGGCCGAAGAGGAAGAGGTCACCGAGGAGAAGTCCGAGGGCAACAACATGGCCGCCATGGCCGTTGGCGCCGTCGTCATCATCGGTGTCTGCGTCTACGTGATCTATCGTCGCAAGAAGGCCTAAGACCCTCATGTCCTAGCTGAGCGGGCGGGGCACATGAGTCACCTCGCCCGCTTAACCCGCCTTTTGACCGGCGGGAAACCCGCTTGAAATCTTTTCAAAAAAGATTTCCCCGCACACACTTCGCTGTGCTATAGTGCAGCGCAACAGCAACTAGGTGCGACCGCGCCACGGCATCACGAAAGGAGCCACCAACATGAAGAACACGATGAAGTCTCTCAACAACTGGTGGTGGCGTGATGCGAATACGATCGGTCGACAGTGAGTCCCTCACGCCTGTTTTTGCGCTCTAGGTGATTGGAAGGCCTCCGGTTTCGACCGGGGGCCTTTTTCTATCTCGAGCCCGATCGCATTCGCATCACGCGCCTCCGCTTTTCTCTTGCACTCCCATTCCGAAAGGATTTTCACCATGTCTCAGAACACCACCGCCGCCCAGCCCCGCACCGTCCAGACCGCCGACCGCGGCAAACTCGATGTCCGCGCCCTCGTCCTGCTCGCCATCCTGCTCGCCGCCGGCTTCATCCTCAACTTCACCGTCGGCAAGGCCATCTCGGGCATCTCGGGCGGCATGATCAGCCCCGAGTTCATCATCTCGGCCTTCTGCCTCACCATCCTGGTCGTTCGTCCCAACATCGGCCAGGCGCTCGTCATTGGCCTCATCTCGGCTGCCGTGATCCAGATCACCACCACTTCGCCGTTCGTCGATTTTGCCGCCGAGGGCATCGCCGCCATGCTCATGGCCGGCATCGTCAACGCCGCCGGCAAGAACGGTCAGGTCAAGCCCGCCATCGCTATTGTCGCAACCTTCCTGACCACCTTTGTCTCCGGCGTCATCTTCATGGTCATCAAGATGGCCATGCTCGGCGTGGTAGGCGAGCTCGCCGCCGCCATGCTGCCCGTCGTCGCCATGACCGCCGTCTTTAACGCCATTCTGGTCGGCGCCCTCTACTTGCCCATCCAGAAGGCCCTGAAGCTCAACTAACCCGTTCGACTTTACGAGCCACCCCATCTTGGCGTTCATTCGTCGCTCGCGTACCCAAGTACGCTTCGCTCCTCTTTCGCGCCAACCTGGGGTCCCTCGTAAAGCCGTCTCCGTGCTTCACCACCAAAGACTGTCCCAAACGACTAGCTTTTGGGGACGTTCTTAAACGACTGGTCATTTAAGAACGTCCCCAATGACTACGAAAGGTATCCATGGAAACGATCATCAACGTCGACGATGTCTCGTTCTCCTATGGCGCGCAGACCGAGCAGGCGCTCAGCCACATCTCGCTCAGCGTGAACAAGGGAGATTTCATCGGCATCATCGGGCCCTCGGGCGCCGGCAAGTCCACGCTTGCCGCCTGCCTGTCGGGCGCCGTGCCCCACCACTACACCGGCACGTTCTTTGGGTCCGTCATGGTCGACGGCCACGACACCTGCGAAGTCTCGCTCACCGACGTGTCGCAAATCGTCGGCAGTGTGCTACAGGATATCGACACGCAGATGGTCGCTTCGATCGTCGAGGACGAGATGCTCTTTGGCCTCGAGAACTTTGGCGTTCCCCACGACCAGATCGAGCAGCGCGTGAGCGAAACGCTCGAGACCGTCGGCATCAGCGACCTGCGCGACCGCGAGATCGCCACGCTCTCGGGCGGACAGAAGCAAAAGGTAGCCATCGCCGCCATCCTCGCCATGCGCCCGCGCGTCTTGGTTCTAGACGAGCCCACCGCGGCACTCGACCCCGCCAGCTCCACATTGGTCTTCGAGACGCTGCGTGAGGCAAACCGCGTACTTGGAATCACCATCGTCGTCGTTGAGCAAAAGGTCGCTCTGCTCTCGGAGTACTGCAACCGCGTGTTCGTGCTCAACCATGGCGAAATTGCGCTGCAGGGCGAGCCACACGAGGTCTTCGCGCATACCGACGAGCTCCGTGCCATCGGCGTCGACTGCCCTCGCGTCACGCGTATCTTCAATAGCCTCGAGGCCGATGGCCTGGTAAGCGGTACCCCCTGCTTGGATGTCGATGAGGCTGAGCACCTGATTTCGGGCATCGTCGACCCCGCACACGCGGCTATCGAAGCCCAGGCGCCCGCCGGTTCCCCGCATGCACCGTCGTTGCGCCCTCATGCCAAGGACGCCGAACCCGTACTCACCTTCGACCATGTTGAGTTTGCCTATCCCAATGGCGGCGCCGCCGTACACGACCTTAGCCTGACGCTCTATCCCGGCGAGCTCGTGGGCATCGTCGGCCAAAACGGCGCCGGCAAGACCACGCTCACCAAACTGCTCACAGGCCTGCTTAAGCCCGCCTCGGGCAGCGTGCGCGTCACGGGACTGGATACCGCAGCCGTTCCCACGAGCCGCATCGCTCGCGAGGTCGCGACCCTCTTCCAAAACCCCGACCGCCAGATCTGCAAGGACACCGTGCTCGACGAGGTCGCCTTTGGCCTGGAGCTTGCCGGCATCGACCGTGCCGAGGCGCTGCGTCGTGCTCAACTCGTCATCGACCGCTTTGGCCTGCCGGCCGACGAGGCGCCCTTCTCGCTCTCGCGCGGTCAGCGCCAGATGGTGGCACTCGCCTCCGTCGTGGTCGTAGAGCCCAAAATCGTGGTGCTCGACGAGCCCACGAGCGGCCTTGATTACCGCGAGTGCATGACCGTCATGGAAACAGTGCGCACCATGGCCGAGCGCGGCTGCGCCGTAATCATGGTCTGCCACGATATGGAAGTCGTCTCGGATTTTGCCGAGCGCATTGTGGTAATGGCCGACGGTCGCATCCTCGACCGCGGTCGCACGCACGAGCTATTCTCGAACATCGATCTCATGCGGCGTGCCTACGTGGAGCCTCCCCAGGTTATTGAACTCTCGCGCCGTCTGGCATCTTCCGTCTCGCCCGCTTTTGCGCAGGTGAGCGAGGTCACCGATGTCGTTCGAATTACCAAGGAGATGGTCCACCGTGGTTAACGTCATCGACTACATGCCGGGCGATACGCTGCTGCATCGCCTGAATCCCGTCGTCAAACTGGGCCTCGCCGCCGCCATCATCGTCGGCATCTTCTTGTCCGACACCTACGTGGCGCTGCTGGGCTTTTTGGCACTCACCCTTGCACTGGGTGCCTATGCCGGCGTCGTCGACCGTCTGTTCTCGCTGCTCAAGTTGCTGATTCCGCTCGCGCTTATCATGCTGGTGCTCCAGCTGGCCTTTATGCGCGATGGCAACGTGGTGTGGGGCTTTATCACCGACACGGGCCTCATCACAGGATCGAAGGCCTGCCTGCGCCTGCTGGGTGTGGCGTTACCACTCATCCTCATGCTCATGGTGACCAAGCTCAACGACCTTGCCAACGCCTGCGTCGAGGTGCTGCACGTGCCGTATCGCTATGCCTTCACCTTTACCACGGCGTTGCGCTTTGTGCCGGTGTTTGGTCAGGAGATGAACGCCATCATGGAGGCGCAGACCGCACGCGGCGTCGAGTACGACACCAAGAACCCCATCAAGAAGCTTAAGCTCATGCTGCCACTGTGCGTGCCGCTGCTCATCTCGAGCGTGGGCAAGACCGATGCCACAGCCTTGGCGGCAGAACAGCGCGGCTTCTACCTGCGTACGCGCGCCAGCTCGTACAAGCGCTACCCCATCAAAGGCTTGGACATCGCCGTGCTCATCGTCAGCATCGCCCTCATCGCCATCGGCTTCCTGTTCTAGTTCACCACTGACAGCAACCGCCCAACGCAAAAGGCCTCGGCTCGCACCAAACGAGCCGGGGCCTTTACTGTTTCACCAGATAAAACCTACCAAAATAAACCTGTCCCTTTTTGGCGGGTCGGAAGCTAGAGGCGGTAGGGAGCGCCGCTACGGATGATGGATTCACGCACCAGGACGTCCATGGCGTCGAGGGTGATCTCGGGCATCTCTCGGTACTTCTGCAGCACCGAGAGCTCGGTGCAGGCCAGAATGACGCGGTCGCAGCCGCTACGGGCGAACTCCCACATCACGCGGTCGAACTTATCCATATCGGGCTCACGTCCGGCCTTCACATCATCGTAGATAAGCGACATCACATCGTTCTGACGTTTCTCGCTGGGATAGACGACCTCAACACCCGCAGCCTTACATTCGCGGCCGTAGACGCCCGCGCCCACGGTGCCATCGGTGCCCATGATGCCGATCTTGCGCACCGGCTCGGCCGGCATACTCAGGTTGGGGTCGAACTCGCACTCCCCCATCACCGCGCCGGCCAGAGCATAGCGCACCGACTCACGCGGCATGTGGATAATCGGCACCTTCGTAAACGACTGGATCTGGTCATAGAAGTAGTGTGACGTGTTGCAGGGAATGGCAATGTGTGCACAGCCCAGCGACTCGAGTGCCTGGGCGCACTCTTTCATGGTCGCCAGCAGTTTGGTATGCTCGCCGGTCTTAATGGCCAGCGTGCGGTCGGGCATGGTCGACTTGGAGAGTACCACCATGTCGATATGTTCCTGATCGCAGGCAGCAGCCGTATGACGCACCACCTGGTCGTAGTAATACGACGTGGCCTCGGCGCCCATGCCGCCGATAACTCCCAGCTTTTCCATCGCCGCCTCCTTGGTGACGCTTGCGCAATTGCGCGTATCATACCCGCGCCCGCCCGATGCAAACCGGACGGGCGCCGCGCTCATCTACTTGTAATACGTCTTGAACAGCTTAAAGTGGCGCAGCTTGGTGTGCCACATGCGCAGCCAGCGGTTAAAGACAAAGTCGCCCTTCATAAACGAAGGGTCGGCGCCC
Source organism: uncultured Collinsella sp. (assembly GCA_902496335.1). Classification (GTDB taxonomy): domain Bacteria; phylum Actinomycetota; class Coriobacteriia; order Coriobacteriales; family Coriobacteriaceae; genus Collinsella. The sequence goes on from CABVAO010000013.1 coordinate 17,489, forward strand.
TTGCCTTCCTTGTCCAGGCGATGCACCTTAGCGCGCAGCTCGGGATCCTTGACGTACTTGTCGACGACGCCCATGGGGACGACCATCCACAGGGCCTCGTCCTGAGCCGTCACAAACTCCGGCTCAAACGGACGGTTGAACACATACTCGTCCACCACATACTTGGCAACGTTAAAGCCGCTGTTGGTAACGTAGTAGTTGCTGCGGCCCTGGCGCGTGTTGAAATCGAAGAACTTAAACGAGCCGTCGCGCTCGTCGTACTTTACGTCAAAGTTGGAATAGCCCACAAAGTGAAGGTCCTCGAGCAACTTGCGCACGCCGCCCATGAGCTCGTCGTTGGGCTCGGTAATGATACAGGCATGGTTGCCGACACCGTGGGGCTGATGCTCCTCGAGCAGCACATGGCCCAGGCACATCATGCGGACCTTACCGTTGCGGTCGGAATAGCTGGTGAGCACGCGCATGTACTCGTCGTTGCCGGGCACGCGATCCTGCAAGATCAGGTCGTCGGTGTAGCCGCTGGCATACGAATCGCGAATGACCTGTTCCAGCTCGGCGCGGTCGGCAATCTCATAGGCCTTCTTCTGGCCCTCGAACTCATGCTGCCACCACATGATGCCATCAGAAGGCTTCAGAATCATCGGGTAAGGAAAATCGATCTGGTCGAGCACTTCGGCAGGCGCCTCACCCTGGGCATTAAGCATCGCCTTGGTAAAAGTAAACGTGTGCGGATAGGGCACGCCATGCTTCTCGCACAGCTCGTAGAAGATCTCCTTCTTCTGGCACTGCTCGAGCATGCTGTAGGGCGCGTAGGGAGCGACGATGTTATCCGCCAGCTCATGAGCATCCTTGGCTTGAGCCACGAGAGCGACATAGTTGTCGCCACAGCCCACAAGGACAATCGTCTTATCGGCATGCGCTTGGGCAATGCCGTTGACGGTTTTGAGCATCACGAGCATGGTATCGATATCCACGTTGGGCGTGTAGTCGATAATCTGGCTGCGGTACGCGGGACCCGTCTGGTACTTGCCAAAGACCAGACTCTTGACCTTGTACTCCTCGTAGAAGGCGCGCGCCACCGAATAGGCGTTGATGTCGCCACCGAGCAGCACGGGAATGAACTCGCGCTCTGTAAACTGCAATGCCATGGAAACTTCCTATCATGAACTGCCCACACAACGGGCGGTCTTTGCGCAACTGAATTATTCTAGCGTGCCAAACCGCCGGCGCCCAAAGCTCCACCGTATCTATGGCAATCAACGTAATCGTCCAGCACGAAGACCAGCACGAAGACGGCGCTCACCGTTGTATGACAATGGGCAATGAACCTACCATTGTTGTAGGATTCAACATGTAGCCCGCCCCGTCGAAAGGTGCACCGTGCCCCAGGCTCATCCGATCAACAACCCCATCATTGACGCCGCCAAGCGCGAACTTGCAGATCGTGCCCAGACGGCAGCTCCCCTACGCACCGCAAACGATGCTTACAACGGGCCTGCCCGTATCGTCTCAATCAACACGTCGGAGCACAAAGGCACGCGTAAGTCACCCATCGCCGACGGGCACGACACCGTCATCGAGCAGTTTGGCCTCGCCTCCGATGCGCACGCCGGGCATTGGCACCGCCAGGTTTCCTTTTTAGCTGCAGAGTCTATCCAGACGGCGCAGGCGCGCGGGCTCGATGTGCACGAGGGCGACTTTGGCGAGAACTTCACAACCCAGGGCATCAACCTGCTCTCGCTCCCCCTGGGAACGCAGCTCAAGATTGGCAACGATGTCCTGGTCGAAATCAGTCAGATCGGCAAGGTCTGCCACACCCGCTGTGCCATCTACTATCTCGCCGGCGACTGTATCTTTCCCCACGAGGGCGTTTTTGGCGTGGTACTAAAGGGCGGAGAGGTCCATACCGGCGACGATATCCGGGTAGTCAAACTCGGCGACGGCACCTGTTCGTTCACCCCCGCCGAGGCCCTCGAAGAGATTGAGCAGGCTCGCCAGAAGGGCACGCTGTAGTTATAAAACCCCACGTTGAGATAGCTTTTACAGCCCAAAACTCCTCTCAAACAGGGCTCTGTAACGTTAAAGTTGAACTCTATGGTTTCTCAACAATTCATCATAACTGCAGGTCAAAGCCAAAGCCTCAAGTTCAACTTGACCCTTTGGAACCTTTAAGGTTCAAGTTGAGGTCGAAAGCAGTAGTAGAATACCGTTCGAACCATAACCTACGATTGATTGCAGAGGGACTGGATGCAGCATTCGAATCATCGCACCGCAGCGCTCATTGCGTCGAAGCCGGCTCGTATCATCACGAGCGCCGCTCTCGCCGTTGCGCTGACGGCCACGCCGATGCTCTCCCCCGTTGCGGCGTATGCCGCCTCGCAGGCAACGCAGGACCAGCTTTCCGCAGCCCAGCAGAAGATCGAAGCCGCCACGAGCGCCTACAACGACGCCCGCACCAAACTCGATGACCTGCAAAAGCAGATTGACTCCAATGAGGCAAGCATCGAGGAAATCGAGGCCAAGCTTCCCGAGCAGCAGGCCAAGGCAAGCTCCGCCATGCGCGATCTGTACAAGTATCAGAAGGGCACCAATCCCATCGTGAGCTTCCTGGTCAACGCGCAGAGCCTGGGTGAGTTCATCACGACCTGCAAATACACCAACCAGATCACGAGCTCGAGCGTCGACGAGATCGAAGAGCTCAATAACATGCAAACCGAACTCGAGCAGAACAAGGCTGAGCTCCAGCAGGCCAAGTCTCAACTTGAGGCAGAGCAGAAAAACGCCGAGGACGCGCTGGCGCAGGCCCAGCAGCTCCGCAGCGAGGCGCAGGCAAAAGCCGAGCAGGAAAATGCCGCCGAGCTTGCCAAGCTTGAGGCCGATAAGGCCGCTGCCGCCGAGAAGCTCTCGGGCGAGGGCGTAAGCGGCAGCAATTCCAGCAGCCAGGCCACCAACACCAACACCACCATCGACACCACGGTGAACAGCTCCAATACCGGTAGCTCCGATTACGATTCGTTCATTAATGAGTGGACAGGCCGCATCGACAATTATCTCGCCGGCTCCCCCATGGCAGGCCAGGGCTATAACTTTGCCGTCGCCGCTTGGAATACCGGTGTCGACCCCCGTTGGTCCCCCGCCATCGCCTGCATCGAGAGCACCAAGGGTGCTTATTGCGCCAATTCTTACAACGCCTGGGGCTGGAGTGCACGTGGCGGCGGTTGGCGCAGCTTTGGCAGCTGGAGCGAGGGCATCTCCGCTCACGTTGCCTATCTGGGCGCCAACTACGGCTCCACCCTTACCCCGGCAGCGGCCAAAAAGTACTGCCCGCCCACGTGGCAGGACTGGTACAACAAAGTCGCCGCTCAGATGAACCGCATCTAAGTGCAACTGCAAAGGGCCCCAATGGGGCCCTTTTCTTTTAGGTAGCGGAGGTATCGACGACGCCGGTCGCATTGACAACCGCGACTATGACGATCATGCATAGGAGCAGCACACCCAATACCTTGAGCCAGAGTTTCGCGAGTTTCTTGCCGCGATAGCTGTCGAGCAGTGCGAATCGCCGACGGAGACGGCGCTTATCGAGCAGCGCAAAATGCATAAGCACCATAAGGCCATCGACAAAGAAAAAATACTCGATTATGAGAAGCCACGTCGGGTAGCTTTGGTTTGCTCCCGTGGGGTGAAAAACGGCAAAGTGACTTCCGGCAAAGAACACAAGCAGCGAGAAGCAGACGAGCGTATTCCAAATGCGCCCCAGAGACTCCGGAACGCGAGAGAGCAGACCGCATGCAGCGGAGGCGGCAGGCCTAGGAAGCCCTGCGGGGTTCTGGAGCCCTTGGGACGCCAACACCGTCTCCGAGGCCGGAGTACGGACAGGCGCAGGCGCAGAAGGCCGCACGGGGTGAATCAGGTCGTATGCCACGCGCGTCGCCCGTCCCAACGCTTCCGCACTCGCAAAACGTTTGGCCGGGTCGAGCGCCATCGACATGCAGATGACATCGGCAAGTGGAGTGGGAATGCCACGCGCCTCGCATTGCTCGCGCATGTCGAGCCCTGGTTTAGGGTCGACTCCCGTCAAGCAGAAGAACAACAGGGCGCCAAGTGCGTAGACGTCGCTGCGCACACTCGTCTGCCCAAACCCACACTGCTCGGGCGGCGCATAGGGTCGTGTGCCAAACTTGACGGTGTCGGCATCGGCGCCATCGCGCCATACGCGCGCGATCCCTAGGTCGATAATCACCAGCGATGAAAATGTCAGGCCGTCATCAGGCGTATAGTTGGCACCTGTCACGATGATATTCGACGGCTTGAGGTCGCGATGGATCACCGGCGCCGACGTCTCCCCCGCCATTGCAAAACCGGCATGGAGCTCGCCCACGGCGTCGCAAAGGACAGGATACAATTCACGCGCATAATCGGGGGTGGCTCCCAGACGGTCCACCAGAGCCCCGAGTGTCTCCCCTTCGATGTATTCCATAACCACGTTGAGCTCGTCGCCCACACGACGACAATCGACGATTCTGGGCAGGTGCTCAAAACGCCTACCTGCCCGTTGCGCGGCAAACAGACGCTCGTATGCCCCGCCGATTTGAGCCGAAGCATCGATGCGTTTACGGACAAAGGGACCGAGCGAACCACCGCCGGTTCCTTCAAAGTACACGAGCTCGGTTGTTTCAACGGACGAGCGCTTAAGTACACGCTCCACGCGATAGCTGTCGTCGCGATCGAGCGACGCCAGGTGCTCGGCAAGCGCTGCGGTCAGCTCGTCATCGGAATATGTTGGGATCTGAGTATCCATAGCCTCCATCATAGCGCAGGGCGCAGACACCCCATGGCATCCACGCCCCGTTCGTTTGCATCGTTGTTCGGCAGCTCCGCCGGCTCAGATATCAGCCGCTAACTCACCGTCTCCTCGCCAAAGCGATACAGCTCCTCGTTGACCTTTTGGAGGCTGCACCCGCGATCGATGCAAAAAATGATAATCGCATCGCGGCGGTCCTTGCAGTTAAGGACGCTTACCCCGGCAGCCGTCAGCGCACGGTTGGTCTCTTTGAGCGTCAGCGCCATCGCAAAGGCAATCTGCAGCACCTTATTGCGACTCGGATGACGCGCGCCGGTAAAGATCTGATAGCCAAAGGTCTCATTGAGATCGGCCATACGAACCACGCGCGAGCGCTCCAAGCCCTTTTCCTGCAGTAGCTGCTTCAGGTAGTTCGAAAGCGACGGGGTGGCAAAGTCGTGTTCTTTGATATAGCCATCGATGTTTGGCGCGTCGAGAAGCTCATTGAGTAACTCGTCAGTCAGCTTTTTATCGGGCATACGACTTCACCTCCCCCAGTGCATGCAACATGCTAGAAACCGCTTACGTCCGAACGCTCCCAGCTAGCAACCTGGTCGGGAGACACCGTACCCAGCGCCTCGAACTTCCAGGAGCCGCCCGCCTTCAGATGATTGGTGTTTGCAAGAGCCGTTCCAACCTGGTTGCCATCGGCATCATACAGAACATATTCAATCTGAATGTAGCTCTTTTCCTTATCCGTGTTATTGGTCAGCGTGCCCGTGATCTTATAGGTAAACTGATTGGAAGTGTCTTCAGCCTCGTCAGCAATGGTATACGGTTCTTGCGGTTCTTTTTGCTCCTCAGCCTGCTGTGTCGTCTCGGCAGGTTTTGCCGAATCGCTCGCAGACGAATCGGTTGAGTTGCCGCCCATAGAGCCCACGGCACCGACAATAACCAGCACCACAATGATGCCTAGGACAATCTTGCCGATCGGCTTCTTTCCCTCTTTTGCCATTATTCATCCTTCCTACGATCCGGCTACCGTGCCGGCACACAGCACATCGTAGGAAGGATTGAACTTGAATTCATTAGCTGAGAGCTAAGGTTGCGATAAACGGCCAATGCAGTTATCCAAACGCCGAGCAAACGCACTTTGCGCGACCGTCTGCCGGCAGCGATCAACCCACCGTGACGGATTCCCCGGTAAAGGCACTGATCATCAACAGGATAAAGAAGGCCAAATAGCTGATGCTCAGCAGGTAGGCGATGACCAAAAAGGCAATCCATCCTACATTGGTCTTACCGTCGGCGCGGCGCTGTTCACGACTGCGATAAAGCCAAATCGTCACGCCGATGGCAGTGATAAACAGCACAAGTGCTGCCGCGGCCAGTCCAGCAAGCGCAAACATCACGCCAATGCTCACAGCAATAACCGGGAGCAGCAGCAAACCGCACCCGCATCCACCCGGACTATATACGGCAGACTGTCGGCGTCGTTCCATCGTCACTCCATCACAAGCAATCGTTTATAGACATCGAGGCCTTTGAGAAGGATTTCCTCGTCGAAGAGCATGCTATCGGTATGCAGAGCGCTTGTGGCATAGGCGGGACAGCCATCCGAATCACTCGGGTTGTCTTGGTCCTCTGGCATACCCGTGCCCAGCAGGAAAAACACGCCCGGCAGATGGCGTTGATAGAACGCGAAATCCTCGGCGATCAGCAGCGGTTCCTCCACAAGCTGCAGCCCGGGCAAGGCAGGCGCGACGCTGACAAACAACTCGGGGTCGTTGTCGACCGGCGGATAGCCCTCGGCAAAGTCGAGATCGTACGTGCAGCCCGTTGCAGCGCATGCCTCGTCGAGTACACGGCGCACGCCCTCGCGCGCGCGGTCGAACATGTCGTCCGTAAACACACGCAAGCTGCCGGCCACATGGGCCTCCCCCGCCACCGCATTGCAAACCGTACCGGCCTGCAGCAGGCCGAACTTAGCAATGCAGGGTTCATCGGCACCAAACTCGTCCATCAATTCGCGCTCTGCAACCAAAAACTTCGCTGCCGCCAACGCGGCATCGTGCGACTCCTCAACCGGCACACCATAAGTCTTAGCAATATGGATACTCGTACCGTGAATATGGATATGTGTCTCGCTCGAGCGCGCCAGCAGCGGGCCGGAACAGCTCGCCAATGTGTTCGCAGTCAGATCGGGCCACACGTGAAAGCCGAAAATGCGGTCCACCCCGTAGCGCTCGAACACACCGCTCTCGCAAACTGTCTTGGCGCCACCAGTCGTCTCCTCGGCAGGCTGGAACACAAAGAGCACGTTGCGCTTGATGGCACCTGGCTGCTCACGAATCGTGCGATCGACAAAGGTTGCCGCCGCAAGTGCCATGGCCATGTGTCCATCGTGTCCGCAAGCGTGCATCTTTCCGGGATGCGTCGAGGCAAAGGCCGCACCCGTCGCCTCCGCGATGGGCAGTGCGTCCATATCGGCGCGAATCGCCGTGGCATGCGCGGCGCCCGTGCCAGCGTCGAAGAAAGCACAAACACAGCTGGGGCAGGGATGGGTCACTTCACAGGCAAGCGAAGCGAGCACGCCCTCGATATAGGCTATGGTTTGAGGAAGATTGAAATCGAGCTCCGGAATGCGATGCAGGTCGCGACGATAGCGACGAAGTTCTTGGAGCTCGGTCATAAAGGATCCTTTCATGGGGCATATCCATTCGCACAGTATTGTGATGCAGAATTGTGACGCCCTTGTTTCTAGCATATCCCTGCATTTTTTAAACGTTATATACGAATACTCTTGTTTGGTAAAGTGCAACGTGGTAGGGTCGTTACCACTTGATAGAGGCGCGGGCACGAAGAGCCGCGGGCGAGCCGGCAGGCTTTGACCCCGCGGGGAGGCGAAACCCGCCGAACTGGGTTTTTCGGGCACGAACAACCTGGTGGGCCTGCGGGAAACACCCGCAGGACTGTCTGCAGCAATGCGGGAGCGCTATCCGGACATTGGGTCCACGCTATGCGGATTCGATGCGCAGATGGCGCCGTCTGGATAGCGAGGTTTACGGGACATGGCATTGACCCCCAACGAGGCATATGCGGCCAAGCAGCCGTTTGTGGACAAGGAGGCACTCGAGCATATCGTCGAGCAGTTCCCCACGCCATTTCATCTATATGACGAGGCGGGCATCCGCCGCAACATGCAAGAGGTGCGCGACGCCTTCGCATGGAACCCGGGCTTTAAGGAATACTTTGCCGTCAAGGCCAATCCCAACCCGGCACTCATCTCCATTCTCAACGAATACGGCTGCGGCTGCGATTGCTCGAGCTATACCGAGCTTATGATCGCCCGCTCGCTGGGCATCACCGGACACGACATCATGTTCTCGTCCAACGACACGCCGGCGGCGGACTTTGAGCTCGCCGACAAGCTGGGTGCCATCGTCAACTTTGACGACATCAGCCACATCGAGTTCTTTGAGCGTGTTGCGGGGCCCATCCCCAAGACGGTCAGTTGCCGCTTTAATCCGGGCGGCCTGTTCCAGCTTTCCAACGGAATCATGGATAACCCCGGCGACTCCAAATACGGCATGACCACCGAGCAACTCTTCGAGGCCTTCCGCACGCTCAAGGCCAAGGGCGCCGAAAACCTTGGCATCCACGCATTCCTTGCCAGCAACACCGTCACCAACGACTACTACCCCAAGCTCGCGCGCATCCTCTTTGAGCTTGCCGTACGCCTGGAGCGCGAGACCGGCGCACACGTCGCCTTTATCAATCTGTCCGGCGGTGTGGGTATCCCCTACCTGCCCGAGCAGCAGGCTAACGACATTCACGCCATCGGCGAGGGCGTACACGCGGCATACGACGAGATCCTGGTCCCCGCCGGCATGAGCGATGTGGCCATCTGCACCGAGATGGGCCGCTTTATGATGGGCCCCTACGGCTGCCTGGTCACCAAGGCCATCCACGAGAAGCAGATCTACAAGGACTATATCGGCGTGGACGCCAGTGCCGTCGACCTCATTCGTCCCGCCATGTATGGCGCTTACCACCACATCACGGTGATGGGTCAGCCGGGTGGCGACGACAAGACCACAGCGCCCGTCACGGACACCTACGACATCACGGGCAATCTGTGCGAGAACAATGACAAGTTCGCCATCGACCGCGAGCTTCCGCATATCGACATGGGCGACCTGCTTGTGATCCACGATACCGGCGCGCATGGCCACTCTATGGGCTACAACTACAACGGCCGCCTGCGCTCCGCCGAGGTGCTGCTGCGCCCCGACGGCTCGGCCGACCTTATCCGCCGCGCCGAGCGCCCGGGCGATTACTTTGCCACGCTCGACGTGCTGCCGTGCGGCCGAGAGCTGCTGGCCAAGTCGCGCGCCGAAAGTGCCCGCCGTCGCGCCGAAGACGAGCGCCTGGCAGTCGCAGCTCAATGGAACAAACGCATCCAGATCGCGGAGGCGAAGGAGAAGAACATGGACATCCGCAATCTCGAGGGCTCAATCGTCGCCCTGGTTACGCCGTTTAAAAAGGACGGCAGTGTCGACTTTGACGCGCTCGAGCGCCTTATCGATTTCCACTTGCAAAATGGCACCGACGCCATCCTCACCCTGGGCACCACCGGCGAGAGCGCCACGATGACCGATGACGAGGACAACTCCGTCGTCGCCGCCGTGGTCAAGCATGTTGCAGGACGCGTCCCCGTCATCGCCGGCTCGGGCTCCAACTCCACGCAAACCATGCTCACCAAGTCGCTCACTTACCAGGGCTTGGGAGCCGACGGTCTGCTGCTCATTACCCCCTACTACAACAAATCCAATGAAGAGGGTATCTATCAGCACTTTAAGACCGTGGCCGATGCCGTGGACATTCCCTGCATCCTGTACAACATCCCTGGTCGTTGCGGCTGCGGTATCAGCGAGCGCAACGTAGAGCGCCTGGCCGCACATCCCAACATCATGGGTATTAAGGAAGCCTCTGGCAACGTCGCCTACGCGGCCAAGATCGCCCACCTGCTGTCCGACGACTTCCGCATGTACTCGGGCGAGGACGCGCTTACCGTGCCGCTCATGAGCCTGGGCGCCTCGGGCACCATCAGCGTGTGGGCAGACGTGCAGCCGCAGCTCGTGCATGACATGTGCCGCGCCTATTTGGACGGTGACGTGGCGCGTGCCCGCGATATCCAAATTGCCGGCCAGCCGCTCATCAATGCCCTCTTTAGTGAGGTCAACCCCATCCCCGTCAAAGAGGCGCTCGCCCAGATGGGTATGATCGAGGCAAACTACCGCATGCCGCTGTGCCCCATGGCAGACGACACGCGCACTGCACTTACCGATGCTCTGAAGGGGGCTGGTCTGCTTGATTAAGACCGTCATTATGGGAACGGGCCGCATGGGCTCGCCCATCCGCACCACCGCCGAGGGCGTTGTCGACGCCGCCGGTCAACCCGTTTTTGATATCGTTGCCCAGATTGGCTTCGATTTGAGCAAGCTCGAGAACGCACCGGCTGCCGATGTGATTATCGACTTCTCGAACGTCGCGACCTTCGACGCCGTCGTCGCCTATGTCGAGCGCACGGGCGCGGCATTGGTCTCAGGCACCACAGGCTACACCCCCGAGCAGATGGACCGCCTGCGTGAGCTGGGCCAGAACGCCCGCGTTATGCACTCGGGCAATTACTCCATCGGTATCGCAGCCCTGCGCCATCTGGTAGCGCAGGCTACACGCAAGCTGCCCGGCTTTGACTGCGAAATCGTCGAGACGCACCACAACCAAAAGGTCGATGCCCCCAGCGGCACTGCCAAGCTACTGCTCGATGCCGTCGTCGAAGCTGAGCCCGAGGCAGGCTACCACCCCGTCTATGGCCGCGAGGGCATGTGCGGCGCGCGTGACCCCAAGGAGATCGGTATGCACTCGCTGCGCGGCGGCACCGTCGCCGGCGTGCACGAGGTAAGCTTTTTCGGCCAGGACGAGGAGGTCACGCTCACCCACCGCGCCACGAGTCGTCAGATCTTTGTCAACGGCGCCTTGGCAGCCGCGCAGAAGCTCGTCACCCGCGAACCCGGCTTCTATACGTTCGACCAGGTCATGTTTGTCTAACCAGGTGTCAACCGAATCCGCCCAAAGGAGAGATAGCAAATGAGTAACGCAGCCGAGATGGATGCACAGGAGATTATCAACTACATCGCCACCGCGCCCAAAAAGACGCCCGTCAAGTTGTACGTGCGCGAGAAGCCGGGCATGAAGGTCCAGTGGGGCAATGCACACGTCTACGGCGGTCGCCGCGGCAAGACCGTCTTTGGTGACTGGGATGAGCTCAAGGCAATCCTCGACGTCAACGCCGACTCCATCGACTACTACGACGTCGAGAACGACTGTCGCAACTCTGCCGTGCCCATGCTCGACCTTAAGGGCATCAACGCCCGCATCGAGCCGGGCGCGATCATCCGCGACCGCGTCGAGATTGGCGACCGTGCCGTCATCATGATGGGCGCCATCATCAACATCGGCTCCGTTATCGGCGAGGGTTCCATGATCGATATGGGCGCCGTGCTAGGCGGCCGCGCCACCGTGGGCAAGAACTGCCACATCGGCGCTGGAACCGTGTTGGCAGGCGTCGTTGAGCCCGCAAGCGCCACGCCCGTCATCATCGAAGACGACGTCATGATCGGCGCCAACGCCGTGGTCCTGGAGGGCGTACGCGTGGGCAAGGGCGCTGTTGTTGCCGCCGGCGCCGTGTGCGTCGAGGATGTCCCCGCCGGTGCCGTCGTGGCCGGTGTCCCCGCCCGCGTCATCAAGATGCGCGACGAGAAGACCGACAGCAAGACCGGCCTGGAAGAGGGCTTACGTCAACTTTAATAGTTACGCGGTTTTGACAAACCGCGTTTTCGCTGACGTATGCCCAACCTGCGGCGCAATGTCAGCAACCAAGCCGAAAACAAAAAAGGCCGAAGTCCCAAAAGGCTTCGGCCTTTGTTTTTTGCAACGTCCAAGAGCAGTTTATCGATTCTCAATACTTCCGATGTTCTTGAGCTCGATGGAGATGAGGCCGTTGGGCTCGTTGACAAACTCGATGTACTCGGAGTTGGAACCCATCTCGGCCGGGAAGCTGATCTCGATGCCCGTGTCGGTACGGATCTTGTGGTTGCGCACCGCCGCGCGTTCGACCTGCTTGCGCTCCACGGGCACACGCTCAGGCACCTTCTCCTCAGTCAGTGCCGCGCGCACGCTCTCCTTGATAACCGGCTCGTCCTCAAAGACCTCATCGACGATATCCCAAGGGGGCAGTTCCTCGTCATCCTCAACTTTCTCGGCAACAGCAGCCTTAACCTTGGCGAGTGCTACAGCCGTGTTGGCACCGTGCTCCTCGGCGACTTCCTCGACCACACGCGTCACGGTGTCGATGACCTCCTTGCCCGATACCCCCGTGTCGCACTGCAGCAGGCCATCGGGAATGAGCATGCGATCCTCGCCGGCAATCTTGCGCTTCTTATCCACATAGCCGATCTCCATGGTGCTTGCACGCACGATTGCATAGCTCGGCACCTTTTGCGAGGGATTCGGCAGAATGGCGTAGTGGCGCGCGATGTCGTTGCGTACCTCGCCCTCTTCGCGACCCACCTCGTGCATAAAAGCCTGCTTGGAGCCCAGCAGCATCACGGCAAACCAGCGGGCATCCTCATCGTCATCAAAGTCCGCCACAAGCACGTCAGTGGACTCGGCTTTCTCGGCCTTGGTAAGTTCGGAAGAGATGAACTCCGCAATCTGCTGAGACAGATCCACGAACTCACGCTCACCAAAGAAATAGCCCTTGAGCTCGCCGCCGAATGCGGAGTTCTCGGCAAACGTGGCACGCTTGTTATCAGCCGAGGTACGAGCGCGCCGCAGGTGCGTTGTTACGAAATTACGCACGGTGCGGCTCTCGATATCGAGCTCGCGCTGGCTCATAACGTTGACGGCAGAGTCAAAGTCCAGGATATGCAGAATCGCGTGATTGATTTTCATATACGGCATTCCGTTCTAGATCGATTTCGGCACGAACCAGTATAGCGGTCGATCCCGCCCCAGGCGCATCGAAGATTGGTGCATCGGGGACAGGTTGCTTTGCACCAATGGTTAGCGCAGGAGCTCGGACTGCCAAGCCTCGAGCTGTTCTGCCAAGCTCTTGCCGGCAGCGGGCATGTCGATCTGGGGACGTTTGGGCAGAAGCGCACACTTAAGAATCGCAACGATAGTCTGCGAGACAAAGCGTCGCGTATCCTTGTCAAAGCCTTGCGCAGCCTGGAGCATCACGGGCAGGCTCTCGCGCAGATTCCCAGCGATATCCGCAAACCGCTCAGCACCCGTAGCCTCAAGCACGGAGAACAACGCATCTACAAAACGCTCGCGCTCGTTAGGCGACACCGCAAGCAGCATCTCGCGAATGGAGCCATCAACGTATCGAGCACCGGCGGACAGGCGCTCACAGTACACGAAGTCGCGACCATCAACCACCCAGCTAAAGGGATTATGCTGAAGCAGGCTGAACTCGGTGCTCTCAACGATGGCATAGTCCTCCTGTGTCTCGAACATCATGCCAAAGATCGACGACCGAGGTAGCGTCTTGTCGATTCGACCGGATAGATCGGCGAAGGCGTTGCCGCTCAGAAACTCCTCGACGAAGCCCGGACCATCATGGGAATACGCCCGTTCGATTCGCTCACGGGCGACATCGGGGCACATCGCCGCACCGTACACCGCAAGGTTTCCACCCTTGGAATGACCTCCGCACAAAAGCGGCCCGTCAATCGCATCCGCCGCCTCGTCTACATAACGCGCCGCGGATTCCTGGGCCGGCACAGGACACCGGAACGCCATGTTAAAGTCCTCTTTCCAGCCCACAATCGTGCTGTCGGTCCCCCGGAAGGCAAGATAGCTAAACCCCGCCGGAAATCGGAACGTCATGGCCGCAAACTGCTCCGTTGTCTCGGCATCACTCACGCTACGATAGCCGCAAACACGAACGCCACGGTAGCGAGGGCTTGCTGCCACAGCCTCCAACAGGGCACGACTCCCCTCCGGATCCCACAGGTCGCCAATCATGTCTTGGTAGCACTCGGCGCGCAGCAGCTCGCGTACGTCTAGGCCCTGCCAGTTCGTCAGCTCCGCCATATCACCCGGCAAACGCAAATAGGACAACCACGCAAAGACCAGGCTATCCACCGCGCAGAACGGCCGTTCCTCAAACGGATCAAACGCTGTCTGGGCATAGGTCAAAAAATTAGGCGAATCCGACATGGCCCTCCCATCAACTATGGTGCATTGGGGTCAGGTTACTTTGCACCAAAAAGGCGCCCGGGCCGTGTGGACCCGGACGCCTTCATTGTAGCTTTTCGCTCTAGCGAGCTTGATTTAGCAGGAGAAGTCGACGCTGTCGATGATGTCCTTGAGGGCCTTGGCGGAGGCGGTGAGCTCATGCTGCTCGTCATCGTTCAGCGGCACGGGGACGCGGCAGACGACGCCGTCGCGGCCAACGACCGTCGGCATGGAGATGGCAAGATCGGACAGGCCATACTCGCCCACCATGAGCGAGGAGACAGGCAGAACGGTCTGCTCATCGCGCATGACAGCGGTGCAGATGCGCTTGACGGCCATGGCGACGCCGTAGTAGGTGGCGTGCTTCTTCTCGATGATGGTGTAGGCGGAGTTCTTGACGTCCTCGGCGATACGCTTCTCGGCAGCCTCGTGCTCCAGATGACCGTGAAGCTCGCAGAAGGTGTTCAGCGGAACGCCAGCAACCTGAGCGCTGGACCAAGCGACAAACTCGGAGTCGCCGTGCTCGCCCATGACATAGGCCTGGACATCGCGCGGGTCAACCTCGACGTGGGCACCAAGCATCTGCTGCAGGCGGCCAGTGTCGAGCACGGTGCCGGAGCCGATGACATGGCCCTCGGGCAGGCCGGACATCTTGATGGCAGCATAGGTCAGAACATCAACCGGGTTGGAGACGATTAGCAGAATGCCGTCGAAGCCGGACTTCTTAATCTCGGGGATAATGGACTTAAAGATGTTAACGTTCTTGTTGACCAGGTCCAGGCGGGTCTCACCGGGCTTCTGGGCAGCGCCAGCGGTGACGACGATCATGGCGGCGTCGGCGACATCGGAATAATCGCCGGCGTAGATCTTCATCGGCTCGGCAAACGTCATGCCGTGCGCGATATCCAGGGCCTCACCCTCGGCACGGTTCTTGTCCACGTCGATGAGGACCATCTCGGAGAACAGACCACTCTGCATCAGTGCGAACGCCGAAGACGAACCGACGAAACCGCAGCCGACAATAGCGACCTTCTTCTCGTTAACCATTAGAAACTCCCATCTCTCTCCACAAACAAGCCGCCCGGGAACGACCCGAGCGGCTTGCCGTAATCCCAATACATCCAATCGGGACTTTGATTATGCTCCTATTCGCAGCCAAAAATCGACCGTTTACCGAAATTGTTTGCAGAATTCGTAAAATAACTGCACGAAATCGGTTTCGAGCTATTGACGAGTCGAAATAGGTCTCTAATACAGGCCCGCCTCGCGAATGGCCTCGACAGCCAAAGCGATCTGGTCGGGCGGTAAGACCAGTGCCATACGCACGTGCCCCTCGCCCGAAGGGCCAAAGCTCGCGCCCGGCGTCACCACAACGCCGGCCTTCTCCATAAGCTCCTCGCAAAACGCCATAGAATCGGTGCGACCACCGGGAAGCTTGGCCCACACAAACATAGAGCCATGCGCATTGGGACGCTCCCAGCCCAGGCCCTCAAGACCGTCGCACAGGGCATCGCGGCGCTCCTGGTACTTCAGACGCTGCGCCTCGACCTCATCGCGCGGACCGTTCAGGCAGGCGATGGCAGCCTTCTGGATCGGGAAGAACATACCGAAGTCGATCTGGCCGCGCAGCTTGGCAAAGGCCGAGACCACATCCTCGCGACCGACCAAAAAGCCGATGCGGGCACCGGTGACGTTAAACGACTTAGAGAGCGAGAAGAACTCCACGCCCACCTCAAGCGCACCGGGATACTGCAAGAAGCTGCCGCCGGGCTCGCCGTCAAACACGATGTCGGAGTACGCGTTGTCATGAACGATCAACAGATCATGCTCGCGGGCAAAGGCGATAATCTCCTCGTAGACCTCGGGCGTGCCCACCGAGCCGACCGGGTTCGCGGGCAGCGACACGATCATATACTTGGCACGATCGGCCACCTCGGGATCGATACCCGCCACATAGGGCAGGTAATTATGCTCGGCAACCAGCGGATAGTATTCGAGCTTGGCATCGGCGATCTTGGCACCCGCCTCAAAGACCGGGTAGCACGGATCGGGAACCAGAATGGTGTCACCCGGATCGAGCAGGGCCAGGCCCAAATGGCCCACGCCCTCCTGCGTGCCGTTGCACGACTGCACCATAGACGGCGTAATGCCCGAAACGCCAAAGCGACGCTCATAGTAATCGCACACGGCTTGCTTGAGTTCGGGCAGGTCGCGCAGGGCATACTTCCACATCTCGGGATCTTGGGCTGCCTGCGTGAGCGCCTCGACCACGTGGTCGTACGGCTTAAAGTCGGGCGTGCCCACGCTCATGTTGTAAATGGTCTTGCCCTGAGCCTTCAGCGCGAGAAGCTTGTTGTTGAGCGAGGCGAAGACCTCCGCGCCAAAGCGGTCGAGACGCTGCGATGCCTGCATGGTGCCACCTTTCGATATGAAAAACGCGGCGCTCCGACAAGAGCGCCGCGCGATACGGGCCATCAGATTGCAAAAGTGTAACGCTTGCAACCCCCGTATTGGTTCAATTTAGCCAACCTTAGTCAACTGGATTGAGCGCGTCGATCTGCGCAAGCCACAGACGCGAGCTAGCGTCACTCGGCATACGCCAATCGCCGCGCGGGCTGAGCGTCACCGAGCCCACCTTGGGACCATCGGGCAGGCAGCTGCGCTTAAACTGCTGGGCAAAGAAGCGACGGTAGAACGTACGTAGCCACGTGTGGACGGTCTTGGCGTCGTAGACGCCCTCGAAGCTCTTGAGCGCCATGCGGTAGATCTTGCCCGGCTCAAAGCCAAAACGCAGCAGGTAGTAGAGGAAGTAGTCGTGCAACTCGTACGGGCCCACCAAATCCTCGGTCTTCTGCGCAATCTCGCCGTCGCCCGTGGGCGGCAGAAGCTCGGGGGACACCGGCGTATCGAGGATATCGAGCAAGACCTCGGCAATGCGCCCGCCAAAGACATCGGCGGCATAGCGTACCAGATGGCGCACAAGCGTCTTGGGCACGCTCGCGTTGACGGCGTACATGCTCATGTGGTCGCCGTTATAGGTAGCCCAGCCGAGCGCCAGCTCCGACAGGTCGCCCGTGCCAATGACAAAACCGCCAGCCTGGTTGGCCAGATCCATCAGAATCTGCGTACGCTCGCGCGCCTGGCTGTTCTCGTAGGTCACGTCCTGCACAGCTGGATCATGCTCAATGTCCTTGAAGTGCTGCTCCACAGCCGCGTGGATCGAAACCTCGCGGAAGCTCACACCCAGGTCGCGAGCGAGCGACTCGGCATTCGACTTGGTGCGATGCGTCGTGCCGAAGCCGGGCATGGACACGGCTGTGATACCAGTGCGCGGCAGCCCCAGTGCATCGAAGGCACGCACGGTCACAAGCAGCGCTAGCGTGGAGTCCAAGCCGCCCGAAAGGCCGATAACCGCAGCCTTGGTACCCGTGTGGGCAAGGCGGGTCTTGAGGCCCGCAGTCTGCAGATCGAGGATCGTCTCGCAGCGCTCGGCCAAGTCGCCGTGGTCGGCCGGCACAAAGGGCGCGCGCGGGAAAACGCGGTCGATATCGCAGGCATCGCGCAGGACAGGTTCTTCGGCCAGCACGCCCTCAAACGAAAACTCAACGGTCGTGGCCTCCGGCGCATCGTCCGCGCGCGTCCACGTCATCGAGCGACGGCGCTCGGCAACCAGACGGTCAAGGTCAACATCGGCGACGGCCATATCGCAGGTAAGCAGTTTGGTCGCGGCGAGCTTCGAACCGTTTTCGTAGACGAGGTTCTCGCCTGCAAAGACCATGTCGGTCGTGGACTCGCCCTCGCTCGCGTCCGCATAGGCATAGGCGCAGTACAGGCGCGCACTCTGGTTGGAAATGAGGCTGCGGCGGTAATCCGCCTTACCGATGATTTCGTCCGAAGCCGACGGGTTGAGAATCACCGTCGCACCGGCAAGCGCCATCTCGGTCGAAGGCGGCGCCGGCACCCACAGGTCCTCACAGACCTCAACGCCCAGCACCATATCCTCGGCACCCTCATCACAGCAACGGTAGATAAGCCCCGAACCCAGCGGAACCGGACCCTGACCGGCAAATTCAACCCACACGGGATCCGCAGGCGCCGGAGCAAACCAACGGCGCTCATAGAACTCGCCATAGTTGGGCAGATACTTCTTGGCCGTGAGGCCCAAAAGCTCGCCCGCGCAGCACACGGCGGCGCAGTTGTAGATGTTTTCTGCCACCGCAACGGGCAAGCCAACGGTAAAGACAACCGGCAGCTCACGAGTCTCATCGAGGATATGCACCAGAGCAGCCTCGCAGGCATGCAGCAGCGTGCGGTTATGGAACAGATCGGCCGCGGTATAGCCGGTCAGGTTAAGCTCGGGCAACACCAGCGCGCGAACGCCGCGCTCGGTAGCCTCGCGAACAGCCGCCAGCGCAACCTCGGCATTGCCCTCGACATCGGCCACGCGAATCTGCGGCGACGCCGCCGCCACACGCAAAAAGCCATCAGACTGAGAAAGGTGAAGATTCATAAGAATGCTCCCGTGCGTAGACGCCATTCACAACAATTAGCAAACCCTATTGTAGTTCAACCGCCGGACGTAACCGCATCCCACCAACTTGGTGAGCAATTGATGAGTTGATGGTATCTGTTAAATATCACGTACGATTCACATCTGGTGGGTACCCTGATGGCTACACGAAACGAAGCAGATTTACGCCGGGAGGACCCCGTATGACAACCAAGTACACCGACGCGCCGCGCACGCGCGTCATGACGCCGGCATCGCTCAACAACGGCGTGCACGAGAACCATTCCATCGGACAGACCATGGCCATCGCGCCCAAAAAGGGCCTGTTCGATGACATTTCCATTCCCCAGATCATCGCCGGCGCCGCAGCTGCTGCCACGAGCGTCGCGCTTGCTTCAAAGATCGGCATTGCCGGCTCGGTGATTGGTGCCGCTGTGAGCTCAGTCATCACTGTTGTGTCCTCGCAGGTCTATCGCCACTTTATCTCCGCCAGCGCCGAAGCAATCAAGGGCACGCATGCCGCTGTCGACTACCCTGCCGGCGCCTACGAGCCCGTTGAGCCCGATGTCGAGGAGCACCTAGGTGGCGCCGCGACCACGCAGGAGATGCGCCAGGTTGCGGGACGCGCGACCACGGCGCGCGTCGCCCCCAACAGCCTGCGCGCCAAGGCGGCGGCAGAGCGCAGCCAGACGCAAAAGAAGGTCATCGTCTTCTCGATCGCTATCGCCATCGTCGCGGTCATCGCCTGCGCCGGCGCCATCCTTATAACCACCGCCGGTGAGGGTCTGGGCGAGCGCCCCGAGCCAATCCTTTCGTCGCGCACGACCGAGGGCGATGCAAATGGCAACACCCAGTCGCAAGATCAGCAGGCACAGACGGACAACACGCAAGACAGTTCCACCTCTGCCAATTCGCCCTCGAACACCCAAAACCAATCACAGGGCACCGATTCCTCTACGGCCAACAGTGGCACGCCGTCCGGCACGACCGACTCAAGCCAAACGACTGACGGTTCACAGCCGAACACGGGAGGCCAGACGAGCGACACCACGTCGGGAACGGGCACGGCAGACAGTAACAACACCAACAGCTCGAGCGGAACCGCTTCCGGCACGGCATCTGACAACTCGAGCCAAGGCACGGCATCGGGCAACTAAGCACGTTTGCCTCTCATAGATAACCGACCTGTACAACGGGCGCGAATCGAAAGCGGTTCGCGCCCGTTTGCCTTGGGCGCCGCCATGGCGAACGCCATGCGATGGTAAGATGCTTTACATGTGTAAAGAGGAGATTTGCCATGAGCAAGACAATAGTTAGGCCCACGCTTTCGCTGGGCAACCACATCTATCTGTATCGCCTGCTGCGCGATGCGATTGGATGTGGCAAGCAAACGTTTATGACGCAGGTCGAGGAGGCGCTCGCCGCTGGCGACATGACCGCTTATGACCTGGGCTTCGAGTCCACGCGCGAACTGCTCGAGGAGCTCGACGACTGCATTAAGCTGACCGTCTTTAAAGGCGGCCGCCTGTATGCCACGGTCATCGCCAACGAGGCCTGGGATGCTGCGCTTGCCAAGGGCGAGGACAAGCCCAAGACCGCCAAGGGCGCCAAGCAGTCCTACAAAAAGAAAAAGCGCGGTGAGAAGGACCTCAAGGCCGTGCGCCCCAAGCACGTTAAGCGTCCCGAGCCCGAAGCCATGGTTGAAGCCGCGCCGGAACCCGAGCCCGAGACAGAGATCGAAGTTGCTATTGAGGTAACGGCAGAAGCCGAAACCGAAATCGCCGCCACGACCGATTCCGAAGTCATATCCGAGCAGGAAGCCACTGTGGAGCTCAACGAAGCGCCCAAGTCGACAACCGAAGAAGCCGCTGACCAACCCGAGCCGTCTGCGTTCCAAAACAGCGATGTCTTTGGCGACGAGGCCGAGGACGATCAGTCCGACGAGCCCGCAGATCAAGACGCTACCGAGTCGACACCGGAGCCCGAGACGCCGCAGCCCGCCATCTCGCTCACGGTCGTCTATGACCCCGAGAACGCCAACGCCGGCATCACCACCATGGCATCCACGCCCATCGAAGCAAAGTCGAGCGTCGAGAACGAGGACGCGACGCAGGTTGAGGTTGAAACCGCAGCTGCAGACGCGCCCGTCACCGTGGAGCCCGCAGATTCCACGATCAAGCCGGAAGCGACGCCGGAGCCCGCACCCGTCATCGAATCCGTGCCCACCTCTGCTTGCGGCCAAATTCCCGCACCGGCACCGGCTTCGGCACCCGCAGCGGCCCCAACCCCCGCACCCGCAGCACCGACCATCCCCGAGGACTTCCCCATCGATTTCGCAACCGAGGTCTTCTGCCCCGGCCCGCTTCTGCACCAGCTGTCGACCTATCTCCCCTACGGCGCCGATACCCTCGGCATTGTCGGCGAGTACTACTGGATCGCCCGCGAGCGCGGTACCATCGAGGCCGCGCGCAACCGCGCAAGCTTCCCCCTGCGCTACACGCAGGCCGGCGAGCGCCGCGAGGTTGCCGTGCGCATCCGCCGCAATACCACCGGTGGCCTCGGATCCACCTGGGCCATCGATAAAGTCGAAGAACCCGAGCAGTAACGACAAACGACTCAAATCCAAATCAGGATTTGAGCCGTTTTTATTTGTTGATGTTGC
This sequence comes from uncultured Collinsella sp., assembly GCA_902496335.1. GTDB lineage: Bacteria > Actinomycetota > Coriobacteriia > Coriobacteriales > Coriobacteriaceae > Collinsella. The sequence goes on from CABVAO010000013.1 coordinate 38,750, forward strand.
GTAACCAACAGCGAGCGGGCCGCAAGTGCCCCAGGTTGCCGTGAAAGAGGAGCGACGCGTACTTCGGTACGCGAGCGACGGCTTGAACGGCAAGATGGGGTGCTTGCGACCCGCGCAGCGTCGAGCAGTTACGCGGTTTGGAAAACCGCGTAACGATCTAGTCGCGCGTCAGCTTACGGTGAATACGATGCGGCTGGGCTGCGTCCTCGCCAAGGCGCTCGATGCGGTTGGCCTGATAGGCCTCGAAGTTGCCCTCAAACCAATACCAGTTGCCCGGATTCTCGTCGGTGCCCTCCCACGCCAGAATGTGCGTGGCGACGCGGTCCAGGAACATACGGTCGTGGCTAATGACCACCGAGCAGCCCGGGAACTCGAGCAGCGCCGCTTCGAGCGAGGACAGCGTCTCGACGTCGAGGTCATTCGTGGGCTCGTCGAGGAGCAGCAGGTTGCCGCCCTGCTTGAGCGTAAGCGCCAAGTTCAGACGGTTGCGCTCGCCACCGGAGAGTACGCCGGCGCGCTTCTGCTGGTCCTGGCCTTTAAAGCCAAAGCTCGCCACATAAGCACGGCTCGGAACCTCGGTCTCACCGACCATCATGTGGTCCAGGCCATCCGAGACGACCTCCCACAGGTTCTTATCGGGGTCGATGCCGGAACGGTTCTGATCGACATAGGAGATCTTGACGGTCTCGCCCACCTCGAGCTCGCCCGAGGTCAGCGACTCCAGGCCCACAATCGTCTTGAACAGCGTGGTCTTGCCCACACCGTTGGGGCCGATGACGCCCACGATGCCATTGCGCGGCAGGGTGAACGAAAGGTCGTCGATGAGCACACGGCCATCGAACTCCTTGTGCAGGTGATGGGCCTCGAGCACCTTGTTGCCCAGACGCGGGCCCACAGGGATGCGAATGTCGGTCCAGTCGAGCTTCTGGCTTGCGCGGGCCTCGGCCTCCATCTCCTCGTAGCGAGCCAGACGGGCCTTGTTCTTTGCCTGGCGAGCCTTGGGCGAGCTGCGTACCCACTCGAGCTCGGCCTCCATGCGCTTGGCGAGCTTGGCGTCGCGGTTGCCCTGCGCCTCGATACGGGCGGCCTTGGTCTCCAGATACGTGGAGTAGTTGCCCTTGTAGGGATAAAGGTGACCGCGGTCGACCTCGCAGATCCACTCGGCAACGTTATCCAGGAAGTAGCGATCGTGCGTGACGGCAAGCACCGCGCCCTGGTAGTTGTGCAGGAAGTGCTCGAGCCACAGGATCGACTCGGCGTCCAGGTGGTTCGTGGGCTCGTCGAGCAGCAGCAGGTCGGGAGCTTCGAGCAGCAGCTTGCACAGGGCCACGCGACGGCGCTCGCCGCCGGAAAGTACGTTGACCGGCATGTCGGAATCGGGCAGCTGCAGGGCGTCCATGGCCTGGCCGAGCTTGGAATCGATATCCCAGCCGTCGGCGGCGTCGATCTCGTCCTGGAGCTTTCCCATCTCGGCCATGAGGGCGTCCATGTCGCAATCCGGGTCGCACATCTCCTCGCCGATCTTGTTGAAGCGATCGACCTTGGCGATCATGTCGCCAAATGCCATGCGCACGTTCTCGATGACGGTCTTGTCGTCGTCGAGCGGCGGCTCCTGCTGCAGGATGCCCACGGTGTAGCCGGGAGTGAGCCTGGCATCGCCGTTGGAGACCTCCTCGATGCCGGCCATGATCTTGAGCAGGGTCGACTTGCCCATACCGTTGGGGCCCACGACGCCGATCTTGGCACCGGGGTAGAAGCTCAGGGTCACGTCGTCAAGGATCACCTTGTCGCCATGGGCCTTGCGAGCCTGATACATCTGGTAGATAAACTCCGCCATTTGTCTGTTTTATCCTTTCTACCTGCTGTTTCCCTATTCTTGTTTCGCTTTAGTGGAAACGAAATGGAAAAACCAGCTCTGAAACGTAACGAAAAAGGGGCATGGTTGCCCACACCCCCTAATACTACCTGGGAAAAGTCCCCCAGAACATACTATGAACTGCGTACGCTAGTTTTCCGCAACCTTAACGAGCGGCTCGCTGCGATTTGCGCCACAACAGATACGAGTAGACGTAGACGGCTCCAACCGAACCAAACGCCAGAGCCGCAATCACCGCGGCGACGACTTCACTCGAAAGCACGCTGCCTGCCACGCCCATCACAATCAGGCCAATACCCAGCACCATAAAGCAGGCGCCGCCAAAACGCTGCGTACGGCGCCAGTTCTCGGGATCGGCAAGCGCCCAAGGTGTCTTGATACCGAGCGTATAGTTCTGCTTCACACGCGGCAAGTAGTTGCCTACGCCGATGAACAGCAAACCGACAACACCGGAAATCAGCACGTTAACCGAACCGACCGCCGGCACCACGCCCCAGACCGTAAGCTCTCCCAGCCAGCTTATGGCGCACATGAACAAGGTGAAGGCAATTACGAAGCCCTGATAGAACTTGCCCGAGGTTCGATACGCCTCGCCCTTGGGGTCGATGCGCGGCACCACGCAGAACATTGCGAGAAGTGCCAGAGGCAGCACGCCGAGCGCGGAGGCCATCCAGCTAGGACCCCAACCGTCGACGGCACCGTTCGCGCCCCAGTGCGTGGGAATCTGCGCAGGCAAGCTCGGCATCACCATGAGGTGCGCTACGACATTGGCGACGCACAGAGCGACCAGCGCAATCCACACGCGCGACGATACCCCCGTGGGGTGAATGCCCTTGTTTTCGTTATTCATCCTTATCACCTTCAGTGTTTGTAAAACCCATAAACCAGCCAATTAAATCCTGCATGACGGTGGTGTTTAAGCTGTATACGATGTTTTGGCCATGGCGCTCGTCGGTCACCAACCCGGCGTTTTTGAGCGTCGCCAAGTGATGGCTCAGCGACGGCTTACTGATATCGAAATGCTCGGCAAGCTCCCCCGCCGTGCAATTGCCCTCGCGCAGCAACTCCAAAATGCGCCGTCGCGTTGGATCGGCAAGCGCCTTAAAACCCTCTCCCGGCATAAGACCTCCTCTCATCATCTCTCATGACGTGCACACTATACTCAATATTTAGATGTTTGTCTAACTATCTAATCGCAATGCTTCAAACCACATCAAAGCAAACGCCATCGCAACCTATGGGCGATTACCTATAATGGCGATAGCTAAAACACGATTCGCTTCCCCATCGGAGGATATTTATGACCGAAACCACAACCGCAACTCCCATCGAGACACGCGACACCAAGCTCGAGATTATCATGGGCCGCGAGGCACTCGATAAGCTCGCCGATGCTACG
>CABVAO010000014.1 GCA_902496335.1 uncultured Collinsella sp.
ACAGTCCTGCGCAAGACGAAGGCCACATTAAGTGGCCTTCTTTGCGTGCGGAACTCGCGACAAACCAAAACCATCTCGCCAGCCCAGCGACCATGGGGTCCCAAAGTTTTCAAAAAAGCGGTCGGCGCGCAGGTGCGCCGACCGCCGATATATGGGGTCTGATGTTTTTGACCGGAGAGGACTACTTACTCGTCGAGGAGATCCTCTGGCATGTCGTTGCCGTCGCCTAGGTCGACTGGAGCCTCTTCGGTGTCGGCTGCGGCCTCGGCGCCCTCGCCTTCGGGTTTTTCCTTGGCTGCCGTCATACGGGCGACAGCGCAGATGCGGTCGTTGTCGTCGACGGTCATCATCTTGACGCCCTGGGTGGCGCGGCCAGTCTGGCTGATCTCGTCGGTCTTGACGCGAATGACCGTCGCGCCCTCCGTCACGATGAACAGCTCGTGCTGCGGGCCCACTGTCTTCATGGCCGCGAGGTTACCCTTACGCTCGGTCATTTGGATGGTGTAGACGCCCTGGCCGCCGCGATTCTGCTCCGGGTAGTCCGCGACCGGCGTGCGCTTGCCGTAGCCGCGCTCGGTGATGACGAACAGATCGCCGTTGCCGTTAGTGACTTCCATGCCCAGAACGCTCACGCCGTCCTTCATACCAATACCGCGTACGCCGCTGGTATCGCGGCCGGTGGCGCGCACCTGCTCCTCGGAGAACATGATCGCCTTGCCCGCGGTGGTGGCCAGGATAATCTTGTCGCCCTCGCGCACGCGGCGCACGTTCAGCAGCGCGTCGTCGTCACGCAGGTTGATAGCGATCAGGCCGTCGCGACGGCTGCGGTCATATGCGCTCATCACGGTCTTTTTGACCATGCCGCTCTTGGTGGCAAACATCAGGTACTCGTCGGCCGGGAACTCGCGGCAGCTGATGACGCTCGCGATCTTCTCGCCTTCCTCGAAGGGCAGAAGGTTGACGATCGCGGTACCGCGCGCCTGGCGCGTACCCACCGGCAGCTCGTGCACCTTCAGGCGATAGACCTTGCCCTTGCTCGAGAAGAACAGCACGTACTCGTGCGTGGACGCGATGAACATCTCATCGATAACGTCGTCCTCTTTGAGGTTGACGCCCGACACGCCCTTGCCACCGCGCTTCTGGGCACGGTAGGCAGCCACTGGGATACGCTTAACGTAGCCGGTGTGGGTGATGGTCACGACCATATCCTCGTCGGCGATGAGGTCCTCGACATCCAGGTCCTTCTCAACCTGGCTGATTTCGGTACGGCGATTGTCGCCAAACTTCTTGGAGATCTCGCGCATCTCTTCCTTGATGACGCCCAGAATCTTCTCCTCGTGCGCCAGCAGGTCCTCGTAGTAGGCGATGGCGCGGCGCAGGCCGTCCAACTCTTCTTGGATCTTGTCGCGCTCCAGGCCGGTCAGGCGGCGCAGCTTCATCTCGAGGATGGCCGTGGTCTGCTCGGGCGTAAAGCCAAAGCGTTCGATCAGTCGGCTGCTGGCCTCGGAGTCGGTCTGCGAGGAGCGGATGATGCTGATGACCTCGTCGATATGGTCAAGGGCCATCAGGTAGCCCTCGAGGATATGCGCGCGGGCCTGGGCCTTCTTAAGGTCGAAGCGGGTGCGGCGGGTGACGACGTCGACCTGGTGGTCGATGTAGTGCTGCAGCATCTCACGCAGGCTCAGGCATTTGGGAACGCCGTTGACGAGTGCCAGGTTGTTGGCGCCAAAGGTCGTCTGCAGCGAGGTGTACTTATACAGATTGTTGAGCACGACCTGCGGAATGACGCCCTTCTTGAGCTCGATGACCAGACGGATGCCCTTCTGGTTGGACTCATCGCGCATATCCGAGATGCCCTCGATACGCTTGTCGTTGACGAGCTGGGCGATCTTCTCCTGCAGAGTGCCCTTGTTGACCATGTAGGGAATCTCGGTAAAGACCAGGCGGCTGCGGCCGGTCTTGGTGGACTCCACATGTGCCTTGGCACGCACGGTAATGGAGCCGCGGCCGGTCTCGTAGCTCTGCTTAATGCCGGCGCTGCCCATGATGATGGCGCCAGTGGGGAAGTCCGGACCGGGCATGATCTGCATGAGCTCGTCGACGGTGGCGTCGGGGTTGTCGATCAGGTAGCAGGTGGCCTCGATCGCCTCGGTGAGGTTATGCGGAGCGATGTTGGTGGCCATGCCGACGGCGATGCCCTGGCTGCCGTTGACCAGCAGGTTGGGGAAGCGCGCAGGCAGCGCCACGGGCTCGGCGAGCGATTCGTCGTAGTTGGGCTGCCAGTCGACGGTATCCTTCTGCAAGTCACGCAGCAGTTCCATGGCGGGCTTGGCCAGGCGGCTCTCGGTGTAACGCATGGCCGCCGCGCCGTCGCCGTCGATGTTGCCGAAGTTGCCGTGACCGTCGATGAGCGGCGTGCGCATGGAGAACCACTGCGCCAGGCGGACCATGGCCTCATAGACCGCGGAATCGCCGTGCGGGTGGTACTTACCGATAACTTCGCCGACCGTCCAGGCCGACTTCTTGTGCGGTCGGTTGGGGTAGATGCCGCTCTCGTTCATCGCGTACAGGATGCGGCGGTGAACCGGCTTTAAGCCGTCGCGCACGTCCGGCAGGGCGCGCGCCGTGATGACCGACATCGAATACTCGATGAACGACTGCTTCATCTCGCGACCGAACTCCGAAATCTGGAGCTGGCCGCCGTTGATATCCTCGCCGGCCGAGGCGCCGCGATCGACTTCGCCAAAGCTCTCCTCGAGCTCGGCGTCGTCTTCTTCCTCATCATCATCGGCATCGGGGTTATAGGCGTCCGGATCGCCGTCCTCGCCCTGCTCAGCACGGGCAAGCAGGCGCTTCAGATCATCGGGCATACCGGCATCGCCGGCCTCGTCCATACCCTCGTTATTGTTGATATCGTCTGCCACGTTACCTCCTCTTAAGCATCAAGGAAACGCGCGTCATGCGCATGTTTTTCAATGTACTCGCGGCGATAGCCGACCTCAGAACCCATCAGCTCGCGCACGGCGCGGTCCGCCACCACGGCGTCCTCGATCGACACACGCTGCAGGATGCGGGTCTTGGGGTCCATCGTCGTCGAGGCAAGCTGCTTGGGGTCCATCTCGCCCAGGCCCTTGTAGCGCTGGACGGTATAGCCCTTGCGCTTTTTGGTGATTTTGCCGTCCTTGGCCTTGCCGTCCTCGTCGTTATCGTCGGGGTTCAGGCCCAAGCTCTGGATGGTGTCGCGCAGGATCTCGTCTTCGGGCTGGCGGCCGTTGGGATACACGTAGTGGATCTTGTTGCGCACCTTAATGCCAAAGATGGGCGGGCAGGCAACATAGACGTAGCCGGCATCGATCAGCGGACGCATGTACTTGTAGAAGAACGTCAGCAGCAGGATGCGGATATGCGCACCGTCGACGTCTGCATCGGTCATGATGATGATCTTGTGGTAGCGCGCCTTGGTGATATCGAAATCGCCGCCGTCGCCGGCACTCGTCGTGACGCCGCAGCCGATCGCGGTAATCAGCGACTGGATAGTGTCACTCGAAAACGCGCGATGGTCACCAACGCGTTCGACGTTCAAAATCTTGCCGCGCAGGGGCAAAATCGCCTGGATGTCTCGGCGGCGGCCGTCCTTGGCCGAACCGCCTGCCGAGTCGCCCTCTACGATGAAGAGCTCGGTCAGCTCGGCATCGCGCACCGAGCAGTCGGCGAGCTTACCGGGCAGGGACGCCGTCTCGAGCAGGCTCTTGCGGCGGGTCGCCTCGCGCGCCTTGCGGGCGGCGTTGCGCGCCTTGCAGGCCTGTTGCGCCTTCTTGACGATCTCGCGCGCGGGCTTGGGGTGCTCCTCGAGGTAATCGGCAAGGCCGTCGGTCACGATCTTGAGCGTGAGCGCGCGCATATAGGAGCTGCCGAGCTTGGCCTTGGTCTGGCCCTCAAACTGCGGATCGGGCAGCTTGACCGAGATAACGGCCGAAAGGCCCTCGCGCACATCGTCGCCGGTCAGGTTGGCGTCTTTTTCCTTGAGCAGGTTCTGCTTGCGCGCGTAATCGTTGATCACGCGGGTGAGCGCGGTACGGAAGCCCTCAAGGTGCATGCCGCCTTCGGGGGTGTAGATGTCGTTGGCAAACGACATGACGTTCTCGCCGTAGCCGCTATTCCACTGCAGGGAAACCTCGACCTCGCCCATCTTGGCCACAGGCGCGTCCGGGTCCGATTTGCCCTCGATGTAGATAGGCTCCTTAAAGGCCTCGGGAACGTCCTTGCCCTCGTTGAGGAACTTGACGAAGTCGATGATGCCGCCCTCGTAGCAAAACTCCTCCACGTGGGGAGTCGCCTCGCGCTCGTCGGTCAGCACGATTTTGAGGTTCTTATTGAGGAACGCCGTCTCCTGCAGACGGTTATGCAGCGTATCGAAATCGTAGATGCAGGTCTCGAAGATCTCGTCGTCGGGCCAGAAGGTGACGGTGGTGCCCGTCGAATCCGAGGTGCCCACGACCTCCATCTTCTTGACGGTCTTGCCGCGCGAGAACTCCATCTCGTAGGTGTTGCCATCGCGACGAACCTGAACGACCACGCGCTTGGACAGTGCGTTGACGACGGAGATGCCCACGCCGTGCAGGCCGCCCGAGACCTTATAGGCCGAGTTATCGAACTTACCGCCGGCGTGCAAGATCGTCATGACGACCTCGAGCGTCGGGATCTTTTTAACAGGGTGCTCGTCGACGGGGATGCCGCGCCCGTTGTCGACGACCGTGATGGAGTTGTCGGCGTGGACCGTCACCTGGATCTCGGTGCAGAAACCGGCCATGGCCTCGTCGACGGAGTTGTCAACGATCTCCCACACCAGGTGATGCAGACCGCTGGCGCTCGTCGAGCCGATATACATGCCCGGGCGCTTACGAACGGCCTCGAGACCTTCGAGAATCTTAATCTCGCCGCCATCGTAATCGTTTTCGTTTGCCACACGTCCTCCTTCAGTCAAGAAAATGTGTACAGCCTTACTAGTTTATCGTAAAAAAATACCCTCGGGAACGAGGGTATTTGGCTCTACAAGGCCACCAGATGCGATTTAAGGCTCTTTTTTGCTTTGCACGCCCTTGGCCCACTCGGCGCTGGCTCTCATGGCGTTCTCGAGGGCCTCGCGCAGTTTTTGGTCTTCGATGGGCGCCACTTGGCACTCAATCTCGGTGCGCTCGGCCTCACTGAGGTCGGCGTGCGGAGCCGGCGGGCGCTCGGTCGTCGCCGGGCGCAGGCGCTCCCTGGCGGCGGGTGGCGTGTGACCGGGCGCGGTGGTTTTGAACACCAGGCCGTCCACATGTGCACCGGCGCGCTCCATACGTGCGCGGATGATCTCACGCAACAGCGTCATTTCCTGCGTCCACGAGGGCGAGTCGAGGTACACCAGCAGCTCATTGGACTCGGGCAGGTAGCGCAGGCCCGTCACATGGCGCCCCTCGCGCGTGCCCGAGCACACCGCATTCCAGGCGCGATAGACCGTGCGCGACTCCTCGGCAGCCTCCATCTGCGCACGGCGCTCTGGCGTCGCGGCCGCCAGGATGCGCTGACGCTCTGCGTTCAAAAATCCACTGAAGGCGACCGTTTCGCTCTCGCGCTCGTAATTAGCACGTCTCACCCATGCTCACCACCTTGGCTCGATCAAGCAGGTCATCGGTAAAATACCCCAGGTTGGTCGTGGTTATGACCGTCTGGATATCATCGCCGATCAACCGCAGAAAAGCACCGCGGCGCTCGCCGTCGAGTTCGCTCATCACGTCGTCCAAAAGCAGCAGCGGAGCGGTGCCCAGGACATCGCGAGCCACGGCCACCTCCGCCACCTTCCAGGCCAAAACCAACGTTCGCTGCTGACCTTGGCTGGCAAATGAACGGGCAGAGCGGCCCGCCACGGCAAACTCAATCTCATCGCGATGCGGTCCCACCAACGTCACGCCGCGGCGAATTTCCTCGTCGGCGCGCTCATCAAGGGCAGCCAGCATGCGCTCGTACGCCCAGCCCTTCAGCTCTTCGCGATCCTCGACCTGGGGCAAATCCCCCAGCGTGGACGTATAGGTCACGCTGGCAGCCTCGCCGGACGCCACTTGACCGTAGGCAGTGTGCACATGGCCCGCCAGCCGGTCGAGTAGGGCCAACCGGTGCACGAGCAGGGCCGAGCCCGCGCGGGCAATCGAATCGTTCCACGCGCCGAGCATCTCGCGGCAGCACCAGGTCTCCTTAAGCAGGGCGTTACGCTGGGTCACGCAGCGCCCATAGGTGCTCGCAAGATCGGCATAGCGTGCGCTCAGTTGCATGCCAAAGTCATCGAGGGCGGCGCGGCGCACACTGGCGCCTCTCTTAACCATGTCCAGATGGTCGGGGCAAAACAGTACGCTCGGCAGAGCCCCGCGCACACCGGCGGCAGAGCACCTCTTGCCGTTGCGGCTAAACGAGCGCTTACCGTCCTCCACGCTCAATCCCATATCAAGCACGCGGCCGTCGCCCTCGAGCCTCAGCTCGACCTTGCACGAGCCCACGCCGTCATGGACGAGCTCGGCTGCGGTCGGATGCCTAAACGAGGCGCCGCTCGTCAGCAGCTGCAGCGCCTCTATGAGATTGGTCTTTCCTGCCGCGTTGGGTCCCGCAAGTATCGTCACGCCCTCGTCCAGGGCAAGGCGATAGCTATCGAAGCTGCGGTAGTGCGCGACGGAAAGATCGCGGGCGAACATGGTCATGGCGCAGCGCTAGATGCGGACCGGCATGACCAGGTACAGGTAGTTGATCTTGTCGTAGGACTTGAAGATACCCGCCTGCGAGTAGCTCTTGAGCTCCAGCGTGATCTCCTTCTCCTTGGACAGGGCGTTGAGGCAGCCGAAGATGTAGTGGTAGTTGAAGGCGATGGTACCCGACTCGCCCTCGGCCTCGACATCGATCGTCTCCTGCGCAAGGTCCTGGTCATTGGAAATGGAGGACAGGCCCATCTGCCCGTTCTCGACATCGATCTCGAACTTGACGGCGGGGTTGGCGCTCGCGATAACGGCCACGCGCTTGAGGGCGGCGTTAAAGGCGGCCACATCAATCTTGACACTCGTCACGCACGAATCGGGGATGAGCTGCTTGTAGTTGGGATACATGCCCTCGATGCGGCGCGACACGTAGGTGGTGTTGCCGGCCTCAAAGACGACCTGGGTGTCGGTAGCCCCGATCATGATGGTCGCCTGGCTGGCCATGATGTTCAGCGCGTCGTTAAAGGCGTCGGCCGGAACGTTGAGCTCAAAGGAACCCTCGAGGGTCGAGGTCTCAACCTGCGTATCGCACACGGCCAAACGGAAGGAATCGGTCGCCACCAGGCGCACGGTGTTGTTCTCGACCTTCATGTGCACGCCACCCAGGATGGGGCGGGCCTTGTCGGTCGAGGTGACGCGCCACACGCGGCCGACCATCTCGGACAAGATATCGGTCGGCAGTTCCACGGCGCTCTCGATGGCATAGGCCGGAAACTCGGGGAAGTCATTAGCATCAAGCGTGTTCAGGCGGAAAGAGCTCTTCTCGCAACCAATCAGCACCTGGCGCTCGGACAGCTCAAAGGTGACCGGGGCATCGGGGAGGGTCTTGGTGATATTGGAGAGCATCTTACAGGGGATAACCATCTCGCCCTCTTCTTCGACATGCGCCGCGATGCGATGACGGATCGAGATGGTGTAGTTAGAGGTCTGGAATTCCAAGATGCCGTCTTGGGCCTTGACGAGCACGCCCGACAGGATGGGAAGGGTGGATGCCGAAGCGACACCCTTCATAACGACGCCGATGGCTTGTGTAAGCGAGCTCTGGCTGACGGTGAACTTCATCTTTTAATACCTTTCTATAGATATAAATATCTTAATAATAGTAATAGCACTGACGAAACTGTTGATTACTCCCAAAGACGCAGGTCAGACCCAGAAAGAGAATCGACAGCAGCCTGTGTGCAACAGGGGTGGTTTTCCACGTTCAAAACCTGCGCAAAACTTTTCATCACCGCGGGTTGGGTTTTAGACACCTTATGCCCGTGGTTTCGACAAGTTTTCAACAGGTGTCTCTATTTCCCTACGAGCGCAGTGTAATTTTATCGCGCAACGATTTGAGATCTTCGGTGACGGTGCGGTCTTCCTGGATCATCTTCTGGACCTTTTTGTAGCTCGTGCTGACGGTCGAGTGGTTGCGGTTGCCAAATTCGGCGCCCACCGCCGTGGTCGTCATCTCGCACATCTCGATGGCCAGGTAGATAGCGATATGGCGTGCTTTGGCGATATTGGCGTTGCGACGCGGGCCGATGAGCTCCTCGTGTGTCACGCCGTACTGCTCTTCGATGACGGACTGAACCGTCTGGACGTTGATCTTTTTGGCCGATGTGTCGAAGTACTGGCTGGCGATGGCGTCGATATCGTCAAAGGTGAGCTCTCCGCCCTCGCGCTCGCGGTCGCCCGCCTCGCCGGCGCAGCGCTCGCAAAAGCTCTCGAGTTCGCGGATGTTGGTACCCGAGACCTCGGCCATGTGTTTAAAGTGTTCGTCGGTCAGGTGCCCGCCGTCGCCCCCATAGGCCGCCAGCAGCGAGTCGTCGCCTGCCTCGGGGGCGGCGACGATGGTGTTCTCGTAATAGCGCTGCAAGATCTTGTATTTCATCTCGTAGCTGGGCTCTGCAACCAGGCAGAGCATGCCGGCGTTGAAGCGGCTGGTCAAACGCTCGTCCATGCTCAGGTCCTTGGGGGCGCGGTCTGCCGCGATGACGACCTTCTTGTTGTTGCGGATGAACTCGTCCATGAGCTGGAAAAAGTAGTCCACGCTCGCGCGCTTGCCGATGATGTTTTGGATGTCATCGATGATGAGCACGTCCACGCCGTGGTACGCCTGCATGATGGGGGCGTTGCTCTTCTTTTGACGGTCGAACTCGGTCATCAGGTCGTCCAGATACGCCTGGGAGTTGGCATACTTGACCTTGATCTCGGGCGACTTCTCGGCGAGCTCGTTTTTGATGGCAAGCAGCAGGTGCGTCTTGCCCAGGCCCGATTTGCCGTAGATGAACAGCGATGTGCACGTGCCGCGCTCGTCCGCGAGGGCGGCAAACTTGAGTGCCGAGCGATAGGCATGGCTGTTCTCGGGGCCGTAGACAAAGTTCTCAAAGGTAAATTTTGAGTTCGCGGCGAGCGGGGCTCCATCCATATTCTGCTCGGCCGGCACGGTCGGTGCTGGCACGGGTGAAGTGGGGGTCGCAGCTTGCGTGGATTTGGTCGGCGCTCCGCCCTTCATCTGGTTCATCATGCGACGAAAATCGTCGGCCGAGAGCGTGTTCTTGATTGCAATGCCCGAATCCGTGCCCGCCGCTGCGTCGTGAGCGATGGGCATGTGCGTGACGGGTGCGCTCGTTGACGTCGCCGCCGCGCTCGTCAATGGTGCCATGGTTTCACGGGAAACATCGCTGTGCTGGTGCTCGACCGTCGACGCGTCGCCTGCGGAGGCCGGCACCGCCGGGGAAGCAGCGGGAGCCGTGGCGGGCGCCGTGGCGGCAGCGGATTCCGTCGCGGCGCCTTGCGGTGCCACGATGTCGAGAGCAATCGGTGCAAAGGCGATTTCTTCCAGATAGGCCTCAATAGTCGGCTGATGCTTTTTGAGCTGCGCGATGGCAAAGCGCGAGGGGGCCTCGATCGTGAGCGTATCTTCGGTCAGGCTTATGGCGCGCGATTGCCCCAGCATGTTGATGAGGCGTGCATCTTGGCCGTCGCGCTGGCAAAAGGCGATGGCATCCCCCAGGATGATGCTTGCTTCCTCGTCCACTGTCTCTCCCGTTCTTTAGCTCTGAGCTCGCACGCGAGCGGCGCCGAGTTCGGTCAGATGGTATTTCTGGCCATGCTTGATGACCAAGCCGGCCTGCGCCAAGCCATTGAGCGTGCGTGACCAAGTGGGGGCCGAGTTTCCAAACGCCCTCGCCAGATCGGTTGCACCGCACGCTTGATTTTGCGCCAGATAGCCCAGCGCGGCGTTGCCGCGATCGCTTACGAACACGTCCGGTTGTGGCTGCGCATGCTGATTTGCTGCATTAGGATACATCATTTGAGCTGCTGGTTGTTGAGAACTCTGCATCGGCGGCATTTGCTGTTGAAAACTTTGAGGCCACTGTTGGTAAGGCTGTGGAGGCATCTGCTGGGCCCATGGGTTGTACTGCTGCTGCGGCATCTGCTGGTACGGCTGCTGATATCCCTGCTGGTACTGCTGCGGGAACGGTTGGCCGTACCCCAGTGGCGGCATCTGCTGATATGGATATCCCTGTTGGTACGGCTGATAGTCCATTCGCTGGCCACCCGGTGCCCCTGTCGCCTGATGCATTGCTGCTGTATCCTGATCCGCCAGCGACATGGTCTCTGGCATGCTTGGCGGCATCGACATCGATGCCGCTTGGGCTTCTTGTGTAGGAGGCATTCCGGGCTGCTGCATCTGTCCCACGGGGGGCTGCATCTGCTGCGTTGCCATGGGCTGCTGCGCAAAAGCTCCCGGCAGGGGATATGTGGGCTGCTCCGTCTCGGGCCGCACGGCAGCGCCGCGTCCGCCGGCACGCTCGATTTCCTGCACGCGTTTAGGGTTCAGGCTTACCGTAACCACGGTGCCGTTGCCCATGTTGTCCTCGATGGATACGGCACCGCCGGCGTTTTCCAAATACTCCTGCACCATGGGAAACCCTGCTCCGGTTCCACGGATATAGCGCTTCATCTTGCTGTTTGCGCTGGTAACGCCAAAGTCGAAAGCACGTTCCTTGTCGTCGATGCCGGGTCCTTGGTCAGCAAAGCGGATGGTGTCTCCGCCGTCCAGAATCGAGATGATGGGCTCGGCAAAGTGTGCGTGGATAAAGTTTTCGACAATCTCGCGGATGACCATGAGCGAGATATGGCCACCTTGTTCTTTCATGCACTGGTAGACGGTGTTGGTCGTCTCTTCCAAATACGTGCGGACATCTTGCGGATCAATGACGATCACCCGCGGTGTCGACAGCATGTCGTCATAGACGGCGATGCGCGCGGCGTACATGGCTTTTGGCGCCTGCGTGCTCGTCTGCTCGCCTTCCGCACGCTCTTCGCGCACGCCGGTGATGTGCTCGTTGTCGGGTGCCGGGTCTCCGGAATCGACCATGGTGTAAAAGTCGTCAGACATGCCGCTCACAATCTTTCAAAAGGTTTCGAACAAATAGTAGCTCACCGTGCAACGTTTCTCATCTTTCGACAACTTTTCAAAACTTGTTGAAAACTTTGGAAAACGGGCGAAAAGTTCTCAACATTGCCAACATGACCTGTTGAAAACTCGATGAAATATCGTGAAAGGTTGCCATGAGGCGCAAATTTCGGTTGTGCTTATGGGGGAACCGTGTGAACTGCGCAACCTTTTACCTTTGATTTCTTGACATTTGAACATTGATTTCCCTACAATCTTCAAGCTCACGTGTCTATATCTGCGTCCGCGTCCCCGCGGACACTCGAAATGCAGCAGGAGGAACTTAAGATGAAGCGTACGTATCAGCCTAATAAGCGTAAGCGTGCCAAGACCCATGGCTTCCGTGCCCGTATGGCCACTAAGGGTGGTCGTGCCGTGCTCGCCCGTCGTCGCGCCAAGGGCCGCAAGCGTCTCACTGTCTAGCAGCGATACACACATCTCGCATGAAGACTATTAAGTCTCGGCAAGATTTCGAGCATGTGTTCAGTCAGGGGCGTCGTTTCAATCACCCTCTGATTCGAATGACCATATGTGAATCGGTTGGCGAAGGCGACTCCGGAAGGGTCGCCTTCGTTGGTGCTAAGCGACTCGGTTGTGCCGTCGTGCGCAACCGATCTAAGCGTGTGATGCGCGAGGCCGCCCGCAGCTGCGGATTTCCCGTTGCGGGTTATGACATCATCTTGTTTGCAACTCCCAAGACGAGGGTTTCCTCGCCGCAGGAGATGGACAAGGCGTTGCGTTCGCTTATGAAGCGCGCCGGCGTTGCCGGGGAGGAGCGATGAGCAATCACGTTTTGCGACGTGTTGCCATCGCTCCTATTCGCATATATCAACAGGTTATTTCGCCCTTATTGCCTGACGCCTGCATTTATTACCCAACGTGCTCGCAATACGCCATCCAGGCGATTGAGAAGCACGGTGTTTTGAGAGGCTGCTGGCTTGCCGTGAGGCGCATCGCTCGCTGCAATCCCCTGCACGTCGGCGGTTATGACCCTGTGCCCTAGCGGGCACTCGCTATCGGAGGAAAACTTACATGTGGGATTGGATCGTTAACATCCTTTTCGAGCTGCTCAAGCTCATCCAGACCTTTGCGGTCGACTGGGGCCTGTCCATCATCATCCTGATGGTCATCATCCGTCTGCTGCTGACGCCGCTCATGCTCAAGTCGACCAAGTCGACGGCTCGCATGCAGGTGCTGCAGCCCAAGATGCTCGAGATCCAGGAGCGCTATGCCGACGATCCCCAGCGTCAGGCCGAGGAGATGCAGAAGTTCTACAGCGAGAACAAGTTCAACCCCATGGCTGGCTGTCTGCCGCTGCTGATTCAGATGCCTATCCTGTTCGCCCTGTTTACATTGCTGCGCAACCTGCCGCAGTACTTTAACGACGGCACGTTCTCGTTCTTCAACATCCTGCCCGACCTGACCACCACGCCGAGCGCTTCCTTTGCCGATGGCTTTATGGTTGCACTGCCCGCGCTGGTTTGCCTGATCCTGTTCGCCGTCCTGACCCTGATTCCGCAGCTCTATATGTCGCGCAACCAGACCGGCCAGCAGGCTCAGAGCATGCGTATGATGGCCGTTGTCATGACGGTCATGATGCTTTGGATGGGCTGGAGCCTTCCCGTTGGTGTTCTGCTGTTCTACGACGTCTCGTCTGCTTGGCAGGTTATCCAGCAGATTTTTGTGACGCAGAAGGTCATCGACAAGGCGAAGGCCGATGAGGAGGAGCGTCTTAAGAACGCTCCGCTGCAGGTTGAGGTCACTCGTCGAGAGAAGAAGCCGCGCCCGCACAAGAAGAAGTAACGGGATATCAATCTTATTTAGGTACCTAACTTTTGGAGTACGTTATGTCTGAAGAGATCATCGAGGATATGCTTGAGGAGGTTGCCCCGCAGGTCGCGGGCGATTATCCCGAGATTGCACAGCGCTACAAGGCTGGTGAAGAGTTGACCGATGAGGAGCTCGACACCATTGCCGATGTTGCGATTTCCATCCTGCGTTCCATCCTTTCGCACTTCGATGCCGCCAACTCTCCTATCGATGAGTATGAGGGCGACGAGGGTGAGCTGATTTTGGATGTAACGGCTCCCGACCTTGCTGTTCTCATTGGCCGTCATGGTCGCACCCTTGATGCCCTTCAGGTTATGTTCTCTTTGCTGGTGAGCCGCAAACTTGGCTTTAGGTATCCGGTTGTAGTGGACGTAGAGGGATACAAGAGTCGCCGTCAGGACAAGGTTGCTTCCATGGCTCAGTCTGCTGCCGAGCGTGCCATCCGCACTCATAAGAGTGTTTCGCTTCCGCCCATGAATGCCTACGAGCGTCGACTGGTTCACATTGCACTTCGTGGCAATGATGCCGTCGATACTCATTCTGAGGGTTCTGACCCTGATCGCCATGTGGTGATTGTTGCTCGATAATCTTCTCGAGCTTATGCTAAGGGGACGTGGTTTCCACGTCCCCTTTTTTTGTCAAAAGTTCTCGATACACTGATTTTTGTCAGAAAGGAGCTTTCGTTGTTAGTACTTACTGATCAGCAGACTGACGAGATGTTGAGTCGTCTAACTTCCTATTGCAAAGAGTATTCCTTGAGCGTAACTGATGTTGAGCTGAGGAAATGTATTCAGCATTTGGATTTGGTTCTAGAAACAAATAAGACAACCAATCTCACCCGTATTCTTAACGTAGAAGATGCTGCAGTACTTCATATTCTCGACTCACTTGTTTTGCTCCCCTATATCAACAAGGCTCCTGAGGGAGCTTTGCTCGATATGGGAACAGGTGCGGGCTTCCCTGGTATTCCATTAACCATAACCACGCATCGTAAAGCCACTTATATTGACTCTGTTGGCAAGAAGGTTGATGCGGTTAATTCCTTTGTCCATGCTCTTGGATTGAAACATGCTCATGCGGTTCATGATCGTCTTGAAGAATATGCTCGAAGCCATAAGAAGCAGTTCTCTGTTGTAACCGCCCGCGCACTGGCCCCTCTACCGATTCTTGTTGAGTATGCGGCTCCGTATCTGAAGGATGGAGGGCTATTTGTTATAACCAAGGGCAATCCTTCGGATGAGGAGCTTGCTTCCGGCATGTCAGCAGCTAAGATTTGTGGCTTCACTTTGCTTTTGAATGACGCAATTGATTTGCCTGAAGGCTTGGGTCACAGGGAGTTCATTGTTCTTAAGAAGAGTCATCCAGCATCCGTCTCATTGCCTCGTGCAAATGGCGTGGCAAAGAAGAATCCGCTTGCCTAGATGTTTCACGTGAAACATAATGGATACTAACAACTTGCAGTGTTTCACGTGAAACATGGCGGTTGATATCGATTCGGAATGTTTCACGTGAAACATCCTCCGTTTGACAGCTTTAATACACACCAGGAGGGACCGTGGGATTTCGCGACGTTAAGCGTTCTAAGAGCGCAAAAGACACGCGTATCATTGCAATCATCAATCAAAAAGGCGGCGTCGGTAAGTCAACGACGGCTGTAAACCTTGCAGCAGCACTGGGTGAGCAGGGTCGTAAGACACTGATTGTCGATTTTGATCCGCAGGGAAACAGCACCAGTGGATTCGGAATTGAAAAAGAAGACCTTGATCACTGCATCTATGATGCATTGTTGAATGATGTGCCGGCAGAATCGCTTGTTCTTGATACAAATTGTAAAAAGGTATTCGTTATTCCGGCTACAATTCAACTTGCAGGCGCGGAAATTGAGCTCGTAAGCGCAATTGCTCGTGAAACCCGCCTCAAAGATTTGCTTGAGCCGATTCAGGACGAGTTTGACTTTATTTTCATTGACTGTCCTCCTTCGCTCGGCCTGCTTACTATCAACGCTTTGACCGCAGCAGACAGCGTTTTGATTCCGATCCAGTGCGAATATTACGCACTCGAGGGCGTTACCAAGCTGCTTGAGTCAATGAAGATGGTCAAATCACGGCTGAACAAGGGCTTAGACACCTATGGTGTGCTTATGACCATGTATGACTCGCGTACTTCACTATCGAATCAGGTTGTTGAGGAGGTTCAATCGTACTTTGGTGATAAGGCGTTTAAGACGCTAATCCCCCGTACGGTTAAAATCTCCGAAGCTCCGTCTTTTGGAGAACCGGTAATTACCTATGCACCTCAAAATAAGGGTGCAAAAGCATATATGAACCTTGCAAAAGAGGTGATCAAGCGTGCCTAGTGTAAAGAAACGTGGCGGATTGGGACGTGGACTCAATGCTTTGGTCTCAGAGGCCGAGTATGAGACCGGCGGTTCGGCTGCATCGGCTTCAAATGCCGCTTCTGAAACAAAACTACCTATTGAGGATATCGTTCCCAACCCTAATCAGCCGCGAATTCACTTTAACGAAACTGAACTTCGCGAGTTGAGCGAGTCAATCCAAGAGCATGGCGTTTTGCAGCCGCTTTTGGTTCGCAAGCATGGAAACGGCTATGAGATCATCGCTGGTGAGCGTCGTTACCAGGCGTCAAAGCTTGCTGGCCTTGAAGAATTGCCAGTCATCATTAAAGAGGTAAATGATGAAGAGATGCTGGCTCTTGCTCTTATCGAAAACCTTCAGCGTTCTGATCTGAATCCTGTCGAAGAGGCTAAGGGCTATCGCCAACTCATCGATGCCAGCGGGATGACCCAGGAGGCATTGTCGAAGGCAGTAAGCAAGTCACGCTCTGCAATTACAAACTCGCTGCGTCTTCTCGATCTCCCCGAAGTAGTTCAGCAGATGATTTTTGAGGGCAAACTTACTGCTGGTCATGCACGTGCGATTCTTGCAGTTCCCTATGAGGACGCGCGTATTCGACTTGCAGAGAAAGTTGTTACAGAGGGCCTTTCCGTAAGAGCGACAGAAAATCTTGCTCCGTTGTTTTCTGCCGGAGAGACACCTAAGACGCCAAGGCCTGCAACGCCTCAGTCCTTTAAAAAGGCTGCACGTGTGCTTCGTCAGGTATTTAATACCAACGTGCGTGTGAAGAGCTCGCGTGGAAAGAATAAGATTGAGATTGAGTTTAAAGACGAGGAAGAGCTCTCTCGTATTCTTGGCGAAATGATTCAGTTTGATCAAGGAGGCCAAGATGAGGAATAAGATTTTAACAGCGATTGCATTGGTGACGACTGTCGCGGCTGGTGCCTTTGCTGGCTATAAGATCGCGACAGACGATGAACTTCGAGGTCGTTTGCTTCGTGGCGCGCAAGATATCGTCGATACTTCCAAAAAGAAAATGGATGTTATGACGGAAGATGTTGCCATGCGTACTGCTCAGGTAACGAAGAATCCCAAGATTAATCAGGGTTGGGTCAGCAACCAATGGGAAAATGTAGGCTATTAGGTACCTAACAATTACTCAGCATATTTTGAGGGGTCCTTGTCTGATTCATGAGACAAGGACCCCTTATTTTGGCCGTAAAAAATGGGACAGGTAGCAGCTGATTCAAAATTAAGGTCAATAAATGAAACAACCCCGGTTGCATATTCTGTAACCGGGGTCGTTCGATGTTTCACATGAAACGTTTTGGGATGCGACTCCCCTATGCGTTCTTCTGAACTTTGAAGCGCTGCTTCAGCTGTCCGCAAGCGGCGTCAATATCGTTACCACGGGAGTTACGAATCGTGGTCTCGATGCCACGGGACTCAAGACGACGCTGAAGATCCTCAACCTTATGAATCGGCGACGGCTTGAGCGGGCTACCCTCGATGTCGTTAAGCTGAATGAGGTTAACGTGGCACAGCGTTCCCTCGCAGAAGTCGCAGAGTGCCTGCATTTCGGGATTCGTATCGTTGACGCCTTCGATCATGGCGTACTCATAGGTCGGGCGGCGGCCAGTCTTCTCGGTGTAGAGCTGAAGCGCTTCGTGAAGGCGAAGCAGCGTGTACTTCTTAACACCGGGCATGAGCTTATTGCGCGTCGACTGGATGGCGGAATGCAGGGAAACGGCAAGCGTGAACTGCTCGGGGATGTCGGCAAATTTGCGAATACCGGGAATAACGCCACTGGTAGAGACAGTGAGGTGGCGAGCGCCGATACCGATGCTATCGGGGTCGTTGAGGATTCGCAGCGCCTTGAGAACCTCGTCGTAGTTGGCAAACGGCTCGCCCTGGCCCATGAAGACAACGCTCGTGGCGCGCTCGCCAAAGTCGTTGGATACATGAAGTACCTGGTCGACGATCTCTTGAGCGGTCAGAGAGCGCTTGAGGCCGTTGAGACCGGTAGCGCAAAAGGCACAGCCCATGCCACAGCCTGCCTGGGTGGAAACGCAGACGGAAAGCTTGTTACGACGGGGCATGCCGACGGTCTCGACGGAAACGCCGTCGTGGTACTCGAGCAGATACTTGCGAGAGCCATCTTTGGAAACCTGCTTGGTGAGTTCAGTCGGCGTGTCAAAGGCAAAAGCCTCTTTAAGCTGCTCGCGGAAAGCCTTGGGGAGGTTGGTCATATCGTCAAACGAACAAACGTTCTTCTCAAAGACCCATTCGATGAGCTGCTTCGCGCGGAAGGCGGGCTGGCCAAGCTCGGCCACGAGCTCGCGAATATCGTTTTGGCTCAAGTCGCGAATGTCCTGAGATTTAGTCCTGGGATTCATGGAAGCCTTTCGATTTTGGGGAAACGTAGAGGGTATCGCTACAATATGGTATCAGCTGCAGAAATTATAGAGGAGGAGTCTGCCCATGCCGGGTAAAAGCCTAGAGAACATGCACGTAGCGGTCTTGGCGGGCGGTCATTCCGCTGAGCGCGAGATCTCGCTCAATTCGGGTAAGAACGTCATGGTTGCCTTGAAGGAGGCCGGCTACACTTCGGTGGAGCTGCTTGACACGGCTGCCGATGATTTTATGGTAACCATGGCGACCGGCGGCTTTGACGTGGCGTTTATCGCCATGCACGGTGCCGGCGGCGAGGATGGCGCCATGCAAGGCGCCATGGAGACCCTGGGTATCCCCTACACGGCTTCGGGCGTGCTTGCCAGCGCCTGCGGTGCCGACAAGGAGGTCTCTAAGCTCCTGTACGCCAAGGCGGGCATTCCCATTGCCCCCGGCCTCGCGCTCGAGGTGGGCGATGAAGTCGATATCGATCATATCGTCGAGGTTTGTGGCGAGCGCTGCTTTGTGAAGCCGGCCGTCAACGGTTCCAGCTATGGCATTTCCCTGGTCCATGAGCCCTCCGAGCTGCCCGCGGCAATCGCCGAGGCGTTTGAGTACGGCGACAAAGTGCTGGTCGAGAAGTGCATCGAGGGTACCGAGATCACCGTCGGCGTGTACGGCGAGGACGACGTGCGCGCTCTGCCGATTGTCGAGATTCGTAAGCCCAAGGACTGCGAGTTCTACGATCTGGACGTGAAGTATGTCGACCCTACGGACATCCATCGCATTCCGGCGCAGATTTCACCCGAGAATTACACTCGCGCTCAGGAGCTTGCCTGCGCTGCTCACAAGGCCCTCGGTTGCCTGGGTATCTCGCGCAGCGACTTTATTGTGAGTGAGGACGGCCCCGTCATCCTCGAGACCAATACCATTCCCGGCATGACCGATACGTCGCTGTATCCGGATGAGATTCGCCACACCGACGACATGACGTTCCCGCAGGTCTGTGACAGCCTGATCCGTATGGGCCTTCGTCGAGCGGGCATTGCATGCTAATCGAGGACGCGGTTTCGTCAGGAACGCCGCAGTTTGTCATCGACTCCTATGCCACGCTAGCCGAACGCGCCAAAACGCAGTCCTTCGGCCTTATCGAGGAAGATGTGATCGTCCTCGATACCGAGACCACAGGTCTTTCGGTGCAGGACAATGAGCTGATCGAGATCTCGGCGGCCCGTCTTTCGGGCCGCGAGATCGTCGACCGCTTCGATACCTTCGTGCATCCCAAACAGCTGATTCCCGCCGAGATTACCGAGCTCACGAGCATTACAAATGCCGATGTGGCAGATGCCCCGTCGGCCGTTGAGGCCGTAGCCGCTCTCGCCGATTTTGTCGGTGGTTGCCCGGTAATCGCACATAACGCCACGTTCGACCGCTCGTTTATCGAGTCGGTCAAAGGCGGCGTCAGCGTGAGCGATATTTGGATCGATTCGCTGGCGCTGTCGCGCATCGCGCTTCCGCGCCTGGCCTCGCACAAGCTGTCTTTTATGGCCGATCTGTTTGGCTGTGACTCGGTATCACACCGTGCCAATGCCGACGTCGACGCCCTGTGTGGCGTATGGCGCGTGTTGCTCGTGGCACTCACCGACTTGCCCCAGGGCCTCATGGCGCGCCTAGCCGACATGCATCCGGACGTGCCTTGGTCCTATCGTCCAATCTTCTCATTCTTGGCGGGGCAGAACCCTGGTTCTATCTTCTCTCTCAGCGCCGCTCGTGCTGACGTTCTCAAGGCCGATCGCGTCGACGATCGGGTGGACGCCGACGAACTGCCGGTCCTCAAGATGCCGAGTCGTGAGGAGATTGAGGCAGACTATGCGCCAGGTGGCCTGGTCAATCGCATGTATCCCACCTACGAGCCGCGTGATGAGCAGATCGCGATGGCGCTCGAGGTCCGCGATGCGCTGGTCACGGGCACTCATCGTGTAATTGAGGCGGGCACGGGCGTCGGCAAATCGATGGCCTATCTGGTACCTTTTGCCGAGGCAGCGCGCCGTAACAACATCACGGTTGGTATTGCGACCAAATCGAACAATCTTGCCGACCAGCTCATGTACCATGAGCTGCCAAAACTTGCCGAGCAACTGGACGGTGGCCTGTCATTTTGCGCTCTCAAGGGGTATGACCACTATCCGTGCCTGCGCAAGCTTGAGCGCATGAGCCGCGGCCAGGTCGAGATTACCACCAAGCGCGATCCGGCGGACACGCTCACGGCGGTCGCGGTCATTATGGCGTACGTCTGCCAATCAGCCGATGGCGACCTCGACTCGCTCGGCATTCGGTGGCGCAGCGTCAACCGCCCCGACTTTACGACGGCCTCGCGCGAGTGTGCTCGTCGCCTCTGCCCGTTTTTCCCTGAAAAATGCTTGGTCCACGGCGCTCGCCGTCGTGCGGCGCATGCCGACGTGGTGGTTACCAACCATTCCCTGCTGTTCCGCAATGTTGCGGCCGAGGGCAGGATTTTGCCTCCGATTCGTCATTGGGTAATCGACGAGGCTCATTCTATCGAGCGCGAGGCGCGCCGTCAGTGGGCGCGCGTGGTGTCGGCGGACGAATCACGCGTTCTGTTTGAGCGCCTGGGTGGCTCGAGCACCGGTGCGCTAAGCCAGGTCTCCCGTGATTTGGCAACCTCTGAGGGATCTACGCTCTATCTGGGCCTTACTGCCAAGGCGACGTCGACGGTTGCGCGCGCGAGCATGGCAATCGCCGACGTGTTCGATGGCGTTCGCGAGCTCGGCCGCCGTGCCCGTGGGGGTTATGACAATGCCAATCTATGGATTGGCCCCGAGCTGCGCGAATCTGACGACTGGCATGATTTCTTACAGTCGGCCTACGCTGCCATCGATGCATTGGAACAAGCTGACAAGTGCGTCGACGCGCTGGTGCAAGCCGTCGCCGCCGACAAGCCCGAGGTTGTTGTCGACTTGGGCGATATCTCGCGCCGCCTGCACGAGCTGGCCGAGAACCTCAAACTCATCATCGACGGCACCGATGAACACTACGTGTATTCGCTGCAGGTCAATCGCAGGTTGCGTGCCGGCGGAGAGTCAATGACCGCAGAGCGCATCGACATTGGCGAGGCCTTGGCAACCGAGTGGCTGCCCGAGGTTCACACGGCTATCTTTGCCTCGGCGACCATGACGGTGTCCAAAAGCTTTGAACACTTTAACCACGCGGTCGGCCTCGATCGCATCGGTGCTTCAACATCCTCATCGCTGCACTTGGACTCGAGCTACGACTTTGATTCGAACATGGCTGTAGTCGTTGCGGGCGATATACCCGATCCGCGCGATCGTGAGAGCTATCTTACGGCGCTCGAGCGCGTGCTGGTCGACGCCCATCTTGCCATGGGCGGATCGGTGCTCACGCTGTTCACCAATCGGCGCGACATGGAAGACCTGTACACCCGCGTTGAGCCCAAGATGGCCCGTGCGGGTCTGGAACTCAACTGCCAGCAGCGCAACTCATCTCCTCGTCGCCTGCGCGACCGGTTTATCAACGAGCCGACCTCGTCGCTTTTTGCGCTTAAGGCCTTCTGGGAGGGATTCGACGCCAGCGGCGAGACGCTGCGCTGCGTCATCATTCCCAAGCTGCCGTTCTCGAGCCCCACGGACCCGCTCTCGTGCGAGCGCAACTTGCGCGAAGACCGCGCTTGGGCGCGCTATTCGCTGCCCGAGGCGGTGCTCGAGGTCAAGCAGGCGGCCGGCCGCCTTATCCGCTCGTCGACCGATTGCGGCGTGCTGATTCTGGCCGACCCGCGCCTGGTGACGAAGGGCTACGGAAAGAAGTTCTTAACGTCGCTGCCCACGAGCTCCTACCAGCGCATCGAATCGGCGCAGATCGGGCACTATCTGCAACTGTGGCGTGCACGCCACGAGCGGCGGCGCTAAAGCGGACAAACGAGGGTTTTTGCCATATCGCACAGACGCTTTGACAGGGCGGGGTCATCCAAGATGCGGATGGCTCCGCCCGCTGCGATTACCTGGCTCAGTAGCCAACGCTCGGAGCCGTAATGCACGGTTACCATTGCCATGTCTGCCCCGCTGCGCTCGATTAGGGTGATGCCGGCCCAGTCCAGATGTTCCGCCATATCGAATGGCATCAAGAGCTTTGCGCTACGCTGCGTCCGGGCAAGGGAATCGTGGAGGGATGCGACGTCCGGTGCGTGAGACACGACGGAGTCTTCCGTCAAGGTGAGTCCCTCGATTTTATCCATGCGATAGGTGCGCTGCTCATCGACTGCGATGTCCCAGGCAATCAAGTATGTTTGGTCGCCGTTTGCCGTAATGCGCAAGGGGTCGACCAGACGCTCGCGTGGCCGTGCATCGTCCATCGAGCGATACGAGATGCGGCAGCGAACGCCGTCCTGAATGGCGCAGCTCAGCTGCTGCCAGTGCGACCCGTGGTTGACGGTGTCAAAGACGCGCTGGTTATAGCCGAGCTCTTCGGGTAGAAGAGCATGCCGAATCCGGGCTGCCGTCTGTGGCTCGATCCCCAACGATTCAAGTTCGTGGTTGAGCACAGCGCCCTCGGCGGCACTCAGGCGCAACGGTAGAACACGCCCGGCGTCGCCGGTGAGGACCACACGCTCGCCGCGGCATTTGCAGATGATGCGCGCGCCCGATTCTCGGTCCGCGAGCGTCGAGACGATCTCGAGAATCTCGTCGAGCGACACCCCTGTGATGTCAAAGCGGCTGCAAATCTCGGCTCGTGTCATGCCGCTCTCGCCGGCGGCGTAGAGGGCCTCCATGATGTCGATGGCGCGCGAGAGTCTCTGCTCGCTGGTGAGTTTACGCACGGGCATGCTCGTGCACCGTCCTTTCAATGAGGCGGTTCCACGCCTGTTTGAGCGATTTGGGGGCCACGGGCCTCATGCCGTCCACGGCGTGGGCCATGCAAAATGAGGCGGCGGCTTCAAGGTCACGCACGTCAACGGTCCAGGTCCATCCCGCATCGGTGTGTGCGAGCTCACCTCGCCCGCGCGTGAGGCCGTTGATCATATCGATCTGCGTCTGAGGGGCGAACGAGAACGTGGCTGCAACGGGCGGTCGGTCGGCAAAATCGAATTCAAAGAACAGATAGTCGTTGAGATTGAAGTCCGCAGGGATGGCGTAGGCCTTCGAAGGACGCCAAGCGCGAACGATACGGTCGCAGCGGAATGTCCTGATGCCGTCGGTGACATTGTCGAGGCCGCAGAAGTACGCCACGCCCTCGCGTTCGAACATGCCGTAGACGCAGACGGTACGTTCTTTCTGCTCGCCGCGTCCGTTCTGATATAAAAATCGCAGCGCGCATCGCTCGGCAAAGGCGCTCCATACCGCATCGACGGTGGGAGAGCGGCGGATTGGTACTTCGTCCACCGCCGACATGCCGGTGAGGTAGGCAATTTTGGAGCGAATATCGGCAAGCGGCGCGGCAAAGGTGGAAGAGCCGGCCGCTAGTGTCTGGTCGATGGCGTTGAGCAGGATATCGGCGTCGTCTGCGGTGATGAGGCCGCCTGCTGCAAAGGTGTGCTCGCGGTCGATTGTCCACGAGCTTTCCTCGGTCTCCTGCGCACCGGCGGGGCGAACCTCCTTGATTAAGATGCCACGCTCGAGCAGTTTGTCACGATCGCGCCGAAACTTGCGCTTATCCGAGTCGATGTTGCCGGAGCCATATCCCAGGTCGGAATCCAAGACGATCTGCTCGGTCGTCAGCGGTTCGGGGGAGCTGTTGAGCACAAAGAAAAGATTGAGGATGCGCTGAGCCGTTTTATCGAAACTGGGCTCCGAATTCCCCTTTTTAATTGTCGCGGTCGTGTCGCTTGCCGTCATAGAGTCCTCGCATGAGAAGGTGGTTTGCTGCCATGATTTTAGTCCGATATGGAGATTAGGCTATATCCTTGTCCGCTCGGGGCGTTAAGATGGCCCGAATTCGGTCGTTTGCGCTCGCTCGGGGTATACTTTCGACTATATACGGTTCTAATGTGCATGCATTGGGCCTATTTGTCGGATTATGGATGTGGAGCGCACATGGCGAACACCCAGAACTATATTAACCACCTGCTGCAGAACACCGGCATTACGCCGGCATGCAGCGAAGAAGAGCGCTTGGCTGCCGAGGATATCGCTCAGATCTTCCGCAACCACGGCTTTGATCCCGAGGTTCAGGAGTTCAATGCCCCGGCGCCCAGTAGATTGGCATTTGCCGTTACCGGTATTCTTGCGTTTGCCGGCGCCCTGCTGATGGGCATCGGCGGCGGTATCGGCTTGGTCGGCACCTTGCTGGCCATTGTCGGCGCCGTTCTTTACGTGCTCGAGCGCACGGGCCGCCCTGTAGTCTCGCGCCTGGGCAAGACGGGCGTGAGCCAAAATGTCATCGCCTACCACAAGGCCTCGGGCCCGCTCGCGTCCCCGCGTAACCGCCCGGTGGTCGTTGTCGCACACTACGACTCTCCCCGTGCTGAGCTGCTCGCTCGCGAGCCCTATGCTTCGTATCGTGCGCTCATCGCCAAGCTGTTGCCCGTTGCCACGGTTGCCCCCGCTGCCGTTGCCATCCTGCGTATTCTGCCGCTCCCCGGCGCGCTCAAGGTTCTGCTGTGGATTGTCGCGATCCTCGCTTCCCTCGTTGCACTCGCCAACGCGGTAAACATCATCTCTAACCGCCATATTCTTCCCTATACGTCCGGCGCGGTGTGCAACAAGTCCTCTGTCGCCGCTATGCTCGGCGTTATGGACAACGTTGCTCCCTTCCAGGGCGAAAACGAGTTTCCCGACGATGTTCCGTTCGATACCTATTTTGGGGAGCAGAAGCGTCGTGCCGAGGAAATGGCGCGCGCAGCGGCGGAGTATGCCGCGGCCCAGCAGCAAAACGACTACGGTAACACCATCGAGTATGAAGAGCCTACCTACGCTGAGGACGAGTTCGGTCAGCCGATTGCTCCCGACGCTCAGGCCGAGCCCGAACAGGGCGAGGCTTTCGACGAGCAGATCGAGGGCTTTGAGGGTGCGTCTGCCGACGAGACGCTGATTGGCGCCATTGTGCCCGAGGATCAGAATCAGGCTGTCCAGGCCGAAGAGTTCAATGACGAGGTTTCCGCTGCCGAGCCGGTGGAGGAGCCTGTCGCGGCCGAGCCCGAGCCCAAGCTCTATCGCAATGCCGCCGGCAACATCCGCTTTGGTTCGGATGCCATCCGTGCGCTCGGAATGCTTCCCGAGTCCTGCACGCTCGATTACGAGGAGGGCGAGGAGCCGACGTTTGAGCCCGAGCCTGCCCCCGTCGTGGCTGCACCTGCGCCCGCTGTCACCGTGGATGATGAGTCTGCCGCGGTTACCGCTGCCGTTGCCGAGCCCGAGGCGGTGTCCGCGATCGATCCCGCGGCAGGACTGGACATTTTGGCTCCCGCCGCGCCGGCGCAAGACGTTGCGGACGAGTCTGACGACGATTACGTTGAACAGCCGAGGCGCGTGTCTTACGAGAGCGATACTGATTTCTCGGCCGAGATTCCCGCGGCAACGCCCCATGCCGATATTGCATCCGCGTTCTCTTCGATTGGCGCCAGCGCTTCCAACTTCTTTAAGGGTGCGCTTGCAAAGGGCAAGAAATTTGTCGACGATTTCGAGGAGAAGCGCGCTGCCGCACGCGAGGCTGCCGAGCAGGAGGCTATCGCTCAGCAGCAGGCAGCCGAGGCGGCACGTGAGCTCGCGGCGCAAGAGTTCGAGCAGAACGAGGCTGTGCAGTCCGTGCCCGTCGACGCCGCCGAAGCTACAACGTCCTTTGAGTCCCAGCAACCGGCGTCCACGGATGTTGTTGAGGCGACGACGTCTTTCGAGGCTCAGCAGCACGTCGATAGCACCATGTCGTTTGATGCCGCGCAGTTCGATTCCACGATAACGTTTGAAAAGCAAGGCACCGCGATTGCCGAGCCCCTTCCTGTTTCCGATGAGCAGGGCGACGCGGCAGACGATGACGAGCCTATTGATGCTGCCGAAATCCAAGATGCCGCCGAGGACGAGTCCGTCGAGGCCAACTCTGACGAAGAGCAATACGCGGCAGCCGATCAAGGTGATTCGACCGAGGTCGAGCAGGAGGAAGTGCCTGCGGTTTCCGAGACTCCCGAGACGGATGAGTCGAGGCCTTATTCCACGCAGATTTTCACCATGCCGACCCCGAGTGGGTCCGGTGCCACGGTTGTCAATGTCGCTCCCACCCAGGACGAAACGGTCGATTCCCTTATGGCCCAGATTTCCTCCCAGGCATCGCCGCGTCCGCAGATGAATGTTCCCGATCCGGCGTCGGCACCGTCGCCTGCACCTTCCTCGTCTCCGCTGGCTTCGGTCCCCGATCCGTCGCTGCCGTCTATGAAGCAGGCAAACGTTGCGTCTCGCACGTCGCTGTTCGACCTTCCCGATCCCTCTGCCCGGGTCAACGACCCCTTTGCTACCGCCCAAGGTCCCGAACCCACATCGGCACCCGTTGCGCCTCCTATGTCCGTTGCGTCGGGCGCGCAGCCGATCGAGACCATTTCGGCTCCCGCCCCGGCGGCACCCAAGTCTCGTAAGCGCGGCCTGGGTGGCCTGTTCGGTCGTAAAAAGAAAAACGAGCAGGACAGCATGAGTGACTGGCTGGGCGTCGAAGACGATTACGATGCCAAGAAATCCGGTCGCGGTATCGGTTCGTGGGATAACTTCGAGGACGATAACGATGGATGGAAGGGCGGCGCTACGTCTTCCGATGGCGCTTCTTCCGAAGGTATGCTCTCGGCTGTCGCCTCTATGGGCGATGATGAGCTGCTCGGTCACGATATCTGGTTTGTGGCAACGGGTGCCTCGGATTGTGATGGCGCCGGCATGAAGGCCTTCTTGGCTTCGCATCGCGATAAGCTCCGCGGCGTATTCTTTATCAATCTTGAATCCGTCGGCGCCGGTAGGCTTTCGGTTGTGACGGTCGAGGGCGAACAACAACTGCTCAAGGGCGATCGCCGCATCATGAACCTGGTCAGCAAGGTCTGCAAGTCGTTCCATGTCGATTGTGGCGCGCTCGAGATGCCCTATGCCAAGACCGATGCCTATGCCGCGCTCGAGGCGAGCCGCCGAGCCCTTACCATCGCCGGCGTGGACGGCACGCGTCTGGCTTGCGCTCGTACCGAGGACGACCTACCCCACAATGTCAACCCGACGAACATTGCTACGGTATCCGAGGTCGTGACCGAGGTTATCCGCCGTTCGTAGACGGAGCTCTAAGGAGTCAACGTGTTTTCGTATATTAAGCGCCATTGGCCTGTCTACGTGATTTTGACCTTGATTGCCATTGCGTTAGGATTTGGGGCTGCCTACATCGTGGGTGCAAAGGGCTCGACCCCCGCCTCCGCAATCAGCGAAGAGGTGGAGCAAGAACAGAGTACGGGTGCCGATGGGATTCCTGAGTCCGAGCAGGCAATCGTTGATGGTGGATCTTCGTCTGCAGAGTAGATGCGGCGATTTAAATGATTGAAAGCGGGCGAGCCAGGGGACTGGCTCCCCCTTTTTCATCGCGCTAACGCTTCTTTGGGATCGACCTAAGGCGAGCGAACCATAGGGCTGCGGCACCCGAGGTCAGGAGCGCGGTGATGCAAGCGGCGATGGGAACTGATCCTGTTGCCGGTAGGTCCTGCGGTAGGGTACAGCGTTGAATGACGCTGTCCTCGTCATGTGACTCAAGTTTATCGCCGCCACCGTTGCGGCAAAGATCGACGCGCGCGCTGTTGGTGAGTGCGGTTTGGGGCGTATAAGCCGACGTTGCCTGCATGTGTACGACTGCGCCCCGAGCGTCTGTGCCAAGGATTGCTTTGGCATCGTCAAGGTCGTCGTGCTCATCTTTGAGATCATCGCGGGTCCAAGAATCCGCATCGCTTCGAGTCGTAAAGTCGGCGGCTACCGCACCGTATTCAATTCGAATGCCTGTTACGACGGTATTGGATGCAAGGTCGAGCTCTTCCGCCTCGAGTGTGGTGGATTCCGTGGTCGAGACATCCGCCTTCCAGAGGCGCCAGCCGTCGTAATCGACGAGGCGGCAGTCCTCACCAAGGCTCTCTTTTACTTCGTCGGACTCAAGCCAAGGATTTTCGTGTCCATCGTCAAGTGTCGCGTTCGCCGGCTCATCGACGTCTGTCGAGTCCAACGGCGTCGTGCGATACCACACGTTGCACAGACCGTTGAGGTCGCCGATGGCGACGGGGGTTTCGATTGAGATGAATCTCGCCGTGCCGTCTTTGGCGCACTCAAGATCATCGGTAATCGTAAACTCATCAACCCAAGTAGCGGAATCGTTTCGAGCGTCGATGGTATAGGAGAAAAGTCCATCCGTATTAGTTTGCGTCGCGGCGCGATTTTTACCATCGCCGTTAGCCAACAGGCCCTTTTCGATAGGTTGGACAAGTTCCTGACGCTTGTCGACCTGTCCCTTGATCTCGATGGGCGCATCCTTCATCGCGACGGATTGGACTTCTCCCGTATCCTTTATTTCAAACGTTATTTCCTCGGCAAGGTCATAGGTCCGCGGAGACATCATTTCGCGCAACGAGTAGGTGCCGGGTGCAAGATGTTCGACGCGGTGTGGCTTGTCGGATGAGGTCCAGGAGTCTATTTCGGTTTTATCGGGACCATATAAGGTGAGTTGTGCGCCTTCCACTTCCTGCTCACCGCTTGCATCGACCTTGGAGATATCAACCTTGGTGTAATCGTCGGATACGTTAAGCCGTGCTTCTACAACGGGTGTTTTCTGGTCGGCATAAGTAAGGTCGACAATATG
Organism: uncultured Collinsella sp.; assembly: GCA_902496335.1. Taxonomy (GTDB): domain Bacteria; phylum Actinomycetota; class Coriobacteriia; order Coriobacteriales; family Coriobacteriaceae; genus Collinsella. The sequence continues at coordinate 28,626 of CABVAO010000014.1, forward strand.
GGTTGTCCGATCGAGCAAGAAGCCTGCCGGCGCTTGAGTCTCGACAACCTCGTAGCGTGCGGTGCCAAGTCCCAGCGGGAGGTTGTCCGCGCGTGCTTCTCCAGTTTCATCCGTCGTGATGGTCGCGACAGTCTCACCGTCGAGCGCGGCAATGCTACCGTCGGGGCGCACGATATCACTCGAGGCACGGATCTCAAAGACGGCGCCCGCGAGGCTGCTGCCGTCTATGGCATCGGTTTTAACGATCCTGATGTTTCCGGTCGCGGCGTGGTCATAATACGAGGCGATTGCAACGGGCGTTAGGTTCATGTCGGCGGGTATGTTTACCTCGATCTCCTCGCCGACAAGATAGGGCTCTTTGGCCGAGGTTTCGCGTACATAATAGGTGCCCGGCACGAGCGATTCGGGCAGTGTGACGGTCCCGGTCGCGTCAGTCGTAAAGGTGTCCATTACGTTATGTGTTGGATACCAGCAAGTTTGTGAGACAGATTCGTGATTGCTGTCGAGTAGTTGGAAGGTGAATCCGGCTAGTGGAACAGAAGCGCCTGTTTGGGCATCGCGTTTTACAATCTGGAGATGCGTCGACAGAGCGTGGTTGTCCACGATATATTGAAGCTCGGCGCCGTTGGAAATCTGATTGGCCCCGACGGTCCATTCCCCTGCACGTTTAAAACCCTCGGGGACGGTTTCCGGAACCTCGCGAACCGTGTAGCCGGCACGGTCGTATGGGACGGCTCCGTGGATACCGGCGGGTCGCTTGCCCGCGCCGAACCATGCTTCGGGCTGATCTTTGGTGGAGGCAAAGCCATAGACGTTTGTGGTCAGTGTGCCAACAACCTGCTGAGAGCTGTTGCTGACAACCTCAAAGACAACACCTTCCGCCGGCTGCTCCAGGCCGGATTGGTCGCTATTGCCGTAATCCTTGAATTTGGAAATCTCAAGGTTAAACGCAATGGGGATATCGGAAACGCGAGATTCGATCTCGACCACGCCTGAATCGCCGAGCTGGTCGGCTCCAACGGTATAGGTCCAGCTGTCGTTGGATGGCAGGTAGCCCTCGGGGGCTTTTGATTCGTAGATGGTAAAGGTTCCTAAGGGGACATCGGCGAGGGTGGCCCGACCGCTTTCGTCGGTCGTGAGGATTTGTGCCCATCCAGGGGTTGATTGCGACACACACGTGAACTCTGCTCCTGCGAGTGAAGATCCCACCTGGGGGCCGGCATTCGTCGCGGCATCGAGTTTTACGATACGCAGATTGATGGTGCCGGGCTGTTCATCAATGGCGACCTGTCCACCATCATTCCCCGTGGTAAAGGCGATGCGATCGTGGCGGGGGACATAGCCGGCCGGCGCCTTCGTTTCAACTAGGTAGTATGCTGTGTTGGGCAGAAGTGTTGCTTGCGCCCGACCGTTGCTGTCCATCTGGATGGTGCCAACACGTGCGTCGCTGGCGCTCTCAAAAACATCGAATGTTGCCCCGGCAAACTGATAAGTATTGTTTCCGCTGGTAATGGCAGCGTTTGCAGACTGCTTTTGGAAGGAAACAGAGACCGCCGGCAGTACATAGAGCATGTCCTGACGTTTGCTGCCGCCCGATACGGCTCCTAGATAGCGCCGCGCGCGGTGCGGAGCGGCTTTGATGCTTCCTGATTTTGCGCTGTCGTGGAGCCACCGCGCAGCCGCCACGACTTCATTGTCGGCGGTAAAGTGTCCGCTCTTGGTTTTACCCTGAGCGGTCGTGTAGGAGTAGGTGCCGTCGACATGGGTAGTGCCGTTGAGCATCCATACGGCAAGCTGGGTGGCGGCGCGGGCGCGATCGGGTGAAAGATGGTAACCGCCAAACGACGTGGTGGTGGGATATCCGTGACAAACGATTGCCGCGAACTCGTCGTCGAGCCACACCCAGCCTTGATCAAAGTTGAGCCATGGGCCGCCCGGTTTGGTGGGGCCGGGGCGCTCCTGGTTCATGCAGTAGGCAATTGAGGCGTCTTGAGCTTCATACTTGCCGATAAAGAAGGGCCCACAATCATCGCTAATAGTGCGGAAGCCGAGCTGATCGTAGCCATCGACGGCAAATGCGGCTCCCGGTGTCAGGCAGCCGAAAAGCAGGAAGAGGAGCAGGAGCAGCGGACCTGTTGCGATTGCGCTGTGGACAGAGTGCGTGGGTGCGTTGGACATGGCTGCTCCTTATCCCTCGTGCGCCGCATGGGGAGGTTGCGACGCGTAGGATGAGGCTACCCCCGAGGTTCATGCGGGTAAGTACCGGAGCCTGACCAAAAGCTTGCCCGATTTCTGACAAATCGAGCTCAAATACAACAATCAGATAAAAGTGCAGGTAGAAGATGGTAAGAAAAGAAAGACAAAGGTCCTCATCTCCACAATTGACGCGATTTTCAAACGAATCTCCACAGCTAAAACAAGCATCACCACCCTTGTATCGAACAAGATAACCGCGTTATACTAGCCAACACACAAGCGGGCATCGCCAAGTGGTAAGGCATCAGCTTCCCAAGCTGACACTCGCGGGTTCGAGTCCCGTTGCCCGCTCCAGTAAAAAGCACAAGCACGGCAGCGTTACGTTGCCGTGCTTTTCACTACCAAGCGCCGGGGCTCGAACCCGCCAGGGTGCGAGCGTTAAGCAAACGCGAAGCGTTTGTAGCGAGCAGGCGAAGGCGCCGACGGGCGCCTGAAGCCGGTGCGGATTTGCGAAGCAAATACGCGGACGTCCCGTTGCCCGCTCCATGGAGCACAGAAGACCTCGGGACGGCCAATTCAACAAAGTCTTCCCCATCGTCTCCGTGAATCCGAGGAGATCGACCGCAGCCGGTGCGGATTTGCAAAGCAAATGCGCAGACGTCCCGTTGCTCGCTCCAATTCCAAAATGTTAGGTTAATGCCTGCTGCCCATACTTGCACCTGCGCACGGTACAATGGTTGGGTTACGACCAACGTGCCAATAACCAAAAAGGAGCCGCTATGATCGATCGCTATACCCGCCCGGAGATGGGACACATCTTCTCCCTCGAGAACAAGTACGCCATTTGGCAGGAGATCGAGGTTCTGGCCTGCGAGGCCCAGGCGGAGCTCGGCAAGATCGGTATTTCCAAAGACGAGGCCCAGTGGATCCGCGACCATGCCAACTTTGAGAAGGCAAAGGTCGATGAGATCGAGGAAGTCACGCGCCACGACGTCATTGCCTTCCTGACCAACATGAAGGAATACATCGATGCCGATGTTCCCGAGGGCGACCCCAAGCCCAGCCGCTGGGTTCACTATGGCATGACCAGCTCCGATCTGGGCGACACGGCCCTGTGCTACCAGCTCACCCAGGCCTGCGACATAATCATCGAGGACGTCAAGAAGCTCGGCGAGATTTGCAAGCGTCGCGCCTTTGAGGAGCGCAACACGCTCTGTGCCGGCCGCACTCATGGCATCCACGCCGAGCCGATGACCTTCGGCATGAAGTTTGGCTCTTGGGCCTGGGAGCTCAAGCGCGATCTGGATCGTCTTGAGGACGCCCGCAAGAATGTTGCCTTCGGTGCTATCTCGGGCGCTGTCGGCACGTACAGCTCCATCGAGCCGTTTGTCGAGGAGTATGTCTGCGAGCACCTGGGCCTGGTTCACGACCCGCTGTCCACGCAGGTTATCAGCCGCGACCATCACGCCTATCTCGCCGGCGTTCTCGCCACCACCGCGGCCACCTGCGAGCGCATCGCTACCGAGGTCCGCAATCTGCAGAAGACTGATACGCTCGAGGCGGAGGAGCCGTTCCGTAAGGGGCAAAAGGGCAGCTCAGCCATGCCGCACAAGCGCAACCCCATCACCATGGAGAAAGTCTGCGGTCTGTCGCGGATCGTGAAGTCCAACGCCCAGGTTGCCTTCGATAACGTCGCCCTGTGGCACGAGCGTGACATTTCGCACTCCTCTGCCGAGCGCGTCGCCCAGGCCGATAGCTTCATCGCCCTCGACCACATGTTCCAGTGCCTCATCCGCGTTATCGACGGCCTGCAGCTGTATCCCGCCCGCATGATGGCCAACCTCAATAAGACCCGCGGCCTCATCTTCTCTTCCAAGGTACTGCTCGCCCTCGTCGACACGGGCATCACCCGCGAGGACGCGTACGCCATTGTGCAGGAGAACGCTATGGCAACCTGGCACGAGGTACAGGATTGTGTCTCCGGCCCCACCTTTAAGGAGCGTCTCGAGGCCGACCCGCGCTGCACCGTCAGCCAGGAGAAGCTCGACGAGATCTTTGATCCGTGGGACTTCCTCACCCGTATCGACACGGTCTTTGATCGTCTGGAGCAGCTGAGCTTCGAGTAGGTTCGGGCATAACGTTAGCTTTTTAGGGCGCTTTGCTGGTAATGTGTGTTGCCGGCAAAGCGCCTCGTTGCATTTAGGGAAAGACGGGGATAATAGTCGTCTCGAATAACATTCTGAGAGGGGATCGCATGATTTCGTTTGATTACAAGCCTCAGGGCGTGTGTGCTCGCAATATTCACCTTGACCTTTCCGATGACGGCAACAAGGTGATGGGCGTTGAGTTTACCGGCGGCTGCGACGGCAATCTCAAGGCTATCTCCAAGCTGGTCGAGGGCGCTCCTGCCGATCGCGTAATCGAGGTTCTCGCCGGTAATACCTGCGGTATGAAAAAGACCTCCTGCGCCGACCAGCTTACACGCGCTATCGAGGCCGCTCGCGCCGAGATCGCCTAATGGGTATCGCCGATCACATCAAGAACGGAATATCGCGTCGCGGCTTTGTGCTCGGTGGGGTTGCTGCGGGCGCTGCCACGGTGCTTGCCGGATGCTCGAAAAAAACGGGTACCAGCGATGATGCCGCCGGCGAGCCGCAGGTTATCAAGGACGATTCCAAAATCATCTCGATTACGGATGAGTACGAGGCAGTCGACATCGATCTTGAGCCGGCGGCGTCGTGGACGCTGCCTCTGGGTACGCTGCTGTACTACTGCGACGGCGATTACGCCGCGGCAATGATGGCGCCCGCATCGGCACTGCACGCCAACACACTCGGTGTGCTCAACCTGGGCGATGGCTCGCTTACCACATTAATCGAGGATCCTATCGAGGGCACGGGATATGCATTCTACGATGTCCGTGCCGGCGACGGCGTATTCGCGTGGGTTGAGATGAACTTTGCCAATTCATCGTGGAAGCTCTACGCTCAAAATCTGTCGGGCGCTTCGCTCTCTGGCGACGTGGTTGAGCTCGATCGAGGTGGCAAGGACTACGATCCGCCGCTGTTTACGGCGTTCGGGTCATCAATCATCTGGTATAAAATGCCCTCGGCAGGTGGCAATAAAACGAGTAGCGATTCGTTTTGCTATCGTCGCTCGCTTGATGAATCCAAGGCCGAGATAATTTGGAAATCGACGGGTCGCTTTGCATCGGCCCCGCGCGCGAGCGACGGCATTTTGACCATCTCGCCGCGTGTCCGCAACGACGAGGGCGTCTACTACGGCATAACGGCAATCGATTTGACCGACGGCAACAACACCAAACGTGCCCAGCTAGTCCTTCCCTCGTCAGTCTTGCCTTTCGAGGCCGTATATATGGGCGATACCTTCGTGTTTTCTATCGAGGCGACCTATAGTGGCGTGGGCAGCCTGGGCAACATGGGCACGTATATCGGTAATGAGGGAGGGCCGTATCTCTTCCTGTCCCGTGAGCCGCTCGCATGTGCGGCTGGCAAGAAGAATAAATACCTTGTTAAGGTACAGGCGTCGCATTTCCTGATCGACACCTCTGCCAAGACCTATGGCTCGCTGCTGTCGCCCGACCGCGCTTTGGAGTATGGCGATTATCCAGCTACGGCGGGAAAATCGGACTCATTCCTTACGTACGCCACGGTGCGCAACAGCCAGGGTATACCAGAGACGGTCACTGCACGCCTATTCTCTCTTTAAGCTTAGAGGGGTTAAAAAGGCGCCAACAGGGGAATAAACGCGTTGTAATTGTGGGTACCGCCCGCCGAGCTGCCGCGTCATAGCGGCATCCGGCGGGCTCAGGTGCGTTAAAATGGGCTTGTTCTTAGCTAATTGAGACAGGGGGGCCGTGTTATGGCTTCAGATGCAAAAAAGATTCTGCTGGTCGAGGATGAGAAGGCAATCCGTGACGCCGTCGCTGCCTATCTCGAGCGCGAAGGCTACTGGGTTGTGGGCGTCGGCGATGGCCAGTCCGCGATCGAGGAGTTCGAGAAGCATCAGTTCGACCTGGTCGTGCTCGACCTTATGCTCCCCAAGATCCCCGGCGAGCGCGTTTGCCGCACCATTCGCGATACCTCGGATGTCCCCATCATCATGCTGACGGCTAAGGGCGAGATCGAGGACCGTATTATCGGTCTTGAGCTCGGCGCCGACGACTATCTGATTAAGCCGTTCTCGCCGCGCGAGCTCGTCGCCCGCGTTCGCGCTCTGTTCCGCCGTGCCCATCAGGCCGACGAGCCCGCCGTCGAGGTACTCGACTTCGGCGATCTGGTCATCGATATCTCGGGCCACAAGATCTTGGTCGAGGGCAAGGAAGTCGATCTGACGGCTTCCGAGTTCAAGCTGCTCACCACGCTTGCCCGCCATCCCGGCCGTGTGTATAACCGCATGGAGCTGGTCGAGAAAGTGCTCGGGTATGACTTTGAGGGCTATGAGCGCACCATCGATAGCCACGTGAAGAATCTTCGCGCCAAGCTGGGCGATGATCCCAAGAAGCCCAAGTGGCTCTACACCGTCCATGGTGTCGGCTATCGCTTCGAGGCTCCGGCCAAGACCGATAAGTCGGACGAGAAATAGGGAAATCACATATGACACCTGCGCGCTTTGAAATCGGACAAAAGCACAAGCAGGAGAGCGAGGCGGGTTCCAAGGCTAGTTGGAACACGCCTCGTTCCGATTCACGGCCAACGATGAGCTATCCCTCACGCATGGCACTTGCTTTTGCTCTGACATCGCTCATGACGGTATTGGTGCTGGTGGGCGTTGTCTCTGTTGTGTGGGGCACGGTCTTTTCGGATTACACACGCTCCAATATCGTCGAAATCGCAAATTCCGCTGCCGAGAAGTTGGCAACCTCATATGAGGAAAACGGCTCTTGGACCGCGGGGGAACTGCGTACGGTCGCAACGTCGAGTTTGGTTTCCGACGATCTGGGCATGCAGGTCGTCAATAAAAAGGGCGTAATCGTTTATGACGATTCCTGGCCCTCGGCAAGCGCCACCGCCGATGTACGCGAAAACCAGGCTACGACCGACGACACGAGCGGCAAGAGGGCATCGCATAGTCCGGTCTCGTCTGCTCCAACCGACTCCGATAGCGTTGCTAACGTCGAGATTGTAACGTCTTCCGGCGAGCATGTCGGACAGGTAAAGCTGTGGGCCATCGGCTCCGACGCTCTGCTCACCAAGGCGGACTCTGCGTTTAGGGAGAAGACCTTTAACGCCATGGCCCTCGCCGCGGTTGTTGCAATTTGCATTTCGGTCGTTATCGGATCGCTCGTGTCGCGCATGCTCACCAAGCCGATTCATCGCATCACCAGCACCGCAAAGCAAATCCGTGACGGCGACCTGTCGGCTCGCACGGGACTGCGCGGTGATGACGAGATCGATCAGCTGGGTGAGACCTTCGATGAGATGGCCACTTCGCTCGAGAAGGATATGAAACACGAGAAGCGCCTGACCTCAGACGTTGCACATGAGCTTCGCACGCCGCTTATGGCCATGCTCGCAACGGTCGAGGCCATGCAGGATGGCGTGTATCCCACCGACGATGAGCATTTGGAGACCGTTGCTTCCGAGACGCGCCGCCTGGCTCGTCTGGTGCAGCAGATGCTTGACCTGTCGCGCATGGAAAACAGCACGGCTCCGCTCAACCTTGAGCCGGTGGACATGGTTCCTTTCGTGCGTTCCATCGTCAATGCCCAGGAGCGCCTGTTTGTCGACCGCGATCTGCGCCTGCGTTTTGCGGACGAGACCCAGGGTCACGACGATGTCGTCGAGGCCGATCCCGACATGATCACGCAATGTGTTATCAACCTCATGAGCAACGCCATGCGCTACACCCCCGAGGGCGGTTGGGTCGTGGTGTCGGTGCTAAGTGACCGCAAGCACGTCAGCATTGCCGTTTCTGATACCGGCATCGGTATTGCCAAGGACGATCTGTCGCGCATCTTCGGGCGGTTTTGGCGCGCCGATGCCAGCCGCGCCCGCGAAGCTGGCGGCCTGGGCGTTGGCCTCGCCGTGACCAAGCAGATCGTCGAGCGTCACCATGGCTACATATCCGTGGAGTCGGAGCTTGGAAAGGGTACGACTTTTACAATTCATCTGCCCCGCGAGCACACGGCAGACGCGGCATCTACTACAATGGAGCACTAGCTTTTCGCTATTCGGTGAAGGAGGGGCCGCGTCCCTGCCGCTCCGAGTTTGCGAAAACATGCGGGAAAGAACCCGCATTTCTGTCGTATTTAGGTAAGGAGTGACTCACGTGACAACGATGGAGCGTCGTCCGGATTCCCGTGGCAAGGTTCGTGATATTTACGATGCCGGTGAAAACCTGCTGATGGTCGCCACCGACCGCATTTCTGCGTTCGACTTCATTCTTCCCGACGAGATTCCGTTTAAGGGAGAGGTACTCAATCGCATCTCGGCATTCTGGTTCGATAAGTTTGTCGACATCGTCCCCAACCATCTCGTTTCCATCGACCCGGCGGATTTCCCCGAGGAGTTTGCTGAGTATCGTGACTACCTCGCTGGCCGCGCCATGCTGGTTAAGAAGGCCCAGACGATTCCTATCGAGTGCATCGTTCGCGGCTATCTGACCGGTTCGGGCAAGAAGACCTACGACGAGAACGGCACCGTCTGCGGCATCCAGCTGCCTGAGGGCCTGACCGAGGCTTCCAAGCTTCCCGAGCCGTTGTTCACGCCGTCCACGAAGGCCGAGATCGGTGACCACGACGAGAACATCTCGTTCGAGCGTTGCTGCGAGATCGTGGGCGAGGACATCGCCACGCAGATTCGCGACCTTTCCCTCAAGATCTACAAGGCTGCCGCCGAGTACGCCGCGACCCGTGGCATCATCATTGCCGACACCAAGTTCGAGTTTGGTGTTATTGATGGCAAGGTCACGCTGATCGACGAGTGTCTCACGCCCGACTCCAGCCGTTTCTGGCCTGCTGCCAGCTACGAGGAGGGCAAGATCCAGCCTAGCTACGACAAGCAATTCGTCCGCAATTGGCTCAAGGCCAACTGGGATATGACGGGGGAGACCCCGCACCTGCCCGCCGAGGTCATCGATGGCACGTCCGAGCGCTATCGCGAGGCCTTCCAGATCATCACGGGCTCCCAGTTCACAAGCATGAAGGAGAACGCATAAGTGAGTACCCGTAGCGCCACGAACAAGCGCACGCAATCCCACGAAGTTACCGGGGTTGCGCGCAAGTCTGCCGCATCTGCTAAGCCCGCCCGCCAAGCAGCGAGCTCCGTTCGCGTCGTGCCGGCTTCGTCTAAGGCACGCCGCAAAGAGCTCGAGAAGGGCGAGAGCCTCGAGGGCCTCTCTAAAGAGGAGAAGCGCGCCCGCAAGGCTAAGCAGCGCGCCAAGGAGGACCGCATCTATACGGTGTCGAATATCCTCCTCAAGCAGGACGAGGACTACACCAAGCGCCGTCGCATCTGGTGGATTGTGCTCGCTATTGGCATGGTGCTCGTCGTGGCAATTTGGGCCTCGCTGTACTTCGCTCCCGCTGGCATGGTGTCCAGCCCTGTCCAGATGGTCGGCATTGTTTTGTCCTACGTCATCATTTTGGGCGACTTTATCTATGACTTCGCTCGTATTCGTCCCTTGCGCAACATGTACCGCGCGCAGGCCGAGGGCATGTCCGAGAACAAGCTCAACGCTCTTATTGAGCGCGCGGCTGCCGAGGAGGACAAGAAGGACTCCAAGAAGAAGTAGCGTTTGCATACATACTTATCGCTAAGATATAAGGCGCGTCGTTTTTGCGGCGCGCCTTTTTACTGTTCTATAGATAGATGGAGTGGCACATGATTCGAGCTGCCCTGACGGTCGAAGAGGCTCTGGAGGGCATGAAGGCCCTGAAGCCCAAGATTAAAAACTACGCGCGCCTGGTCGTCCGCAAGGGCGTAAACGTCAAGCCCGGCCAGGAGGTCGTCGTTCAGTCTCCGGTCGAGTGCGCGCCGTTTGCGCGCGTGGTGGTCGCGGAGGCCTATGCTGCCGGCGCCGGCCACGTGACGGTCATTTGGGCCGATGATGCCGTGACGAGGCTCACGTACGAGCATGTCGAGAAAAGCTATTTTGAGCAGACGCCTGAGTGGAAGCGCATGCAGCTGGATTCCTTGGCCCAGGATGGTGCCTGCTTTGTCTTTATCGAGGGTGCGGATCCTGCGGCCCTCAAGGGCATCGATCCAGCCAAGCCGGCCGCGGCATCAAAGGCGAGGAATACGCAGTGCAAAGTTTTCCGCCGTGGACTGGATTACAACATCAATCCGTGGTGCATCGCCGGCGCTCCGGTCGTGGCTTGGGCGCACGAGGTGTTCCCAGGAGACGCCGATGAGGTTGCAATCTATAAGCTGTGGAATGCGATTCTGCACACCGCGCGCGCCGATGGCCAGGACCCAGAGAGCGACTGGGAACTCCATGACGCCGCATTCGAAAAGAACCTGCGTTTCCTGAACGACAATCGTTTCGACTACCTGCATTACACCGCGGCAAATGGAACCGATCTGACGATTGGCATGACGAAAGGTCACGAGTGGGCCGGCGGCAAGGGCAAGACGCCCGATGGGCACCCCTTCTTCCCCAACATTCCCACCGAGGAAGTCTTCACTTCGCCCGATCGCATGCGCGCCGACGGTATCGTGTACTCGGCCATGCCGCTCATCCACCACGGCAATAAGGTCGACGATTTTTGGATTAAGTTCGAGGGCGGCCGCGTGGTGGACTACGACGCCCGCGTGGGCAAGGCAACGCTTGCAAGTATCATCGATACTGACGAGGGCGCTGCTCACCTGGGAGAGGTCGCGCTCATTTCCAAGAACACGCCGATCCGCGAAAGTGGTGTTCTGTTCTACGATACGCTCTATGACGAGAACGCTAGCTGCCATCTCGCGCTAGGTGTCGGTTTCCCCGAATGTATCGAGGGTGGGTATGACATGTCCAAGGAGGAGCTCCTGGAGCATGGTGTTAACGTCTCGAGCACGCACGTTGATTTTATGATCGGCACGGACGACATCGATATTACGGGCATTACGCCTGATGGACGTGAAGTTGTGATTTTCCAGAACGGCCAATGGAGTTGGGAATAGTCCCAGACCGTGGTACAATGCCACCCGCGGGCCGTTAGCTCAGCTGGCAGAGCAGGGGACTTTTAATCCCAAGGTCCAGGGTTCGAACCCCTGACGGCCCACCATAGAAAAGAAAGCGATCGACTCCGGTTGGTCGCTTTTTTGTTGCCGCGACACGGGTTCGAACCCGTCGGGGCGCGGAGCGCCGCAGCGGCCGCCTGCGGAGCAGGCTGAACCCCCGACGGCCCACCCAACGAAAGGAAAACAAAATGAAAACAGATAGATACGGAATTAGCGGCAGCACATTAAAGATAATAGCGGCCATTTCGATGGTTCTCGATCATGTAAGCAGGATCGTCCTGACCAATGGAATCATGACTCACGCATCGTACAATCAGATATCAGACGAGCAGTGGGCGATTCTAAGCGAGGCTTCGGATGTGCTTCATGTTCTTGGCAGAATTGCATTTCCCTTATTTTGCTTTTTGATAGTTGAGGGATTTTTGCATACTCATGACATAAAGAAGTACCTGCGAAATATGCTTGTCTTCGCAATCATTGCGGAGCCCATATACGATTTCGTTCAAACCGGGCAGCTATTTGACCTTCGGCAACAGAATGTTATGTATGAGCTCCTGCTTTCCTTGGTCTTTTTGATTATTCTGGAAAAGATACAAAGTCTTTCAAAATGGAAGAGGCACATTGCAGAAATTGCTCTGATTGTTTTGACAGCACTGGCAGCTGAATACACTAAGCTGGATGGCGGTGCGTATGGCATTCTGCTTGTTGCTGCATTCTATTTATTCCACGACAGCAAAGCTAAGATGTTCTTTGCTGCAGTATGTGCAGTGCTCCTTTCGTCATGCCATATAATTGGCGGCGGATTTGAGCTCACTACAGCTAATATTTTTAATCCTGATGTTGCTGCCGCGATAATTTCGTTGTTGCTTATCAATCTTTATAATGGCAAGCGAGGGCTGAAGCTGAAATATTTCTTCTACATTTTCTATCCGGCACATCTTGCTCTGCTTTATGGTGTCTCGCTTATTGTTTTGAACTGTCTTTAAAAACTCTCAAACAAGTCTCTGAAAGCAGAAACAAATTGACCCTAAGACTGCTTGTGAATTTCCGGAAGACCTGAGAGATGCGAGGATAGACAACGAGGGCTGCAGAAAGATGCTTCTCAGTTCTCTGGCGGATCGCATGAATCTGTATGAGGATCACTTCCACACACTCATTGATAACAGTGATAAACACGGCAGATCCTCAAAACATGAGACTGCGAAGGTCGAAAGATGCTTCGAAAGCATGAATGGCAGCGAGAAAACGAGTTCGGAAGCACCCTCTGGATGCTCCAGCATAGAATAGAAAGCGGTCAACTTCGGTTGGCTGTCTTTTTTTGTCGCCCTTTCATGGGTTCGAACCCGTATCTATCTATATATAAGAACGCTTGGCGAACAAAACCCGCCTTTTACCGATGGGAAACAAATAGCTGATGCCTTTGGAGTAAAGTAGCGCTCCAGAGATGACCGATGTCTCAATACTCATAAAACAGCTGGTCATCGCCAATATCAGAAGCTGCTGCTTCGAATACGGCCTCAGCGAAGCAACTGAGGGTTCTATTCATTTGTGAACAAAATATGGAGTGCGCGATTCCCGCCCACGGGGCCCCTCCGGTCTGGCAATATATCTCCTTGCCGCGCGGCCCGGTGGAACCGGATGAGCCGCAAAGCGTGCACCTTGAGAACCGGATACTGCGAGGATGGACA